>JAUIFX010000224.1 GCA_030429865.1 Gammaproteobacteria bacterium | reverse complement strand
CTTCGGCGACATCGAATCGGTGGCGCGGGCCTCCGGCGCGGAGGCCGCCGCAGGCCCTGTGCTGGAGGGTCTGCGCGCTCGAGTCGAGTTCGTCCACGGCGCTCCAGTCAATGGTGCCGGCGCCCGCGGCGACGAACCCGGCGATGCGTGCGCGCAGCGCCGTGTGCGTGGCCAGCGTGACCGGCCCGGCAAGCGCGCAGGTGGCCGCTTCCGTACTCACCCCGTGCTGCCGTCGGCGTTCTTGTCCTGCAGCAGACGGATGAGACCGTCGATGCCCGACCGGTTGACCGTCGAGTCGAACAGGCTGCGATAGTTGACGACCAGGCTGACGCCGTCGACCAGAACGTCGTAGACCTTCCAGCCGGAATCGCGCGCGATCATGCGGTAGTCCATGCGGATCGGCTTGCCGCCACTGTCCTTGGTCACGCTCGTCTGCACCACTGCCTGCTTCGCATCCGGCTCGAGCCGCAGCGGGCGGTAGTCGATGTGGTAGTCGACGAACTGCTGCAGCGCCACCGAGTAGGTACGCACGAGCAGCATGCGGAACTCGTCGACCAGCGCCATGCGCTGGCTGTCGTCGGCGGTGCGCCAGTGCTTGCCGACGGCGAGCCGCGTCATCGCGCCGAAATCGAAGTGCTGGACGACCTTGGTATCGACGAGCTCGGCGAGCGCCTTCATGTCGGTACCCGCGTCTGCGCGCAGCACCGCGAGCACCTCGTCGGCCGTGCGGTGAACGAGCTCGTCCGGCGGCATCGGGTCGGCCAGCGCCGGGGCGAGTGCGAGCAGCAGCCACAGGCCGGCGAGCAGTGCCGGCAGACTTCTTGTTGCGCGCGTCATGTTCAGGGGGAGGCCTCCTGTGCCTTGTCGTAGAGGAACTGGCCGATGACGTGCTCGAGCACGACGGCCGACTGGGTGATGGTGATTCGACCGCCATCCTCGAGATGGGTTTCCTCGGCGCCGGCGTCGAGGCCGATGTAGTTCTCGCCGAGCACGCCCGAGGTCAGGATGGAAGCGCTGGTGTCGAGCGGGAAGCGGTAGGCGCTGTCGATGGCCATGGTGACGTCGGCCTCGTAGCGCGTGGCGTCGAAATCGACCGCGAGAACGCGGCCTACCGTGACGCCGGCGGCGCGTACCGGGGCCCGTGCCTTGAGGCTGCCGATGTTGCTGAAGCTCGCGCGCACCTCGTAGCTGGCGGCGCCGCTGCCGAGGCCGAGGTTGCCGACCTTGAGCGCGAGGAAGAGCAGTGCGGCGAAGCCGGCGAGTACGAACACGCCGACCCAGAACTGCAGCATGCGAGAGTTCATCATCGTAACTGTCTCCTTCGGCAGGGCGCGTTCAATCGCCCCACATCTGCATCATGAAGCCGGTCAGCACGAGGTCGAGGGCGAGCACGAGCAGCGACGAGTGGACCACCGTGCGCGTCGTCGCGCGCGACACGCCCTCCGCCGTCGGCGGCGCATCGAATCCCTCGAAGGTCGCCACCGCGGCGATACCGATGCCGAACACGATGCTCTTGACGACCCCGTTGAGAATGTCCTGGCGGAAATCGACCGCCGCCTGCATCTGCGACCAGAATGCGCCGTCGTCGACGCCGAGCAGGCGCACGCCGACGACGTAGGCGCCGAAGATGCCGAGCGCGGAGAACAAGGCCGCCAGCAGGGGCATGGACAAGACCGCTCCCCAGAAGCGCGGCGCGACGACCCGTGCGACCGGGTCGACCGCCATCATTTCCATCGCGACAATCTGGTCGGTCGCTTTCATCAGGCCGATCTCGGCGGTGATCGCCGAGCCTGCGCGGCTCGCGAACAGCAGCGCCGCGACGACCGGGCCCAGTTCGCGAACCAGTGACAGCGCCACCAGCACGCCGAGCTTCTCCTCCGAGCCGTAGGTCTGCAACGTGTCGTAGCCCTGCAGGCCGAGCACCATGCCGACGAACAGTCCGGAGACCATGATGATGACGAGCGACAGCGCGCCGGCGAAATAGACCTCGCGCACGGTCAGCGCGGGCCGCGCGATGCTCGTCCCCGAAGCGAACAGCACGCGCAGCATGAACAGGGTCGCCGCGCCGATGCGGCGCACCGCGTCGATCGCCCAGGCGCCGACCCGCGCGACGAGATCGAACGGCCCGCTGCCGTTCACCCCGTGCCCCCCTGCCGTGCTGCACCGCCAAAAGTGTCTGACACTTTTGCTCCTTTTGCTCCTGCGCTTGCCCGCTGGCGTGCGTGAGGCGATGTCATGCGTCCGCCGCCAGGCCGAGATCGGCACGGTAGTCGGGAGCGGGGTAATGAAAGCCGACCGGGCCGTCGACTTCGCCCTGCACGAATTGCCGCACCATCGGCACGTCCGATTCGCGCATCTCCTCGGCGGTTCCTTCGGCGACGATGCGGCCGTCGGCCATGAGATACACGTAATCGACGATTTTCAACGACTCCTGTACGTCGTGTGTGACCACGATCGAGGTTGCGCCGAGGGCATCGTTGGAACGCCGGATGAGCTGCCCGATGACGCCGAGCGAGATGGGGTCCAGGCCGGCGAACGGTTCGTCGTACATCACGAGCATCGGGTCGAGCGCGACGGCGCGCGCCAGCGCCACGCGGCGGGCCATGCCGCCGGACAGCTCCGAGGGCATCAGGTTCGCCGCCCCGCGCAGGCCGACCGCGTGCAGCTTGAGCAGCACCAGGTCGCGGATTGCATCCTCGGGCAGGTCGGTATGCTCGCGCATCTGGAACGCGATGTTCTCGAACACCGTCATGTCGGTGAACAGCGCGCCGCCCTGGAACAACATGCCCATGCGTCGCCGCATGCGGTAGAGACCATCGGCGTCGAGCGTACCCATGTTCTCGCCGGCGACTTCCACGCTGCCGGTCTGCGCACGTGCCTGCCCGCCGATCAGGCGCAGCAGCGTGGTCTTACCGCAGCCGCTGCCACCCATCAGGGCGACGACCTTGCCGCGCGGCACGACGAGGTCGACGTCGTGCAGGATGCGGCGTGCCGGGGTATAGCCGAAGTTGCAGTTGCGGATGGCAACGAGGGGGGCGTCGGTCACGGACAATCACGAACGGCGTCGGGCGCCGCTGGGCATGGAGGAGCCGCGATCATCGCATGCCGCAGCGGCCCACGGCGAGACGTTCGCACGCGGCCGCCCGAACCGGCCGGCGGCATGACGTGCGGCACACCGGGCGCCGCTCCGACGGCATGCCTATACTGTCGCCCTGCGCAAACCGAGGAGAGCCGCCATTCCCGCCGCCACCATCAAGACCCGGGTCGCCGATGGCGTCCTCCACGTGCTCATCGACCGCGCGCCCAAGCGCAACGCCCTCGCCCAGGCCGTGCTCGGCGAACTCGGCGATGCCTTTCGTGCGCATGCCGGGGAGGCCGACCTGCGCCTTGCCGTGATCCGCGGCGCTGGCGAGCGCTGCTTCGCCGCCGGCGGCGACCTGCACGAGTTCGAGGGCCTGCGCGAACCCGACGCCGTGCGCGAGATGAATCGCTTTTCGACCGCGGCACTCGACAGCATCCGGGATTTCCCGGTGCCGGTCGTCGCCGCCATGAACGGTGACGCCATCGGCGGTGGCGGCGAACTCGCGCTGGCCTGCGACATGCGGGTGTTCGCACGCCATGCGCGCCTCGGCTTCGTGCAGGGCCAGATGTGCATTTCGACCGCCTGGGGTGGCGGCGCCGACCTCATGCGCGTGGCCGGGCCGGCCACCGCGCTGCGTATGCTCACCCGCGCCGAGTTCATCGCCGCCGAGGAAGCGCGCGTGCTCGGGCTCGCCGACGCGGTGCAGGAGCCGGACGAGGATTTCGAACAGGCGCTCGAGCGCTACGTCGCGCCGATGCGCGAGCGCAAGTCACAGATCATGCGCGCCTACAAGACGCTCGCCCGCGCTGCACGCCAGGACGACGCGTGGCGCGCGGTACGCGCCGCGGAACCCGCACTGCTGGAGGCGACCTGGCTGCACGAGGATCACTGGGCCGCCTCGGCCGCCGCGATCGCCCGCATCGCGGCAAAGAAGCAGGCCTGACTCAGCGCGCCTCACTCAGCGCGCCCGGGCGTCGCGCCGGCACGCGCTCGGCGAGCGCCCGGTCCATTGGCGGAAAGCCCGCGCGAAGCTCTTCTCGTTGTCGAAACCCACCGCGCGCGCGACCTGCGCGACGGGACGCTGGGTCCGCTGTAACAACGCGACGGCGCGCGCGCAGCGCGCTTCGTTCTTGAGCGTCTGCAAGGTCACGCCGGCCTCGCGCAGATGGCGGAACAGCGTGCGCGTGGACACGTTCAGGCGATGCGCGAGTGCAGCCGCGTCGCGCACCTCGTCCGGACGCGCGGCGACGATCTCGCGTGCACGGCGTACGAGCAGCCGGTCACGGCGGTACTGCAGCACGGTCAACGGCAGCGCGCGGCGCAGCATCTGGCGCAGCGCCGCTTCGTCGCGCACCAGCGGCAGGGCTGCGTAGCGCGCGTCGAAGGCGAAGCCCGCTACCGGCGCATCGAACCGCGCCGGCCCCGGGAACATCAGCGGGTAGGCTTCGGCATGCGCCGGACACGGGTAAGGAAATTGCGCTTCGAGCAGCGGAATACGCGAGTCGACCACCCAGCACGCGTAGCCGTGCACGTAGCGCAGCAGGGTCACGAGACAGAACTCGCGCGACGCCCGCGGCGCGCGGCGCTCTTCGATGACGAGACTCGCGCGGGCGTCGTCGAGCTGCAGCACGAGCCGCACGTCGTCGGTCAGCAAGGCGTGGTGGCGGCACCAGCGCTTGAGCGCGACGGCAAGATCGGGCGCGCCCAGGGACGCGCGGCACAGCATGCCGTAGCTGCCCCAGGGCAGCCGGCGCGAGAACCAGCCGAGCGCCTCGTCGTCGAGTTCGCGCATGGCGGCTTCCGAAACGCGTTCCATCTGGCCCGCGGTGATGCGCGCGGACGGTTCGTGGACGGTGGCGGGATCGATACCGGCAGCGGCGAGCGCGGCGGCGGCATCGCGGCCGTAGCGGGCATACGCGTCGACGATGGCGCGCACGAAGACCATCGGCGTCGCGGCACGCGCTCCAACGCTCCACGGCACGGCTTCGGCAGGTCTGGCTTCCATAGGCGGAATATCGAGTGATATGGCACGATTTGCAACCTTCATGGCAGCCCCTGCGGGGCACACCGCGCTAGGCTGAGCGCGCCCCGCGAGGCGCGGTGGGCTATCCTGTCGCGCCCCGCGCGGCGGGCGCGGCGCGTGCGCCGTACCGATTGCACAGCACCATGGAGAAACCGACATGAACAACCTGCCGGGCATCAGCTTCGACCTCGGCGACACCGTCGACATGCTGCGCGAGTCCGTGGCCGACTTCGCCGCCAACGAGATCGCGCCGCGCGCGCAGGACATCGAGCAGGCCAACGAGTTTCCCGCCGACCTGTGGCGCAAGCTCGGCGATCTCGGCGTGCACGGCGTGACCGTTGCCGAGGAATACGGCGGCGCGAACCTCGGCTACCTCGCGCACATCGTCGCGATGGAGGAGGTCTCGCGCGCTTCGGCCGCGGTCGGCCTGTCCTACGGCGCGCATTCCAACCTGTGCGTGAACCAGATTCATCGCAACGGCAACGCGGCGCAGAAGGATCGCTACCTGCCCAAGCTGGTCTCCGGCGAGCACGTCGGCGCGCTCGCCATGAGCGAACCCAACGCGGGTTCGGACGTGGTCTCGATGAAGCTGCGCGCCGATCGCCGCGGTGACTGCTACGTGCTCAACGGTTCGAAGATGTGGATCACCAACGGTGGCGACGCCGACACCCTCGTCGTCTACGCCAAGACCGATCCCGATGCCGGCCCGCGCGGCATGACGGCGTTCATCGTCGAAAAGGGCTTCACCGGCTTCACCAAGGGTACCAAGCTCGACAAGCTCGGCATGCGCGGCTCGAACACCTACCCGATCTTCTTCGACGACTGCGAGGTGCCGGTGGAGAACGTCCTCGGCGCGGTCGGTGACGGTGTGCGCGTGCTGATGTCGGGTCTCGACTACGAGCGCGCCG
>JAUIFX010000223.1 GCA_030429865.1 Gammaproteobacteria bacterium | reverse complement strand
GCGGTGCACGCCGGCGGTGACGACGCTGGCGTAGACGTCGGCGACGATATCGAGGATTTCCGGTGTCTGGCCCGAAACCACCTTGGTGATCTTGGTGAAGGTGTGTTCCTTGTCTCCCGGGTTGATCCGCTCGGGCGAGTAGCCGACGAAGAAATCCTTGCCGCAGGTGAGGCCCGACATGCGCTCGAGCACCGGCACGCAATCCTCCTCCGTCGCTCCCGGGTAGACGGTCGATTCGTAGACCACGATGTCGCCGGCCTTGAGCTGCTTGCCGAGGGTCTCCGAGGCGCGCAGGACCGGCGTCAGGTCCGGCCGCTTGGCATGATCGATGGGCGTCGGTACGGCGACGATGTGGAAATCCGCCGCGCGCAGGTCTGCCGGGTCGGAAGTGAAGTGGATGTCGCTGGCCTTGAGCTCGTCGTCCTCGACCTCGAGCGTGCTGTCGTGCCCGGCAACGAGCTCGGCGATACGCGCGGCGTTGATGTCGAAGCCCACGGTACGGGTCGAGCGGCCGAAGGCGACCGCGACCGGCAAGCCAACGTAGCCGAGGCCGATCACGGCCACCTTTCTGCTGTGCGTGCTCATGGGATTTCGTAATACTCCTTGTACCAGGCGACGAAGTTGGCGATGCCGGTCTTGATCGGCGTTCCGGGACGGTAGCCGATGTCTTCGACCAGGGCCGTGACATCGGCGTAGGTATCGGGCACATCGCCCGGCTGCAACGGCAGCATGTTCTTGCGCGCTTCCAGGCCCAGGCACTCCTCGAGCGCACCGATGAAGTCCATCAGCTCGACGGGCGAGTTGTTGCCGATGTTGTAGACGCGATGCGGCGCCCGCGCGGTCGCGGGGTCGGGCGCATCGCTGCGCCAGTCGGGGTTGGCCGCGGCGACGGTGTCGACGCAGCCCATGACGCCGGCGACGATGTCGTCGACGTAGGTGAAGTCGCGGCGATGGTTGCCGTAGTTGTAGACGTCGATGGGTTCGCCGGCGAGTATCTTGCGCGTGAACAGGAACAGCGACATGTCCGGCCGGCCCCACGGCCCGTAGACGGTGAAGAAGCGCAGACCCGTCGCAGGCAGGCCATAAAGGTGGCTGTAGGTGTGGGCCATCAGCTCGTTGGCTTTCTTCGTCGCGGCGTACAGCGAGACCGGGTGGTCGACGTTGTCGTGCACCGAAAACGGCATCCGCGTGTTGGCACCGTAGACCGAGCTCGACGACGCGTAGACCAGGTGCTCGACGTCGTTGTGGCGGCAACCTTCGAGCACGTTCATCGTGCCGACGATGTTGGCGTCGATGTAGGCGTGAGGATTCTCCAGCGAGTAGCGCACGCCGGCCTGTGCCGCGAGGTGCACCACGCGCTGCGGCCGCACGCTGGCGAACAGCGCGGGCATCGCCGCGCGGTCCTCGATGTCGAGCCTGTGGAAGGTGAATGCCGGGTGATCGGCGAACCGCGCGAGGCGCGCTTCCTTCAGCGTGACTTCGTAGTAGTCGTTCAGGTTGTCGACGCCAACCACCTCGTCGCCGCGCTCGAGCAGCTTCTCGGTCAGGCGCGCGCCGATGAATCCGGCCGCGCCGGTAACGAGGATTTTCATGTTCGACATGGACGGATGAGAGATCGCGGTATTCTACACAAGCAGTCGTCGCACTTTCGCCAAATGCATCGCGCGCCGGGTCCGTGGCACGGACGACCGCCGCGAGCGCACCCGCACCCGCCGCGCTGCCCGCACGTGCTGTGGTTAGCGGTCGGGTCGCGCCGAGCTTTACTCGCGCGGGAAGCGGCAGGGCGCAGCCCACGCCTCGCCTCGCCGGCCGGAGCGCGGCGGTCGATCTGGTAACATGCCGCCGAGCCTGAACCCGCGGGAGAAACGCCATGGCCGAATCAGAAGCTGCAGGCCTCGATTCGATCTCGATCGATACCGACAACCTCTACCGGGAGGAATCCATCACCGACCTCCACGCCGCCACGATCCGGCGCCTGGTGCCGATCAGGGTCGACGGCAGCGATGACCCGTCCCGCCCGGAGCGCTACATCGGCGACACCACGCTGATGACCCAGATGGGTCCCATCCCGGTGCAGTTCCCGCTCGAGGTAGAGACGCTGGCCGAGGCCTTCGAACAGTTTCCGGAGGGCGTACGCGGGGCGATCGAGCGGCTCAACGAGCGCGCCCGCGAGATGGCACGCGAGGAGGCCTCGCGTATCGTCGTGCCGGGCCAGGGCGGCGCGCCCGGGGTCCCGGGAGCCGGCATGCCGGGTGCGGGGATGCCGGGGGGCAAGTTCCGCCTCGAGTGACGCGGCCGCGAGTTGCGCCGCGAGACGCTCGCCGCGACGCACCCGGTCGGGCTACGCTGACGGCGCAGGGCGCCGCGGGGCAGCGCCGGCGCCGCACGCCGGGCCCGCGGTACACTTCGCGCCCGGCAGACCGCCATGGCCGGGTTCGGCAATACCCGCGGGCGCTGACCGGGCGCAAGGGCGGGATTCGGCCAGGCGGCCTCGCGCGCCTGGGGAAGCGCACCGGCAAGGGATAGAAGAGCATCGAACGAGACGCCGGCGCCGCGCAGCGGGCGGCGCACCTACGGGTTCCCAGCTTCCGCATGCAGCGTTTTCATCGACAGCAGCCGGCCAGCCCTGCCACCCGCAGCGACGCCCGTCTCGAGGTGCGGGGCCTGGCCGTGGAGCGCGGCGCCCGCGCACTCGTCTCGGGCCTCGGCTTCGACGCCGCGCCGGGCGCGCTGATCCAGCTCGGCGGCGCCAATGGCAGCGGCAAGACCAGCGTCATCCGGACCCTGGCCGGGCTGGTGGCGCCGGCCGCGGGCAGTATCCACTGGCGCGGTGAGCCGATCGGCGGCAGCGCGCGTTTTCATGCCGAGCTCGCTTTCGTCGGCCACTCGAGCGGCCTGTGTGGCGAACTCGACGCGCGCGAGAACCTCGCCTTCCAGCGCGCGCTCGCGCGCGCGCCCGCACGCTGCAGCATCGACGAAGCCCTGGCGCGACTCGACGCGCGCCGCTTCGCCGCCCGCCCGGTGCGCCAGCTCTCGGCCGGTCAGCGTCAGCGCGTTGCGCTCGCGCGCCTCGCCCTGTTCGACTGCCCACTGTGGATGCTGGACGAACCGTTCACGGCCCTCGACGCATCGACGCGTGGCCTGCTCGAATCGCTCATCGATGCCCATCTCGACGCCGCCGGCACCGTCATCATCGCCACGCACCAGCATTTCGACAGCCGCCACGCGCTGACCCTGCTCGATCTCGGGAGCGTGCGGTGAGGGGTCCGGCCGGGGTGTTCGCCGCGGTCGTGCGCCGTGAGCTGCGCCGTGCCGCGCGCAGCCAGAGCGAAGCGCTCTACCCGTTGATCTTCTTCGTCCTCGCGGTGGTGCTCTACCCGTTCGCCCTCGGACCGGACCCGGCGCTGCTGGCGCGCGTTGCCGCCGGCGTGGTGTGGGTCGCGGCGCTGCTCGCGGCCAGCCTCTCGCTCGACACCCTGTTCCGCAACGACTACGGCGACGGCTCGCTCGAGCTGGTGGTGCTCTCGGGCACGCCGCTGGCGCTGGTCGCGCTGGCCAAGGCGAGCGCGCACTGGCTGTTGTCGGGATTGCCCATCCTGCTGCTCGCGGTTCCGCTGGCGCTGGCGCTCGAACTCGGCGGCACGACGCTGGTCATACTCCTCGCGAGCCTCGCGCTCGGCAGTGCCTGCATGAGCCTCGTCGGCACTGCCGTCAGCGCGCTCACGGTGGGGCTGCGCGGAGGGGGGATGCTGCTGGCAATGTTGATCCTGCCGTTGTACATTCCGCTGCTCATTTTCGGTGCCGCGGCCACGTCCAACGCGGCGCTCGGGCTCAGCGCAGCGGCAGAGCTCTACTTCCTCGCCGGCCTGCTCGTGCTCGCCATCACGTTGACACCCTGGGCGACCGCGGCCGCGCTCAGAATCCGCATGGGCTGATGTTCGCTTTCCTGCACAAGTACGCCTCCCTGATGCATTTCTACCGGCTGAGTGCGCGCTGGAGCGGCTGGCTCGCGCTCGCCACGGCGCTGCTGATGGCCTACGGCCTGTACGGCGGCCTCGTGACCGCGCCGGCCGACTACCAGCAGGGCGACAGCTACCGCATCATCTACATCCACGTGCCGAGCGCCTGGATGTCGCTGTTCGTCTACATGTGCATGGCGGGCGCCGGCGCCGTAGCGCTGGTGTGGAAGATCAAGCTGGCCGAGATCTGGCTGCGTGCGAGTGCCCCGATCGGCGCCTCGTTCACCTTCCTCGCCCTGGTCACGGGTTCCATCTGGGGCAAGCCGATGTGGGGCACCTGGTGGGTATGGGACGCGCGGCTGACCTCGGAACTGGTTCTGCTGTTCCTCTACCTCGGCATCATGGCGCTCGACAATGCCATCGAGGACCGGCGCACCGGCGCACGCGCCGCGGCCGTGCTCACCCTCATCGGCGTGGTCAACATTCCGATCATCCACTACTCGGTCGAATGGTGGAGCACGCTGCACCAGGGCCCCACCGTGAGCAAGCTCGACCGCCCGTCGATCCACATCGACATGCTGATCCCCCTGCTGGTGATGGCGGTCGCCTTCACCACGTTTTATTTCGCCGCGGCGCTCGCGCGCGTACGCGGCGGCATCCTGGCCTACGACCGCAACACCAGCTGGGTCCGCGACATGGTCGGACGCGAGGCGGCGCGCGGTCATGGCTGAGTTCATTGCCATGGGCGGGTACGGCGCCTACGTGTGGAGCAGCTACGCCATCGCGGCGCTGGTGCTGGGTGTCAACGCGGTGCTCGCCAGGCGCGCCGAGCGCGCCGTGCTGCACGCCCTGGCCCGTGACCCGAATGGAGACGACGATGACGCCCCGGCGTAAGAGACTGCTGATCATCTGCCTGAGCGTGGCCGGCCTCGCCATCGCGGCCGGGCTCATCCTGACCGCGTTCGAGAAGAACCTGATGTACTTCTACAGCCCGACCGAGGTTGCCGAAGGCGCGGCGCCCGAGAGCCGGCCGTTCCGCCTCGGCGGGATGGTCGTCGACGGCAGCATCCTGCGCCAGCCGCAGGGCCTCGGCGTCTTCTTCACCGTCACCGACTACGCGCACGAGCGCGTCGTGTACTACGAAGGCATCCTGCCCGACCTGTTCCGTGAAGGGCAGGGTATCGTCGCCAACGGCCAGCTGAACGACACCGGCGTGTTCGTCGCCAACGAGGTGCTGGCGAAACACGACGAGAACTACATGCCGCCCGAGGTCGCCGATGCCGTGGCGGCCGGCAAGGCGCGCAGCGGTGCCAGCGGCGGCGCGCCGGCCGGGAACCTCTGACCATGATCGCGGAACTGGGCCATTTCGCGCTCGTGCTGGCACTGGCCGTCGCGGTGCTGCAGACCGTGGTGCCGCTGGTCGGCGCGGCGCGCGGCGACCTCGTGTGGATGGCACTCGCGCGCCCGGCCGCGCGCGTCCAGTGCCTGCTGGTCGCGTTCGCCTTCGGCGCGCTGGTCTGGGCTTTCGTCGCCAACGACTTCAGCGTCGCCTACGTGGCGCAGAATTCCAACTCGGCACTGCCGGTTTTCTATCGCGTATCCGCGGTATGGGGCGCGCACGAGGGCTCGCTGCTGCTGTGGGTGCTGCTGCTCGCGCTGTGGACGTGCGCGGTCAGTTATCGCAGCGACGGTCTGCCGCCGGCGTTCGTCGCACGCGTGCTCGCCGTGATGGGCCTGGTCAGTATCGGCTTTCTGCTGTTCACGCTGCTCACCTCGAACCCCTTCCTGCGCGAGATCCCGCCACCGGCCAACGGCGCCGACCTCAACCCGCTGCTGCAGGACCCCGGCCTCATCATCCATCCGCCGATGCTCTATACCGGCTACGTCGGCTTCTCGGTGGCCTTCGCGTTCGCCGTCGCCGGCCTCATCGGCGGCCATCTCGACAGCGCCTGGGCGCGCTGGGCGCGGCCGTGGACATTGCTGGCGTGGGCCTTCCTGACCGTCGGCATCGCGCTCGGCTCCTGGTGGGCCTACTACGAGCTCGGCTGGGGCGGCTGGTGGTTC
>JAUIFX010000222.1 GCA_030429865.1 Gammaproteobacteria bacterium | reverse complement strand
CGAGATTGAGCCCCTCGATGTATGCCGCCAACTCGGGCCCCGTGCCGAACTCGGGCAGCGGTGAGAGGGACATCGCGTAGGAGTATCCGCGGTACTTGTTTTTCATCACCATCGCGAGGTCCTTGAGCACGTCACCGCCGGGCCCCATCAGCAGCAGCACGCCGAACGCGAGCACCACGGTGTACTCGACCATTCCCTGGCCGACCGCTCTGGTGCGATTGATCGGCTTATTTTTCAGGTAAATGCGCGATCTTTCTCTCATAACAGATCATGTTTAATCGAGTTTAGCACTATCTGCGATCCGTCACGAGCCTGGTGGATGGTGATGATCACTTCGTGGCGGCCGCGGCGAAACGCGAGTGCGTGCAGGCTGTCGTGCGCGAGCCCCTGGTCGACATCCTTGCGCCAGTCGCGGTAGTGCTCGCGGTAGAAATTGACGTTGCTCGCGAGCGAATAGGTGTTGACCAGCATCGCGGTGTGCGCGGTCTTACCCGCGTCCTCGCTGACCACGTGTGACTGTAACTTGCTGCCATTCATCGCCGGCGGTTCCGGTGGCGCCGGCGGCGCGCCGTCACCCGGATCGGGCAGGCGTCCGAGCGCGAGGTAGCCATAGGTGCCGCCGCCGTTGCTCGGCTGCACCTGCACGGTCATGACGTAACCGTCCTCGACCCGGGTCAGCAGGTGCCAGGGGGCCATGGCATCGGGCTCGTAGGCGACGCCGGGCGCGCCCGAGGACATCGTCGCCTTCTACCGGGGGGTCCTGCCACAGCTCCTGGTAGAAGGCGACGATGTCCTCGACCGGGTCGTCGCTGAGGAAGGCGCGCACGGCCATCGTGCGCCCCTGCACGGTCATCGCGTCCGACACCACCGAAACACTGGCGTCGTCCGGCGCGGGAAAATCGGGCGGCCCGGCCAGCGCCGCGCCGCCGAACGCAAATGCCGCGGACAGGACGAGGGCTTGAATCGCTCGCATCGGCATACCCCTCACAGCGTGCACGGTGAATGGGACAGCGGCGGATCGAGCGCCTGCACGCGGTCATCCCACACGCAGCGGCCACTGTCGTCACACGCGTGGCTGCCGAGGCGGTCGCCGGGGTCCTCGCCAGGCACCGAAAGCCGGTCGGGATGCACCACGTCGCCGTCGACGTAGCCCAGCCAGAGATGGCCTTCGGGCGCGGCCAGGGGTGACTTGATCAGCGGGTCCGGCGGTGCGCCCGGCCCGCCCGGGTCGCAACGCGACAGCTCGGGCGCGATGAAACTGATCAGGTCCCAGATCTGGCTCAGGCCCGGCAGGTTGAGCAGTTCGTTGACCAGGGTCGAGGGTGTGGTGCCACCGACCTGCAGGTAGGCGTGCGCCGTACCGCCGGCGTTCCAGCCGTCGGCGAGGACGCCGGCGCGCGCGTTGAAGCCGAGTTCGCGGCCGCTGAAATCGGCGCTGCCGGCGAGATCGTCGCGCGTGCCGGCGCGGTTCTGGTAGACGCGCGCCACGGCGTCGAAATCGACATGCGTGTAGCCGTCGTTGTTGATCGCCGAAAACCCGGCAGTGCCGCTGAACGGATCGCCCGCGCCCGGCAGGGCCGCACCGTTGGCCTGGTTCTGGCGCGAGAACGAATCGAGCAGGTTGATGATCGCGGCGACGGCATCGAAGCCGACCTGGAAGATGTCGACGACGGTGTTCAGCCAGGAACCGATGTCGACACCGAACAGCGTCATCGTCGGCGTGTCGTCATCCGTCTCGGCGGCATTGACGTCGGTCGCGCCGTCGAAGAACGGCAGCTGGCGATGGTCACGCCAGAGCCGGTTCGGCGTGTAGCCGGCGGCCGCATCACTCGCGCGTATCGGCTGGATCGCGCCGACCGGTGTCGACCCGGTCTCCGAGACATAGCTGCCGACCGTCGACATCGTGCGCACACGGGCCTCGTCGCGGGTCACGGCGAGCGGCTTCTCCGGCATGCGGAAGCCGGCGTCACCGGAGTTGAAATTATCGAGGATGTCGCGCTCGTCGATGTCGTCGTACCAGACCGTGTACTCCCAGGCCTGGTAGCGCGCGTTCTGGATCGAGGCGTGCTTGAAATCGATGTACTTGCCGAGCAGCGGCACGAACACGAACAGCGGCACCAGCACGTAGGTCGCGGCGATGGTGAACTCGGTCATTGCCTGGCCGTGTTGGGCGCGGCGTCGCGTGGGTTGTGCCCGGAGACCCATCACAGGTTGCCCATCACGCCCTGGATCCAGCCCAGCAGCGACTCGACATCGGGATTGAGCGTGATGCCCTGGGCCAGTTCACCATGCTGCAGCAGCAGCGCGACCACGCGGTCGGCGTGGCTGGTCTCGATGAGGCGCGCCTCCCAGTACGGGTTGAACGCGCTGCCATGCTCGACATAGCCGTCGCCGCGGGCGAAGTAGTCGATGTCGAGCGGGCGGTCGAAATAGACCTCCGACTTGGCCACCGCCGACATCGAATCCCAGCCGAAGGCCTCGTCGAGATCGAAACGCCCGGCCGGCTCGCGGCCGCCGTGATCGTCGTAGTGTTCCGCCTCGAAATCATCCTCGTCGAGCGTCAGCCCGGCGACGAAGAACGGCCCGCCCGACTTCCACATCGGTTCGGCGCCGGTGGTATCGAGATAGCGCGGCAGCCCCCGGTAGGCCGTGCCGACGTTCTGCGTCGCACGGCGCGGGTCGCTCGGTTGAAAGTAGACGCCCTCGGCGAAGGCGCCCGGCGGGTAGTACCAGCCGATGAGGCGTTGCGCGGCATGGCCGTAGGCGTCGGCCGGGACCGGCCCGGTCGGCGTCGGGAACGGCAGTCCGAGTTCGGCGTCGGTCCCCATGTGGCTGGGAGCGGAAGTGAGCACGTTCTTCTTCGTTCCCGCATTGCGGCCGCTCCACACGAAGGCGGCGCCGAGGGGGGCGGAGGTCGGGAATGCGCCGTCGTAAATGACGACGTCCGCGCTGTCGGAAACCGATTCGCACTCGGGATCCTCGTCGTCGTTGTCCGGATCGTCGTCGAGCGTCGGGTCCGAACAGCCCTCGCCACTGCCACCGAAGCCGAAGCCGATGAACATGCGCTCGTCGGCGACCTGCATAACCACGTTGGCGCTGATGAGATCGATCTTGCCAATGAACGGGATGCGTATCCAGGCGTCGAAGCCGCCGCCGCCGCGGAAGCCGAGATCGAAGTTGGTCGAGTCCGCGCTCGACCACGAGAACAGCTCCCCGGCGACCTTGTCGCGATTGGTGCCGGTGATGGGGATGGTCGCGCGCAGCTCGCTGCCACCCTCGCGCAGCATGCGGAAGCGGATCTGCAGGTAGAAATTGACGTCGGCGCCGATCACGCCGAAGTCGATGCCGGCATCGACCTCGAAACCGAGCCAGCCGCCGCCGAAGTGGCCGACGTCGATACCGCCCCTGAAGATGCCGGCATTGAGACCGAGATGCAGCGGTGGATCCGGAATCAGGCCTGCCTCCGCCATCATCTCGAAGAAGTTGATGACCCAGCCGCGGCCGGTCAGGTTGGGATCGTCGTGGTACGGGGGGTTGTGCCAACCCTTGGTGAACGGGTCGCCCGAGTTGTGGATGGTCGCGGCGAGGCGCCCGTAACCGCCGGCGTCGGTTTCACCGCTGGTGTCGTTCTGCCACTCGTCCTTCGCCGTCGCCGGCGCCGCCGGGTTGTAGGAGCGCGTGAACTTCTCGGTGATCGGCACCGGCAGGCTGCCGTAGCTCGACAGGTGCGCGAGCAGCATCAGTACGCCGTAGCCCGACATGTGCGCGCCGTCCGGCGCGTTCGCCTTGATCGACTCGTCGAGCAGGCCGAGCGCGTTGATCACGCTGGTCAGGTGGTACACCTGCTGCGCGATACCGTAGGCCTTGTTGACGTTGTGGTTGACCGCGGTCATGGCCTTCGCATAGCCGCGCATCAGGGGGATGAAGATGGCGCCGGGGATCTGGAAGCCCTGCGCGAGCGGCTGCAGAACGGCATTCGAGATGCCGAGCGTGGGGCCGCTCAGGTAGTTGTTGTACTCGAGCAGGAAATCGCCGATCGATTTCCAGTGATAGGCCCAGGAGGCCATGCCGATGGCCTGGCCGATGGCGACCTCGTTGGCGACCATGGCACGGTTGGTATAGGCGGCGAAATTGAGATCGCGCGCCTCGACCGTGGAGACGCCGTAGGCAAGGGCGTCGGCGGCGTTCTGCATCTCCATCTTGTCGGAGGTGAGACGGCCGGTGCGGAACAGGGACAAGGCCGCGAGTACGAGCACCGTGGCGAATACGTACACCAGCACGGCCGCCTGGCCGCGCTGGTAACGCATCGCACGGCCCGTGCGGCCGGTGCGCCGCGAAGGTCCTCGGGGAGCGTCGCGGGAGATCATCGATGGCGGCGGTCCGCAGCGATGAGTCCCGGCGGGACGCGGCGCTTACTGGGTGCCTTCGGAGAAGTCGGTCAGGCCGCGGGTCGCGCTGGCCGCGTCGGTATCCGGGTCGGCCATGGACGCCGTGCCGGTCTGGCCCGCCAGCTCTTCGGTCATGATGCCCATCTGGCCGCGGATGGTATCGCCGAAGATACCGTAAATCGCGATGGCGGCGATGGCGATGAGCGCGACGATGATGATGTATTCCGTCATGCCCTGGCCAAGCTGGCGGAGTCGGTTGTTCAACATGAAGGATGCCCTCCGAAGCTCCGATGCGGCCCGTCCGCACCGGAAGATTGAAACGAACGCCGCGCAACCATACCCGAAGCACCCGGGTTCGCCAACGCGCGCGTCGAAAAAAATTCGCCGCACGACACCCGCTTGCCGCGGATGTGTGAAGCTTTGTCTTAGGATACCGATAGCATGGTTCACAGATGTAGCGACCGCAAGTCGTTACATTTAAATTGGCTGCGTACCGCTGGCACCCGCCGGGTGCGCGGCAGCCGTGGAGCGCGCTCGCCCCTCGAGCCACCGAAAGCCGGCGAGAGCCAGGACGACGAGACGATGGACATAGGCAGCCTGCGACGGCCCGGCGAGGAACGCCCCGTGGTCGGGACCGTCTACCGCACGACCAACGCCTGGGAGCGCCTGCGCGGGCTGCTCGGGCGCGCGCCGCTGGGCGACGACGAGGGCCTGCTCATCGAACCCTGCGGCAGTATCCATACCTTTCTCATGCGCTACCCCATCGATGTCGTGTACCTGACCCGCGGCATGCACGTGCTCGAGGTCGTCGAAGCCATACCGGCATGGCGCATGTCGATGTGCTTCGGCGCCGGACGCACCCTCGAACTTGCCGCCGGCGGCGCCGCGCGGGCCGGCATCAGGCCCGGGCGGGACCTCGTGTGGCACCCCGCCACGTCCCCCTGAGCGTACCTGCCGCCCTGCAGCGGCGCCGCGACACGGGCACGCCGCGGGATCGCCGAACGTGGCGCGGCGCGCTCATGATTGGTTACGCTTGCACCCATGGCCGTCGCGCACGGCGCCGGACGGCAAGCGGATTGGGGAGGTCGAGATGACAGAAATCGGTAACGTCGGAACAACCAAGATCTTCGAGAACGACAAGATCATCGTATGGGAGTTCGTGCTCGAGCCCGGCGCGGAAACGCCCATGCATCGGCACGAGCACGACTACATCTTCTACGTGCTGGACGGTGCACCGCTGCAGGTCTTCGATGCCGACGGCAAGGACCTCGGCACGCTCGACGCCAGCGCAGGCTCCGTCTTTGCGCTCGCGATGGACGGCGAGGACCTCGTCTCGGTCGACGGCAAGGGCCACCGTGTGCCGGCACTGCACAAGGCGAAGAACACCGGCACGACGCGCTACCGCGAAATCCTGGTCGAGTCGAAGTAGCCGCGCATCGCGCGCAACGCGCCAGCCGCGGCGGACGTGGCACAATCGCCGCGGTGGCCGCACATCGCGGCCAGGACAGACACGATCGAGGGTGACACGAACATGGCCTACGGCGAAGGCGACGCGTCGTTCCGGGCGGCCGGCGGCGAAAGCGGGCTGCGCCGGCTGGTAGACGACTTCTACGACATCATGGATGCCGAGCCGGCCGCGGCGACGATTCGCGCGATGCATCCCGCCGAGCTGGCAGTCTCGCGTGACAAGCTCGCGCGCTTCCTGTGCGGCTGGCTGGGCGGCCCGCAT
>JAUIFX010000221.1 GCA_030429865.1 Gammaproteobacteria bacterium | reverse complement strand
TCGGTCGATTCGTAGCTCGCGCCGAAGTTGATGAACTGGAACTCGGTGACCGGCACGCCGAAGTTGACACCGCCGGAAATCGTCTTGGTGTCGAAACGCACCACGTTGGTGTTGCCGGCATCGGTTTCGCTGTAGCTGAGGTTGAAGCCGCGCGCGACGCCATCGACGGTCCAGTACGGGTTGAGATAGCCGAGACGGAAGGTGCGGTTGATCTCGCTGTTGTTGAACGCGAAGCTGACGCTCTTGCCGCTGCCGAGGAAGTTGTCCTGGGTCACGTTGGTGTTGAAGATCAGGCCGGCGGACTGGGAGAAACCGAGGCCCAGCAGCAGGTTGCCCGACGGACGTTCCTTGACCGTGAAGTTGACATCGACCTGGTCGGTCGTGCCGGCAACGGCAGGCGTCTCCACGGCGACGTCCTCGAAGTAGCCGAGACGGCGCAGCCGCACCTTGGAGCGCTCGATGCGCGCGGTCGAGATCCAGCCGCCTTCGAGCTGCCGCATCTCGCGCCGCAGGACTTCGTCACGGGTCTTCGCATTGCCGAAGAAATTGATGCGCCGTACGTAGACGCGCTGGCCGGGATCGACGAAATAGGTAATCGACGCGGTGTGCTTCTCTTCGTCGATGTCGGGAATCGCGTTGACATTGGCGAAGGCGTAACCCTCGTTGCCGAGGCGATCGGTGATGTTCTTGCTCGTCTGCGTGAGGGCCTTGCGCGAGAACACCATGCCGCGCCGGGTGAACACGTAGGGAAACAGCTCCTGCGGCTCGACGATCAGCGTGCCGGCGAGCTTGACGTCGCCGACCAGGTAGCGGTCGCCTTCGGAGATGTTGATCGTGATGTAGACATCGGCCTTGTCGGGGGTGATCGACACCTGGGTCGAATCCACCGAAAAGTTGATGTAGCCGTGGTCGAGGTAGAGCGAGCGCAGCGTTTCGAGATCGCCCGAAAGCTTCTGCTTGGAATACTGGTCGTCCTTCGTGAACCAGCTGATCCAGTTCGGCGTGGACAGTTCGAAACGCTTGAGGATCTCTTCGTCCGTGAACGCCTCGTTGCCGATCACGTTCACTTGCTTGATGCGCGCCGCCTCGCCCTCGGAGACCGTGAACACCACTTCGATGGTGTTGTCATCGACCGGGATCAGCTCGTGCTCGATGCGGATGCCGTACTTGCCGTTGGCGTAGTACTGGCGCTTGAGTTCCTGCAGCACCTTGTCGAGCTTGGCCTCGTTGAAGACCTCGCCCTTGGCGAAACCGATCTCTTCGAGCCCCTTGACGAGGTCTTCGGTCTTGATCGCCTTGTTGCCTTCGAACGTGAGCTCGGAGATCGTTTCGCGTTCGCTGACGATGACGACCAGGACCTCGCCGTCGCGCTCGAGGCGCACGTCCTTGAAATACCCGGTCTTGAACAAGGCTCGCACCGCGTCCCTGGTGCGGGCGTCATCGACGGTGTCGCCGACGCTGATTGGGAGGTAATTGAAGACGGCGCCGGGCGAGATACGCTCGAGACCTTCGACCCGGATATCGTCAACGATAAAGGCCTCCGCCGCGTGTACCGCGCCGGCGACCAGCATCTGCAAGACCAGTATCCAGCCTGCGAATAAGGCTCTCAACATAGATATTGTTTTTTGTTTATGGACGTCACCAGCGTTCACAGCATGCGCAGGATGTCGTTGTAGACGGCCAGCCCCATCAGGCCCAACAACACCACCAGTCCGATCTGCTGCCCGTACATCTGCACGGACTCGGAGACTTGCCGGCGCGCGACGAATTCTATCAGGTAATACAGCAGGTGTCCGCCATCGAGCAGCGGGATGGGCAGCAGGTTCAACACGCCCAGGCTGACGCTGACGAGCGCGAGAAACTCGAGGAAACGCGCGATGCCGAGCTTGGCCGACTGTCCCGCGAACTGCGCGATGCTGATGGGACCGCTCAGGTTGCGCACCGAGGCTTCGCCGGTGATCATCTTGCCGAGGAAGCGCAGCGTGGTCACGCTCATCGACCAGGTGCGTTCGACCGCGCCGCCCAGCGCTTCGAATACACCGTAGCGCTCGAGCGCCACCGGTACCGGCTCGACGTGCTCGGGCACGCGAACCTCGGCGCCGATGCGCCCGATGGTTTCACCGTCGACCTGTTCGGCCGCCGGCGTCAGTTGCAGGCTGACGGTACTGCCGTCGTCCCGCGCAACCTCGATCGACAGGCTGCGGGCGGGGTGCGCTCGCACCACGTCCACCCAGTCGAACCAGGTCGCGAGTGGCTTGCCGCCGGCGCTGACCACGCGGTCACCGGGGCGCAGGCCGGCACGCGCGGCGGGCTGCCCGGGGACCACCCGTTCGATGACCGGCGGGATCTGCGGCCGCAACGGCGTGATGCCCAATGCCCCGAGGAAATCCCCCTCGCCGATGTCGTCGATGCCGAGACCGCCGAAGTCGAGGTCCGCGTAGCGTTCACCGCCGTCCGCACCGCGCACCCGCAGGGTCAGCTGCGAACCGTCGAGGATGGCATCGAGCGCCCGCCGGAAGACGCCGTCCCAGGTCGCCGTGGCAACGCCGTCCACGGCCAGCACGCGATCGTCGGCACGCAGACCGCCGTGCGCGGCGACGGAATCCGGCGCCACCGCTCCGATCAGCGGCTGCGGCCCGCTCACCCCCAGCACCAGGGTCAGCCAGTAGGCGCAGAACGCAAGCAGGAAGTTGGCCAGCGGCCCGGCCACCACCACCGCCACGCGGGTTGCCAGCGGCTGCCGGTTGAATGCCCGCGGCAGGTCCTCGGCCGGGACTTCGCCCTCACGCTCGTCGAGCATCTTGACGTAGCCGCCGAGCGGGATGGCGGCGACCACGAACTCGGTCTCGCGGCCCTGGCGGCGCCACAGCGGGCGCCCGAAACCCAGCGAGAAACGCAGGATCTTCACGCCCAGGCGCCGGGCGACCCAGAAATGGCCGAATTCGTGCACGGCGACCAGCACGCCGAGCGCGACGATGAAAGACGCGAGCGTCTGCAGCAACTCCATCAAATGGCTCCGGCCGCGATAGCCTCGTCCGCCACGCGGCGGGCGGCGGCATCGTCGGCGAGTATGGTCTCGAGATCATCGGCAGCGCGTACGGTTACTCGAGACAGCGCGCGCTCGACCAGCCGCGGAATGTCGGTGAAACCGATTGCCTCGTCGAGGAACGCTGCCACGGCGACTTCGTTGGCCGCGTTGAGGATGGCCGGTGCCGTGCCGCCCGCGGCCATCGCTTCCTTGGCGAGGCGCAGGCAGGGGAAACGCGTGTCGTCCGGCTCTTCGAAGTCGAGCTGGCGGACGCGGAACAGGTCGAGCGTGTCGACGCCGGAGGCGCAGCGCTCCGGCCACGCGAGCGAGTAGGCGATAGGTGTTCGCATGTCGGGGTTGCCGAGCTGCGCCAGCACCGAGCCGTCGACATACTGCACCATGGAGTGAATCACGCTCTGCGGGTGAATGACGACATCGACCTGCGCGGGCGCGGTATCGAACAGCCAGCAGGCCTCGATCACTTCCAGCCCCTTGTTCATCATCGTTGCCGAATCCACCGAAATCTTGCGTCCCATCACCCAGTTCGGATGTGCACAGGCCTGCGCCGGGGTAACCTGCTCGAGCGTCTCGAGTGCTGCGGTGCGGAACGGTCCGCCCGACGCGGTAAGCAGTATGCGCTCCACGCCGACGCGCTCGAGTCCACGCCGGAAGTCGGCCGGCATGCACTGGAACACCGCGTTGTGCTCGCTGTCGATGGGCAGCAGCTCGGCGCCGCTGTCACGCACGGCGTCCATGAACAGCCGCCCCGACATCACCAGAGACTCCTTGTTCGCCAGCATCACGCGCTTGCCGGCACGGGCCGCCGCCAGGTTGGGCAGCAGGCCGGCGGCACCGACGATGCCGGCCATCACGTAGTCGACCTCGTCGTGGCTCGCGACCATCGCCAGCGCCTCGGCGCCGGCCAGCACTTCCACCTCGAGGCCGGCCTCGCGACAGCGCGCATCGAGGCGCTCCGCCGCGTCGTGTTCGACCATCACGGCGTAGCGCGGGTTCCATTGGCGGCACTGCTCGAACAGGCCGTCGACGTTGCGGTTCGCGCTGAGCGCGTAGACCCGGTAGCGCGCACCGTGGCGAGCGACCACGTCCAGCGTGTTCACGCCGATGGTGCCGGTCGAGCCGAGGATGGTCAGATTGGCAGTTTTCATAGCTTCAACGAGTACAGCGCAACAGAATAGATGGGGCCGGCCGCGAGCAGGCTGTCGATACGGTCGAGCACGCCGCCATGCCCGGGTAACAGCCTACCGCTGTCCTTGACCCCGCGCAGGCGCTTGAGCAGGCTTTCGAGCAGGTCGCCGAAGACCGCACCGACGAACGTCGCCAGCACCAGCACCAGCAGCGGCAGCGGCGGCAAGGCGGCCAGCCAGGCGTTGACGGCGAGCGCGAGCAACAGGGTACCGGCGAGCGCGCACCACAGTCCCTCCCAGGTCTTGCCCGGGCTGACCCGGCTGATCAGCCGCCGGCGGCCCCAGCGCCGCCCGCCGGCGTAGGCCAGGATGTCGGCGCTCCAGACGATCGCGAACAGCACCAGCACGTGCACCGGGTCGCGCAGCAGCAGCCACGCCAGCGCGGCGAGCCCCGGCACCAGCACGACGACGCCGAGCACGAGCAACGTGACGCGTCCGCGCGGCGCCGGCGCACCGCTGCGCTGGTAGGCGAGCACCCAGGCCGCGGCAACGACCCACCAGGCACAGCCGGCAACCGCGAGCCACAGGAGCTGCGCGGTGAACGCATCGCTGGCCACGGCGACCGCAACCGGCGCGACGGTGAGCAGCGCGTAGCCGACGCGCCGGCCCACCCCGGTCAGGCCGGCGAGTCCACTCCATTCGAGGGCGCCGAGCACCGTCACGCACGCGAACAGGACGATGGTCACCGGCGGCGGCAAGGCCAGCGTCGCACCGATCACGGTGCCGGCCAGGACCAGGCCGGTGACCAGGCGTGCGGCCAGCGGCGCCATCAGGCCCCGATGGCGGCGGCGGGGTCGGTGGCGCCACCGCCGGCGTCGCTGGGCGGGTGCCGGTACACCAGGTTAATCCGCCTCCGAAGCGAGGACACCGTCGGGTTCGCCGGCGACCTGCTCGCCGGTCATGCCGAAGCGCCGCTGGCGCCCGCCGTAGCTGCGCAGCGCACGCTCGAACTCCCCGATGTCGAAATCCGGCCACAGGCAATCGGTGAAGTAGAGTTCGCTGTAGGCGAGCTGCCACAGCAGGTAATTGCTGATGCGCTGCTCGCCGCCCGAACGGACGAAGAGGTCCGGCTCGGGCAGGTCGGCGAGCGCCAGCCGCTCGCCGAGCATGTCGGCCGTGATCTCCTCCGGCCTGAGTTCGCCGCGTGCGACGCGGGCGGCGAGTTCGCGGGCCGCTTGGGTGATGTCCCAGCGCCCACCGTAGTTGGCCGCGATGACCAGGTGCAGGTTGTCGTTGTCCCGGGTACGTTCCTCGGCCTGCGCTATGGCTGCGCGCAGTTTGCGCGAGAACGGCGCGCGGTCACCGATCACGCGCAGGCGCACGCCGGCTTCGTCGAGACGCTCGACCTCCTGCTCGAGCACCAGCAGGAACAGCTCGAACAGCAGCCGCACCTCGGTCGGCGGACGCCGCCAGTTCTCGGAGCTGAACGCGAACAGCGTCAGCGCCTCGATACCGGATTCGGCGCTGTAGCGTACGATGTCGCGGACGTTCTCGACGCCTGCCCGGTGGCCGGCGATACGCGGCAGCTGGCGCTTGCGCGCCCAGCGGCCGTTGCCATCCATGATGATGGCGACGTGGCGTGGGATCTGGGATTCCATCGGAAGTCGGACCCGCGCGCTCAGACCTCGAGCATTTCCTTTTCCTTGTCCGCCACGATGTCGTCGATACGCTTGACCGCTTCATCGGTGATTTTCTGCGCGGCTTCCTGCGCACGCCTCTCGTCGTCTTCGGAAATGTCCTTGGACTTGACGAGATCCTTGAACTGGCCCAGGGCGTCGCGCCGGATGTTGCGCACGGCCACGCGCGCCTGCTCGGCCTCGCCCTTGAGCACCTTGATCAGGTCGCGCCGCCGTTCCTCAGTCAGCGCGGGGAGCGGGATACGAATGACCGAGCCCGCGGTGTTCGGGTTGAGGCCCAGG
>JAUIFX010000220.1 GCA_030429865.1 Gammaproteobacteria bacterium | reverse complement strand
CCGCGTTGGCTGTGGCTGTGGTTTCCTCCCGTGCTGCTGATCGTGATCTTCGCGGTGCGCATCGCCGATCCGGCCGCTTATCGCACCTGGATCGACGGCGAGCTCGGGCTCATCGAGCTGGCCACGCCGCTGCTCTCGATCATCGGTGCCGGCTACGGGGTCGCGCTGGTGCGCGAGCTCGCGCGCGACGGCATGAGCAAGCTGCTCGTGTGGAGCGCGCTGCTGACACTCGCCTGCATCTATTTCGCCGGCGAGGAGCTCTCCTGGGGCCAGCACCTGTTCGGCTGGTCGACGCCCGAATCGGTCGCGCGGCTGAACGACCAGCAGGAAACGAACCTGCACAACATGAGCAGCTGGCTCGACCAGAAGCCGCGCCTGCTGCTCGAGCTGTGGGTGCTTATCGGCGGCATCGTGATGGTGCTGCTCGGCAGCCGCGCGAGCCAGCGGTTGTCGGTCGATGTCGTGTCGTCGTGGTTCTGGCCGACCCGCGACTGCCTGCCGACGGCGATTCTGGCCATCGGCATCCGGTTGCCGGAGCGCATCAAGGACCTCGCCGGCCTCGAATCCCTGCCACTCGAAATCCGCTACAGCGAGCCGCAGGAGTATTACTTCGCGCTGTTCCTGCTGCTCTACCTCGCGGCGCTGCGCGAACGCCTGCGCCGCACGCGCCACTGACATCACCGGCAGTGCCCGCGGACCCTGCCGCGGGCACCCGGACGCTCAGGACTCCAGGGCGGGAATCGCGCCTTTCATCTTGCCGAACGCGTTCTTCTCGATCTGGCGTATGCGCTCGGCCGAAACACCGTAGCGGTCGGCAAGTTCGTGCAGCGTGGCTTTCGGTTCGCTCAGCCAGCGGCTGACGACGATGTCGCGGCTGCGCTCGTCGAGCGCGCCGAGTGCATCGTTGAGCTTCGTCACGCGTAACTCGTCGAACTCTTCGCGTTCGAAATTCGCCGCCGGCTCGAAACGCTGGTCCTCGAGGTAGGCAGCCGGGACGTAGGATTCCTCGTCGCTCGCCGGGTTGACGTCGAACGGCACGTCGTGGGCGTTCAGGCGCTGCTCCATGGTCGTCACGTCGCGCGCCTCGACGCCGAGTTCGTCGGCCATGGCGTCGACCTCGGCCTGGCCCATCCAGCCGAGCGCCTTGCGCGTGCTGCGCAGGTTGAAGAACAGCTTGCGCTGCGCCTTGGTCGTCGCGACCTTGACGATGCGCCAGTTGCGCAGGATGAATTCGTGGATCTCCGCCTTGATCCAATGCACCGCGAAGGACACCAGGCGCACGCCGACGTCGGGGTCGAAACGCTTGACCGCCTTCATCAGGCCGACGTTGCCCTCCTGCACGAGGTCGCCCTGGGCCAGGCCGTAACCGGCGTAGCCGCGGGCGACCTTGACGACGAAGCGCAGGTGCGCGAGTACCAGCTCGCGCGCGGCTTCGAGATCGCCATCGTCGTGAAAGCGGCGGGCCAGCTCCTGCTCCCGCTCGAGCGACAGCAGCGGCATGCGATTGACCGCCTCGATGTAGCGATCGAGCGAACCGGCGGTCGAAGGAAGGTGCATATTGAGCGTGTTGGTCATGGGGTCGGACAACCTCTCCTGATCGGCTTGTCGTGCCTATTTTAGCACTCGTCGCATTAGAGTGCTAAACGGCGCCCGGGTTCCCGCGGCGTCACCGTCAGCTCACGGCATCGGCGAGGCGGCGAAGGCTGTGCGTGGTCCCGAGCCAGGCACCGCAACAGCCGCTCACCATGCCGAGCCCGAGCAGCGACAGCACGAACCCGGCGCCCGGGTGGACCAGCGCGTAGTCGCTGGCATAGGCCCGCGCCACTGCCGCGACCGGCCCGGCCAGGGTGAGCAGCACGGCCTCGACGATCAGGACCGCCGCGAGGCCGGCGGCGAGGCCATGGATGGCGCCGCTGTAGAGAAACGGGCGGCGCACGAAGGCGTCGGTCGCTCCGACCAGCTTGTAGAGGTCGATCTCGGCCGCGTGCTGGTGTACGAGCACCCGGGTACTGTTCGCGGTGACCAGCATGGTTCCGGCTATCAGAATAAAAGTAAGCACTAACACACTTCGTTCGCCGAGGCGCACGATGGCGGCCAGGCGGTCGAGCCAGGCGAGGTCGAGCAGGACGTCGTCGACGCCGTCCAGCGCGCCCAGGCGGTGCGCCAGGGCGCGCCCCTCGTCGTCGCGCCAGGCCCGCGCGTGCGGCTTGACGACGAGCAGGTGCGGCAGCGGGTTACCCGCGGCATCGAGCTCCCCGCTCAGGCCGGCGGCAGCCGCCAGCTCGGCAAAGGCCTGCTCCGCACTGACCAGGTCCACCGCGGCGAGCGCGGTGTCGTCCGCGAGACTCGCGGCGAGTCCCGCGGCCGCCGCACGGTCGACTCCGGGCGCGAGGAACAGGGTCAGCGTCGGTTCGACGTGCCAGTCGGCGAGCAGGGTGTCGCGCTGCGCGAGCAGGGCGGCGAGCAGCGCCGGCAGGGCCAGCGCGACGGCCATCACCGCGATGGCGAGTGCGCTCGCCAGCAGGTTCTCGCGGCAGTGTGCGAGCCCCGCCCGGGCCGCGCGCCGGTGCGCCAGCCAGGCCCCGCCGCTACGCCCGGGGGAGGTTTCCGCCGCCTGCTCGCGGCGTGCGGCGGCTGCGCGTCTCACGCCGCGCTTCGCGCCGCGCCGTCGAGCCGCCCGTGCGTCAGCGTGACGACGCGCGCGCGCAGGGTCTCGAGCAGGGTGGTGTCGTGCGTCGCGACGACGACGGTCACCCCGACCTGGTTGAACTGCCGGAACAACGCCAGGACCTCGCGCGAAAGGCCGGGATCGAGGTTGCCGGTCGGTTCGTCGGCGAGCAGCATGCGCGGGCGGTTGACGACCGCGCGGGCGATGCCGACGCGCTGCTGTTCGCCACTCGACAGGGTGCCCGCCCGCGCCCGCTCGCGGTGCAGCAGGCCGACCTTGTCGAGCGCCGCGCGCACGCGCCGCCCGATCTCGCCATCGCTCAGGCCGCACACCGTCAGCGGCACCGCGACGTTGTCGAACACGCTGTGCTGCGCGAGCAGGCGGTGGTCCTGGAAGACCAGGCCGAGCTGGCGGCGATAGTACGGGACCTGCGACGGCGCGACGCGCTCGAGGTTGTGGCCGTCGACGATGACCTCGCCGCGGCTCGGCCGTTCGAGCAGCGCGGCGAGGCGCAGCAGCGTGCTCTTGCCGGCGCCCGAATGCCCGGTCAGGAAGACGAACTCGCCTTCCGCGATCTCCAGGCTGACGTTGGTCAGCGCCTCGTTGCCGCCGGGGTAGCGCTTGGAGACGTTGACCAGCCGGATCACGTCTCGGCCGCCTCGCCGGGCGCGAAATCCCCGAGCAGCGCACCGACGAACTCCGCGGCGGCGAAATCCTGCAGGTCCTCGGCACTCTCGCCGACGCCGACGTAACGGATGGGCAAGCCGAAGCGTTCGGCGAGGGCGAAAATGACGCCCCCGCGGGCGGTGCCGTCGAGCTTGGTCAGGGCCAGCCCCGTCACCTCGACGGCTGCGCAGAACTGCTCGGCCTGGTTGATCGCGTTCTGGCCCATCGTCGCGTCAAGGACGAGCAGCGTCTCGTGCGGCGCGCGTTCGTCGAAACGCCCGATCACGCGGCGTACCTTGGCCAGCTCGGCCATCAGGTTGTCCTGGGTGTGCAGGCGCCCGGCGGTGTCGGCGATGAGCACGTCCATGCCACGGCTCTGCGCCGCCTGGCAGGCATCGAAAATGACCGCCGCGGGATCGGCGCCGTGGGCCTGGGCGACGACCGGTACGTCGAGGCGCTCGCCCCAGGTCTTCAGCTGCTCGACGGCGGCGGCGCGGAAGGTGTCGCCGGCGGCGAGCATCACCTTGTGGCCGCCGTCGCGCAGGCGGCGCGCGATCTTGGCGATGGTCGTCGTCTTGCCGACGCCGTTGACGCCCACGACGAGCAGCACGAACAGCCCGCTGCCGGGCGCCGGGAACGCGAGCGGTGCTTCGCAGGGCGCGAGAATCGCGTTCATCTCGCGCTCGATGGCGCTGGCCGGCGTATCCTTCTGATCGATGCGACGCACGCTGTCGACGATGCGCATCGTCGCCTTGACGCCGACGTCGCTGCGCAACAGGACCGTCTCCAGCTCGTCCAGGGTGGCGCCGTCGAGGCGCGTCTTGCGGCCGACCAGACGGTCGAGGCCACCCATCAGGCTCTCGCGCGTGCGCGCGATGCCGGCTTTGAGTCGAGAGAACATGGTCTTCCTGTGCTGAACGGTACGGATCGGATGTTGCCGGTCCCGGCCGCGCGGGTCGCGGCTGGCGCAGTGCGCTGCCGAGCGGCACGGAGCCGGGCGGCCGGCGCAACGGTGCGCCCGGGCGATGCGGTATCCTAGCATCTGCCGCGCTGCGTCGGGGCTGGGAACACCACCGCTCCGCGCGCGTCTCACCTCCTGGAGCCTGATGCGCCTGCGCGTGTATCTGCTGCCGTATCGACATGCCAACGGAGATCCTGCCTTGTCACGTTCAAGCTTCCTCGCTTGCTGCCTCGTTCTGCTCGCGCCGCTCGTACACGCGGCCGACGCCGACCGTACCCACGAATACACGCTCGACAACGGACTCGCCCTGATCGTCCAGGAAGACCACCGCGCGCCGACCGCGGTCGTGCAGATCTGGTACCGCGTCGGCGGCGCCTACGAGCACGACGGCATCACCGGCGTCTCGCACGCCCTCGAGCACATGATGTTCAAGGAGACCGAGTCGCTCGCCACCGGCGAGTTCTCGAAGATCGTCGCCGCCCGCGGCGGACGCGAGAACGCCTTCACCGGCACCGACTACACCGCCTATTTCCAGCAATGGTCGGCCGACAACGTCGAGGAGAGCTTCCGCCTCGAGGCCGAGCGCATGCATCGCCTGGTGATCAGCGACGAGGAGTTCGACAAGGAGATCAACGTGGTGCTCGAAGAGCGCCGCCTGCGCACCGACGACAATCCGCAGGCACTGGCGATGGAAGCGGCGCAGGCGGTCGCCTACCAGACCAGCCCCTACCGCCAGCCCATCATCGGCTGGGAGGCCGACATCGAGCAGATGACCGCCGCCGACCTGCGCGCCTGGTATCGCCGCTGGTACGTGCCGAACAACGCGACCGTGGTCGTCGTCGGCGACGTCGAGCCGGAGGCCGTGCTGGCCCTGGCCAGGAAGCATTTCGGTCCCATCCCGGCGCGCGACATCGTGCCGCCCAAGGCGCGTCCCGAGGTACCCCAGCGCGGCACCAAGCGGGTCGAGTTCGGCAGTGACAAGGCGCGCATTCCGTTCATGGTGATGGGTTTCAAGGTGCCGGTACTGACCACCGCCCTTGCCGGCGGCGAAGTCGAGGAGTGGGAGATCTACGCGCTCGACGTGCTCGCCGAGACGCTCGATGGCGACGCCAGCGCGCGCCTGCCGCGCTCGCTCGTGCGCGGACGCGAGCTCGCCTCGCACATCGACGCCGGTTTCTCCGCCACTTCGATGCTGCCGACGCTGTTCTACTTCAGTGCCGTGCCGCGCGAGGGCGTCTCGCTGGCCGAGCTCGAACAGGCCATCCTGGCCGAGATCGACGCACTCAAGAAGGAACCCCCGAGCAGCGAGGAGCTTGCCCGCATCAAGACCCAGGTCGTCGCCGAGACAGTCTTCGAGCGGGATTCGATGCAGCACCAGGCGACCATCATCGGCAGCCTCGAGTCGGTCGGCCTCGACTGGCGGCTGAAGGACGACTACGTCGACAAGATACGCGCCGTGACGCGCGAGCAGGTGCGCGAAGTGGCGATGAAATACTTCACGCCCGACACCCTGACCGTCGCCTACCTCGAGCCGGAGGTGGCGCCGTGAACGCGCTGCTCGGACGTATCGCACCGTGCGCCGCCGTGCTCGTTGCCGGCGTACTGCTGTCGAGCCAGGTCTTCGCCAATCCACGCATCGAGCACTGGCAGACCGACAACGGGGCGCGGGTCTACTTCGTCGCCGCGCCCGAGATCCCGATGCTCGACGTGCGCGTCGTGTTTGCCGGCGGTAGCGCGCGCGACGGCGACAAGCCCGGCCTCGGCCGCCTGACCAACGAGCTGCTCACCGAGGGTGCCGGCGAGCGCGACGCCGATGCCTTCAACGCGGCGCTTGGCGCGACCGGCGCGCGCCTGTCGAACGGCGCCCTGCGCGACATGG
>JAUIFX010000219.1 GCA_030429865.1 Gammaproteobacteria bacterium | reverse complement strand
AGGCGACGCTGGCGAGCGCGGACGACGCCGACCCGGCCGCGATTCGCGCGGCCATCGAGGCCCAGGGCCTGGCCGTGCCGGCGACGCCGCGCGAGCAGCTGCACGGTGCCGTGGAGGCGGTGTTTGCGTCGTGGAACTCGCGCCGCGCCAAGCGTTATCGCAAGCATCACGATATCCCCGACAGCCTCGGCACCGCCGTCACCGTGCAGGCGATGGTTTTCGGCAATCTCGACGACGCGTCCGGCACCGGCGTGCTGTTCAGCCGCAACCCGCTCACGGGTGAGCCCGCGCCCTACGGCGAATACCTGCACCGCGCGCAGGGCGAGGACGTCGTCTCCGGCAAGTTCACGCCGGAGCCCCTGTCAGCGCTCGAGCGCGCCCACCCCGCGCTGCACGACGAGCTGATGGCTGCCGCGGCCAAGCTCGAGGCGGAGAACGGTGACGTCCAGGACATCGAGTTCACGGTGCAACAAGGCAAGCTCTACCTGTTGCAGTCGCGCTCGGCCAAGCGTGCGCCGCAGGCCGCGGTACGCTTCGCCGTCGACATGGTCGAGGAGGGGCGTATCGAGCCCGATACCGCGATCGCGCGCGTCACGGCCGAGCAGGTGCGCAGCCTGCTCAAGCCGCGTCTCGCCGATGGCGCGGGCGACGGCGTCGAGGTGCTCGCGCGCGGCGAGACCGCCTGCCAGGGTGTCGGCGTGGGCGTGGTGGTGACCGATTCGGACGAGGCCGAGCGCCGCCACGCCGCCGGCGAAGCGGTCGTACTCGCGCGCGCCACGACCAGTCCCGAGGACGTCCACGGCATGATCGCCGCCGTCGCGGTCGTCACCGAGCAGGGCGGTTCGACTTCGCACGCCGCGGTGGTCGGCCGCGCGCTCGGCGTGCCCTGCCTGGTCGGCTGCGGCGACGCCAGCGTGACCACGCTGGCCGGCCAGACCGTGACCGTCGACGCCAACGCGGGCGTCGTCTACGCGTCGGCACTCGCCGTCGAGACGCCACGCGAAGAAGACGATCCGCGTCTCGCCCGGCTGACGGCCTGGGCGGCCGAGCGCGCCCCGCTGCGCGTGATCGGCGAGGACGACCCGCAGGCCGCGGACGCGCACGACCTCGACCACGTCGAGGGCGCCGAGGATCCCGCGCAGCTGCCCGCGTTGCTGGCCGGCCACGCCTGCGTGCGCGGCGGCGCGGTCGAGTCCGACGCAGGCGTCGCCGCGGCGCTCGCGGCGGGCGTCGAAACCATCGTCGCGCGGCATCCGCTCCCGGTGCTGCTGGCCGCCATCGAGGCCGGCAAGGCGGCCTCCTGAGCCACGCGCCATCACCAGACCCAACCGAGGAATCGCTCCCATGAGCCAAGCCACTCCGGCAGACATCGAGAACCTGGTCGAGCTGTTCAATCGCTCGGACTGGGAAGAGATGCACCTGAAGACCGACGGTCTCGAGATCTTCCTGTCCCACGACCCGGCTGCCCGCCCGCCCGGCCAGGCAGCGGCTGCCGCGGCGCCGGCCGCAGCGGCTCCGGAGGCCGCACCGGCTGCCACCGCGGCGGCCAGCGAGCCGCACATGGCACCGGCGGTCACCGCCCACGACGTCGTCATCCCGGCCGGCATGGTCGCGGTCCGCGCGCCCAATCTCGGCACCTTCTACCAGGCACCGAAGCCCGGCGCGCCGCCCTACGTCGAGGTCGGACAGAAGGTCGATGCCGACACCGAGGTGTGCCTGATCGAGGTGATGAAGCTGTTCACGCCGGTCAAGGCCGGGGTCAGCGGCACGGTGCGCGAAATCTGCGCGAGCGATGGCCAGATGGTCGAGTACGAGCAGGTGCTCGTGATCGTCGAGCCGGATGCCTGAGCGCGCGGAGGTCTACCGCCCATGAGCATCAAACGTGTGCTCGTCGCCAACCGTGGCGAGATCGCAGTGCGCATCATACGCGCCGCGCACGCCCTCGGCATCGAAGCGGTGCAGGCCGTCTCGGCGGCCGATCGCGACAGCCTTGCCGCGCACATGGCCGACCAGGTCGTGGTTCTCGGTCCGGCGCCGTCGAAACAGAGCTACCTCGATCCCAAGCTCGTCGTGCACGCGGCGCGCTCGACCGGCTGCGACGCACTCCACCCGGGTTACGGCTTCCTTTCCGAGCGCGCGGCGCTGGCGCGCCTGTGCGCCGAGCACGGCATCACCTTCGTCGGTCCCGAGGCCGACATCATCGATGCGCTGGGTGACAAGCTGCGCGCGCGCGCCATTGCCGAGGACGCCGGTGTGCCGCTGGTGCCGGGCACCGACCAGATCGCCTCCGCTGCCGACGCGCGCAAGGCCGCGGCGAAGCTCGGCTACCCGGTCGTGATGAAGGCCTCCGCCGGTGGCGGCGGCCGCGGCATGTTCGTCGCGCGCGACGACGCCAGCATCGACGCCTCCTTCGACCGTGCCAGTTCCGAGGCGCTCGAAGCCTTCGGCGACGGCACGCTGTACATGGAACGCTACGTCGAGAACGCACGCCACGTCGAGGTCCAGGCTGCCGGCGACGGCGCCGGGCGCGTAGTTCACTTCGGCGAGCGCGACTGCTCGGTGCAGCGGCGTTACCAGAAGGTCGTCGAGGAGGCGCCGTGCGCGTTGATGCCCGAAGCGCTGCGCAGCGAGCTGCACGCCTCGGCGGTCAAGCTGCTGTCGAAGCTCAAGTACAAGAACGCCGGCACGGTGGAGTTTCTCTACGACGTCGATCGCGGGGCGTTCTACTTCATCGAGGTCAACACGCGCATCCAGGTCGAACACCCGGTCAGCGAACAGGTCACCGGCTTCGACCTCGTGCAGGCACAGTTCCGCATCGCCGGCGGCGAGGCGGGAGCGCTGCCGCGCCAGGACCAGGTGCGCCTCGCGCGGCACGCCATCGAATGCCGTCTCAACGCCGAAGACGCGGCCAACAACTTCCTGCCCAGCCCCGGGCGCATCACGCGCTGGGCGCCGCCGGCGGGCGCCGGCGTGCGCGTCGACAGTCACTGTACCGACGGTTACCTCGTGCCGCCCTACTACGATTCGATGATTGGCAAGCTCATCGTCACCGCGCACGACCGGCCGAGCTGCGTCGCACGTCTGGCCGACGCGCTCGACGACTTCGCCATCGAGGGACTGACTACCAACCTGCCGTTGCTGCGCTACATCGCGCGCCACGAAGACTTCATCACCAACAACTTCCATACCCGCTGGCTGGAGCAGACCTTGCTGCCGGCCTTCGAGCAAAGCATCAAGGAGTAGCCACCCATGGCGCACATCGAATTCCTCGACGAGACCATGCGTGACGGTCAGCAGAGCCTGTGGGGCATGCGCATGCAGGCCGGCATGGCGCTGCCGGTCTCGCCCATCGTCGACCGTACCGGTTACCGGGTCATCGATCTCACCGGATCGTCCATGTTCGAGTGCCTGATCAAGTATTGCCACGAGAACCCGTGGGAAGGCCTCGACCTGCTGGTCAACTCGATGCCGCGCACGAAGATCCGCGGCGGCATGCGCTCCAATGCCTCGGTCACGTTCGGCGTCACGCCGGACGCGTTGATGGACGCCTGGATGCGCCAGCTGAACGTGCACGGCGTGCGCAGCTTCTGGATCTACGACGTGCTGTTCAACAACGACAAGACCAAGCGCCTGGCGAAGCTCGCCAAGGAGTTCGGATCGGAGATCGCCGGGGCGATCATGTTCACCCTGAGCCCGGTCCACACCGACGAGTACTACGCGAAGCAGGCCGACGAGCTGTCCGCCTCGGACGATATCGACACCATCCTGCTCTACGACACCGCCGGCGTGCTCGAGAAGGAACGCCTGTCGACGCTGGTGCCGGCGATCAAGGCGAAGTCGCGCGGCAAGCCGATCGAATTCCACTCGAACAACCTGCTCGGGCAGTCGGCCAAGGCCTACCTCGACGCCATCGATCTCGGCGTGACCATCCTGCACACCGCGGTGCGCCCGATGGCCAACGGACCGTCGGTGCCGTCGGTCGAAATCATGACGCGCAACGTCGAACTCCTCGGCCACACGCACGACCTCGACACCTCGCTGTTCCAACCGGTCGCGGATCACTTCGAGAAGGTCGGCAAGGCGGCCGGCTTCCTCGTCAACCAGTACGCCGAGTACGACGTGATGTCGATCCAGCACCAGGTGCCGGGCGGCATGGTCGGCACGCTCAAGGCGCAGCTCGTCCAGCACGGCATGCGCGAGCGGCTCGACGAGGTGCTGGCCGAGACCGCGGTGGTGCGCCGCGAACTCGGCTACCCGGGCATGGCGACGCCGTTCAGCCAGCTCGTCGGCACGCAGGCGGTGCTGAACATCGTCACCGGCAAGCGTTACTCGTCGATTCCCGACGAGGTCATCCAGTACTGCGCCGGTTTCTACGGCCAGCCGGCGGGGCCGGTCGATCCCGAGATCATGGATCGCGTCATGTCCTCGCCGCGCGCCAAGCAGGTCGCGGCCAACCCGCCGCCGCAGCCCACCATCGAGGAGCTGCGCAAGGAGTACGGCACCGACGACGACGACGAGCTGATACTGCGCGCGCTGGTGCCCGGTGAGGGTCTCGAGAAGATGAAGCAGGCAGGCCCGGTGAAGACGACCTACCCCTACCTCTCGTCCCCCGAGCTCGACCAGGTCGCCCGCCTGATGAGCATTGCCAATTCGCCGGTGGTGCAGATCAAGTCGGCCGAGTTCGAAGTCAGCCTGAGGAAGTCGCGGTGACCCAGCGCCGCGCCGTCATCGTCGATGTCGTGCGCTCGCCGTTCGGCCGCGCGCGCGAGAACGGCGCGCTGGCCTCGCTGCACCCGGTCAACCTCTACGCGCACGTCATCGAACAGCTCGTCGCGCGCAGCGGCATCGATCCGGCGCTGATCGAGGACGTCATCACCGGCTGCGTGATCCAGGTCGCCGAGCAGTCGGGCAATATCGGCCGCCAGGCCGTGCTCGCCGCCGGACTGCCCGAGTCGGTGCCCGCGGTGACCCTGGACCGCAAGTGCGGTTCTGCGCAGCAGGCGCTCGACTTCGCCGCGCAGGGCGTCATCGCCGGCGCGTACGACGTGGTCATCGCCGGCGGCGTCGAGATGATGTCGCTGGTGCCGATGCGGGTCAATCGCATGGGCAAGGACAACGAAGGCAGCCGTTTTCACGCGCGCTACCCCGACGGCCTGGTGCGCCAGGGCATTTCCGCCGAGCTCATCGCCGCGCGCTGGGGACTCGATCGCGAGACCCAGGACCGCTTCGCGCTGCGCTCGCACCAGCGCGCTGCCGCCGATGCCGCCGATGCCGAAGGTTCGGCTCGCGACATCGCGCCAATCGAAGTCGTCGACGCGGCAGGCAACACGCGCCGCGTCGCGAACGACGAGGGCATTCGTCCCGATTCCAGTCTCGAGAAACTCGGCGGCCTCAAGGCCGCGTTCGAGAACGCCGACGTGGCCGCGCGCTTCCCCGAGATCCGCTGGAGCGTCACGGCCGGCAACGCGAGCCAGGTGACCGACGGCGCGAGCGCCATGCTCGTCATGGAGGAAGGCGTGGCCGCGCGTCTCGGACTCACGCCGCGTGTCGCGATCACGCACTTCGCGCTCGCCGGTGACGACCCGGTCATGATGCTGACCGCGATCATTCCGGCAACGCGCAAACTGCTCGCCCGCGCCGGCCTCACGCTTGCCGACATCGGCGCCTACGAGGTCAACGAGGCATTCGCCTCGGTGCCGCTCGCCTGGCAGACGGAGCTCGATGCCGATCCCGAGCGGCTCAACGTGTTCGGCGGCGCGATCGCGCTGGGGCACCCAGTCGGCGCGTCCGGCGGCCGTCTCGTCGCCAACCTGCTGCGCGCGCTCGAAGCGCGCGGCGAGCGCTACGGCCTGGTCACGATGTGCGAGTCGGGAGGCATGGCCAACGCGACACTGGTCGAACGCCTGGCATAGCGCCCCCGCGCGTGAGCGACGCGGGTCCCGCGGCGACACACCGCGAAGAATTCATTACTGCGACTAGGAGCCCGACATGGCAGGCAGAGTACAAGACAAGGTGACCATCATCACCGGCGCCGGCACCGGCATCGGGGCCGCGTGCTTCGAACTGTTCGCGCGCGAGGGCGCGACGGTGGTCGGCTGCGGCAGGCGCCTTGCGCCGCTGGAGGAGAACCTGGCCAAGGTCGAGGCGGCGGGCGGCAAGGGCATGGTGGTCTCGGCCGACCTGTCCGACGTCGACGGCGCCAACCGCGTGGTCGCCGAGACCGTCGCGGCGTACGGGCGCGTCGACATCCTGGTGCACTCGGCGAGCGTCGGCTGGAGCTGGAGCCACGTCAGCAAGGACTCGATGAACGATCTCGCGACCACCCCGCCAGACAAGTGGAACGAAGTCATCGGCATCAATCTCAACGCGGCTTACTACATGAGCCACGGCGTGCTGCAGCACATGCTCGCGGCGGGCAAGGGCGCGATCGTCAACGTGGCC
>JAUIFX010000218.1 GCA_030429865.1 Gammaproteobacteria bacterium | reverse complement strand
CGAGGGGGGACTTGCTTGGTTGCCAGACGGTCAGTCACGCGGGCGCGGCCGACCTTTTGATTTGATCGGGGTTGCGCCCTGACGATCATGAGAGAGATCGCGCGACTCGTCCGCGCCCTGAATTCATCCATCGAGTGCGGCCACTGCGTGACGAAGCGGCCGGATTTCGAACGGTAGTAGAAATCGTTGCCGCAGCTCGCCTGCCACACGTCGACCGCCTTCAGCGCCGCCTGCAGGTCGTCGTTGAAGCGCGTCTGCACGTCCGGCTTGACGTCGATCCAGGCCAGCTTCTCCTGCGCCATGCGTTCGAGCTGGCGCACCACGTATTCCACCTGGCGCTCGATCATGAACAGGATGCAGCCCTGGTTGGTGTTGGGGCCGTAGAGCATGAACAGGTTCGGGAAGCCCGCCGTGGTGATGCCGAGGTAGGCCTGGGCGCCGTCGTCCCAGGCTTCGCGCAGGCTGCGTCCGCCGCGCCCGGTGACCTCGATCGCCGTCAGGTAGGTGGTCGTCTCGAAGCCGGTCGAGTAGATCAGGCAATCGACTTCGCGGCACTCGCCATCGACCGTGACCGCGCCTTGCGGGCCGATGTGGTCGATGTCCGTGGTGACCAGCTCGACGTTGTCGCGGTTGAAGATCCAGTAGTAGTTGTCGGAGAACAACGGCCGCTTGCAGCCGAACGGATGGGTCGGCGTCAGCTTGCGGCGCGTCTCGGGATCGGCGACTTCGGCGATGCGTTCGAGGCCCTGACGCTCGATCTCGGCCAGCACGTCGCGGTCGTTGAACGTGCACAGCGTGTTCCAGGTCTGGTAGATCTCCTCGCGGCTCGCCGCGACCGCTTCGGGGTGATTGCGGAAATAATCGAGCTGCGCCTCCGTGTAGGGCTCGTTGGGTTTCGGCACGACCCAGTTCGCGGTGCGCTGGTACAGCGTCACGTGCGCGGCCTTGTCGACGATCTCGGGTACGAACTGCACCGCGCTCGCGGCGATGCCGACCACGCCGACGCGCTTGCCGGTGAGATCGTAGTCGTGGTTCCAGCGTGCCGAATGGAAGTACGTCCCGGCAAAGTCGGCGATGCCCGGGATCTGCGGCCACACGATGTTGTTGAACATGCCGATGGCGCTGACCACCGCGTCCGCGCTGAGCGCGGTGCCGTCGGCGGTCGTCACGCGCCAGCGGCCGGCAGCGTCGTCCCAGGCGGCGCTTTTCACCGCCGTGTTCAGGCGCAGGTGGGGGCGCAGGCCGTACTTGTCCACGCAGTGGTTCATGTAGGCTAGGATCTCGGCTTGGCCGGCAAACGGTCGCGACCAGTCGAGCTTGGGCTCGAACGAGAACGAATACAGGTGCGACTGCACGTCGCACTCGGCGCCCGGGTAGGTATTGTGGTACCAGGTGCCGCCGACGCCGCCGGCCTTGTCGAGCATGACGAAATCGTCGATACCGGCTTCCTTGAGCTTGACGCCCATGCAGATGCCGCCGCCGCCGGCGCCGATGATGATGACCCGGTGGTGCTCGCTGTTCGTCTCGGACATCGTTCTCCCCTCGTTGCCGTGGACCTCTCGATGTTAGCAGCCCTTGCCAGGGAGGCGCCAAACCGGCGAGGCTAGCGCCCGATGCAAGATCGCGTGAATCACCGGTTCAAAGGGGAAGCCATGAGTGAGACGAATCGTCAATGGATACTGCGCGCGCGCCCGCAGGGGCACATGCGGGTCGAGGATTTCGAGTCGAAGAACGTGCCGGCGCCGACCGGCGGCGTCGGCGCCGGCGAAATCCGCATCCGCAATGTCGCGTTCCTGTGCGCGCCGACGATGCGCAACTGGATGGACCCGCCCGGCAACAGCTTCTATCCGTCGGTACCGCTAGGCGAGGTCATGCTGGCCCCGGCGGTCGGGCGCGTGGTCGCTTCCGGCGACCCGGCTTACCCCGTCGGCACGCGGGTGTACACGATTTCGAGCTGGCAGGACTACGCCACCATTCCGACCGGCGCCGGGCTGCCGCTGCACGCCCTGCCCGAGGGCCTGAGTTTTCTCGAAGGCATCGGCCGCTACGGCCTCAATCCGCTGACCGCCTACTTCGGCCTGCTCGATGTCGGCCAGCCGCGGGCCGGTGAGACCCTGGTCGTGTCCGGCGCCGCCGGCTCGACCGGTTCGACGGCGGCGCAAATCGGCAAGATCAAGGGCCTGCGCGTGATCGGCATCGCGGGCGGCGCGGCGAAGTGCGCGTGGCTGCGCGACGAGTGCGGCCTCGACGCGGCGGTCGACTACAAGGCCGAACCGGTCGAGGAACGCCTCGCCGAACTCTGCCCGGACGGTATCGACGTCTTCTACGACAACGTCGGCGGTGAGATCCTGCAGGCGGCGGTCAACAACATGGCACCGTTCGGGCGCATCGTGCTGTGCGGCCAGATCGCGAGCTACGACGAGAGCCGCCAGCCCGAGGGGCCGCGCAACATGATGCGCCTGATTTACGGCAGCATCCGCATGCAGGGCTTCCTGTGTGGCAACTACGCGGATCGCTTTGACGCGGCGGTGGCCGATCTCAAGGCCTGGACCGCGGCGGGGCGTATCGCCTACCGGGAAGACCTGCACCATGGTTTCGAAAACCTGCCGTCGGCGTTCGCGACCCTGTTCAGCGGCACCAACCAGGGCACGCTGCTGGTGCAGGTCGCTGACGAGGCCTAGGCGCGCGAGTAAGGGCCGCCCTCGCCGGGGACGGCCGGCCGCGATCCGCGGGCGGCGTGTCCCCCGCGCCGGGTCTCTCAGCGCGCGGCCAGCAGCAGCTCGCGCGCGCGGCCGTACATCGCCGGCACTGCCAGCGCCATGCGCTCCCACGCCGGGTCATGGCGCTGGCCTTCGCGGTGCAGGCGCGTGAACAGGCCTGAGACGACGGCCATGCGGTAGCCGGCCAGCGCGCGGTACCAGTCGACACCGGCGGCGGAGCGGCCGCTGTGCCGCTCGTATTCGGCGATCATCTCGGCTGGCGTGAGCGGATTGACCGGACACCAGTCGGGATGCCAGGAGGCGCGGTCGCCGATCATGATCTGCCAGCCGAGGTCGTAGAGCTGCGCGCCGATCGCCGACAGCTCCCAGTCGAGCAGCGCGACGATCCTGCCCTGCTCGTCGTAGAGGATGTTGCCCGGCTGGCAATCGCCGTGCATCAGACCCACCGGCGACGGCGGCGGACCCTGTTCGAGCAGCAGCGCACGCACTTCCTCGCCGAGCCGGATCCAGTCCGGCTCGGCGGCCTTGGCGAGGACCGGGTCCCAGCGCGCGACCTCGGCCTCGATCGGACTCGGTGCCTGCCAGTCGGCCAGGTGACGCTGCCAGTCGAAGGCGTGCACCCTGGCCATCACGGCACTCGCCTCGCGCCACAGGGGCGCAACCGCTCGCGGTGAGAGGTCGAACGACGGGTCGGGCTCCCACACGATGAAACTGCGCCCGGGCAGGCGCGCGAAGACGACGTAGGCCGTCGGCAGGAATGCATCGTCGGCCCCGTGAAACCGGATCGGCGGTACCGGCAAGCCGTGCTGCGCAAGGGTTTCGAGCAGCGGCACCTGGCGCAGCACGTCGGTGTTGCCGCTGCGCTTGACGCCGACCGGGGCGAGGCGGATGACGAGTCGGTCGAGGCAGCGCTCGCGGCGCGCGTCCCACACCTCGAAACCGAAGGTCAGGCCGCCGTGGCTGCCGGCGAAGCCGCCGAGCTCGCGCACGCGGGCGTCATGGCCATAATGCGCGGCAACCAGGCGCGCGAGGCAGGATTCGAGCTCGTTCAGCTCCATCGGGGGAAAATCTCGTCTCTCATCGCAAACATTGCGCAAAAGCGTCGGACACCGCCGGCGCCGGTGAGCGGCACGCGCATCCGTGCCGGAAAGCGCCGCCACGCGCCATGACGCGTGGCGGACGCAGAGTCATCCCATCTGCAGCACCAGCTTGCCCATCTGCTCCGATTCGAGCATGCGCTGGTGTGCGCTGACCGCCTCGCTGAACGGGTAGACGTGGTCGATCACGGGTTCGAGCTTGTGCGCGTTGATGAAATCGACCATCGCGCGGAATTCCTCCGGCCGGCCCATCGTCGTGCCCTGGATGCGGATCTGGCGGAAGAACAGCTTGGCCATGTTGAGCCCCTTCTCCGCGTTGCCCTGCGTGGCGCCGAAGAACACGTAGCGGCCGCCGTTGCCGAGCGTGTCGAGGCAGGTGTGCAGACCGTCGCCGCCGGCAGAATCGACCACGAGATCGATGCCGCCGCTGGCCGCGCGCAGCTGCTTGCCCCAGTCGGCCTCGCGGTAGTTGAAGCCGGCGCTCGCGCCGAGCGCGAGGGCGGCGTCTATCTTGTCCTGTTTACTCGAGGTTACGTAGACCTCGGCGCCGTGATGTTTCGCCCACATCAGGGCGAACGTCGCGCAGCCGCCGCCGATCCCGGTGACGAGGACCTTCTGGCCCGCGGCGACCTCACCGTGGGTCACCGTGGCGCGCCACGCGGTCAGCCCGGCGAGTGGGAAAGCCGCCGCCTGCGCCCACGACAGGTGTGCGGGCTTGGCGTAAACCGAGCTCTCCGGCACGCAGATGTACTCCGCGTGGGTGCCCTGGTCGGGCATGCCGAGCACGCGGAAGTCGGGACCGCCGCAACGCGGGTCGTCGCCCCACGCCAGCGCCGGGTAGATGACGACTTCCTCGCCGATACGCCCGTTGTCGACGCCGCCGCCGACGGCGTCGATCACCCCGGCGCCGTCCGAGCCCGCCACCGACGGAAACTGGATGCGCGGGTAGGCACCGACGGTGATCCACACGTCACGGCGATTGAGTGCGGCGCAGGCGATCTTGACGCGCACCTCGCCGGCGCCCGGCTCGGGCAGCGGCAGGTCTTCGATGGCGAGCTTGCCGGGACCGCCGAGTTCTCTCAGTACCAGTGCTTTCATCGCTCAGCGTCCCTTGAACTCGGCCTTCTCCTTCTTCGTGAAGGCGTTGATCGCGTTGACCGTGTCTTCTGAGGCCCGCGCTAGACCGGCGATGGCGCGCGTCTCGAGTTCCATTTGAGTTTCCAGGGTATTGCCGAGACTGTCGGTGACGAGGCGCTTCGCTTCGCCGTAGGCCAGCGTCGGGCCGTTGGCCAGCTGGTGCGCGACTTCCATCACCCGTGGCATGAGCTGGTCGTCGGCGACGACTTCGTTGACCAGGCCCCATTCGCGCGCCTCGGCGGCGCTCAGCACGTCGTTCATGAGGATCAGCTGCATCGCCTTCACGTGTCCGACCAGGCGTGGCAGGAAGTAGGTGCTCGAGCCGTCCGGCGAGACGCCCGCACGGGTATAGGCCATGGTGAACTTGGCCGACTCGGCGGCGAAGACCATGTCGCCGGAAATCGCCATCGAGAAGCCGGCGCCGGCGGCAACGCCATTGACGGCGACGAGGTAGGGGGCGTTCATGCGCGCGAAGCGCGAGATCGCCGCGTGCAGGCCGGTCGTCGCGTAGCGCATGTACTCGGCCATGCCGTCGCCCTGCGCGGCGAACGAGTGCAGGTCGCCGCCGGCCGAGAACATCTTGCCGGCGCCGGTGAAGACGACGCAGCGGATGTCGGGGTTGGAGTCGCAGTGCGTCGCAACCTTGACCAGTTCCTCGGCCATCGGCACGTTCAGGCTGTTCGCGGCGTCCGGACGGTTCAGGGTGATGACGGCAACGCCGCCGTCGCGCTCGAAGGTGAGCGTCTCGTAGCTCATGGGTGGTCTCCTCCCCGGGGTGTTCGAAAGATTCAGTCGGTGGCGGACCCGCGCGCCGCGCGGCGGCGTGCGAGGTCGGCCATTATCGCCGCGCGCTCGTCGTCGGTGTAGCGTGTCCAGTAGGTGATTTCCTCGCGCGTACGCAGGCAGCCGATGCAGATGCCGAGATCGGCATTGAGCGCGCACACGGCGACGCAGGGCGAATCGATGCGCGGCTTGCCACTCATGCGACCTGCCCGCTCAGCGCGTCGCCGAGGCGCGCAAGGTAATCGAGGCCGTCGATGGCGCGGCTGCCGTACCAGGACAGCATTTCGCCGTCGACCAGGTGCACGCCGCAGCCCTCGCCGCACAGGCGGCGCGCCTCGTCGAGGTGCTTGTCGCGGAACGGGTACGGTTCGCTGCTCAGCAGGCACAGATCGGGTGCGAGCGTGGCAAGCTCCGCCGCGGCGAGTTCCGGGTAGCGTTTCGCCGCCCGCGCCGGCAGCGTGTGCCAGTTGATCAGCGCGAGCATGCGCGCGATGTAGGTTTCGCGGCTGACGGTCATCCAGGGATCGCGCCAGATGAGATAGAGCACGCGCTGCGGCGGCCGTCCGTCGCGGTGCCGGCGCAGGGCGTCGAGGCGTTGGCGCAGCGCCGCAGCGAGCGCCCCGGCCTGCGCCTCGCGGGCGAAGATACCGCCGATGAGCTCGTACAGGACGAGGTTGTCCTCGGGCGCGTTGGGATGGGTGACGACGACATGCGGGACGAATTCG
>JAUIFX010000217.1 GCA_030429865.1 Gammaproteobacteria bacterium | reverse complement strand
GTTGAAGCCGGGCGGCTGGCCGGGGACGTGCGTGGCTGAGGCGGCAGAGTTCGACGTCGACACGCAAGGCGTCATCGAACGCCTGCGGACTGCGGTGCGCCGGCGTTTCGGCGAGCACGCCGGCATCGGCAATTTCGCCCTGGCGACGCTGGGCGGCTCCAACCGTACGATTCTGTTCGACCTCGGCGACGGCAGCGCCCGGCGCCTGGTGCTGCGCCAGGAGACCATCCCGCCGGACTACACGCCGTTCCTGCCGGCCGACGTGCAGTACCGCATCCTGCAAGTGGTCTACGATCACGGCGTCCTCGTGCCCGAACCGGTGTTCGAGCTCGATGCCGCGGACGAACTCGGTCACGGCTACGTGGTCGGCGCGATCGCCGGCGAGAGCCTGCCGAAGCGGCTGCTCAACGACGCCGAGTTCGCCACCGCGCGTGCCCGCTTCCTCGACCAGGCAGGCACCGAGCTCGCACGCATACACGCCATCGTCCCGGCGCTGTTGCCGGAGTTGGAAACCTCGCCCGAGAGTGGCGACCCGCTCGAAGCCTGGATGGGTTACTACGATCGCTGGGTCGAACCGCACCCGGCGCTCGAGTTCGCCTTCCGCTGGCTCGAGCGCGAGCGTCCGCCGCTGACGGCGCGTACGCTGCTGCACGGCGACTTCCGTCTCGGCAACATGCTCGTCGGAAGCGAAGGCATCCGCGCCTTGCTCGACTGGGAATGCGCGCATTTCGGCGATCCCCTCGAGGACTTCGGCTGGTTGTGTACGCGGTCGTGGCGTTTCGAGCACGTCGCGCGTCCGGCGGCCGGCATCGGTCTGCGCGAATCCCTCTACCGGGCTTACGAGCGGGCCGGTGGGCGCACGCTGGATCGCGCCGCCGCACGCTGGTGGGAGATCTTCGGCCTCGTGCGCTGGGCCCTGTACAACGTGATGCAAATCTACGGCCATGTCACGGGGCGGCGGCGCTCGCCCGCCTTTGCCGCCTGCGGGCGCAACACCTGCCTCATCGAGTACGATTTGCTCATGACCATCGCCGGCAAGTACGACTGAGGAAGCTGCCATGGCGCACGACCTGCCGGAACTGCCGGAGATGATCGCCACGGTGCGCGAGTTCATCGCCGACGTCACGCCCCAGCTCGGTGGCCTGGATCGCTACCACGCACTGTGCGCGCAGTTCCTGCTCGATGCCACGCTGCGCGAGCTGGCCGCCTGGGCGCCGGGCGAGACCGCCGACGACCGGCGCCTGCGCGGCCTGCTCGGGGCGCCGGCCGCGCAGCCGATGAACGAGGTCATGGTCGAGCTGTGCCGCGCGATCCGCGCGGGACGCTTCGACGACGATCTCGACGCGCTGCGCGAGACCCTCACGGCGCACGTCGTGGACAAGGTGCGCGTGGCCAAGCCGGCCGTGCTCGCGCCCGAGCATCGCGCGGCAGACACACACCCGCAGGGAGAACAGTCATGAGCGAAGCGCAGAAAATCGCCTTTTCGGTCAACGACGGTGTCGCACGCATCGTGTTCGATGACGCCGCCGGTCACAACGTGGTCGGGGCGCAGTTCACGCGCGAGCTGGCACGGGCCGCGATCGCCTGCGAGGAGCGCGGCGACGTGCGTGCAGTACTGCTTACCGCGAACGGCGCGGAGTTCTCCGTCGGCGGCGACCTGAACGAATTCCTGCGCGAGCGCGACCACCTGCGCGCCCACGTGCGCGAGATGGCGAGCTGGTTCCATCTCGCGATCACCGTGCTGAACCGGCTCGAGGCACCGGTGGTGTGCGCCGTCAACGGCGTCGCGGCCGGCGGCGGCGTGAGCCTGGTCATGATGAGCGACCTCGCGATCGCGAAGCGATCGGCGAAATTCAATCTCGCCTACACGCGTTCCGGACTCACGCCCGATGGCGGTGCGACCTGGTTCCTGCCGCGGCTGGTCGGCGCGCAACGTGCGTTCGACATCATGGCGACCAACCCGACCCTGAGCGCCGCCGAGGCCTGCGACATCGGGCTCATCGCGCGCGTCGTCGACGACGAGGCCTACGACGAAGCCGTCGAACAGACCCTGGCAAGCCTGCTCGCGGCGCCGGCCGGGGCGATCGGCGCTGCGAAGAAGCTGCTGCGCCAGAGCCTCTCGAACTCGCTCGAGCAGCAGCTCGAACTCGAAGGGGCCTCGATCGCGGCGCAGCTCGGCAACCCGCTGACGATCGCCGCACTGGAACGATTTTTTGCAACACGCGGCAAGTCGCGCTGACTCGCCGCCAACCTATCGGGCCGTAGCGCCGGCACGAGGCCGGCGGCGGCGCACGGAGATTCGATCATGACGCAGAACACGGCTGCCGGTGGTGGCAGCGCCTTCACGCTGAACACCGATCAGCAGGCCATGCTCGACGAGGCGGACCGTTTCGCGCGCAACGAGTTCTACCCGCTCGCGAGCCGCATGGACGAGGAAGAATGGTGGCCGGAGGAGATTTTCGCCGCGATCGGCGAGGCCGGCTATTTCGGCCTCACGGTGCCCGAGGAATACGGCGGCCAGGGCCTGGACCTGTTCACCAGTGGTCTCGTCGGGCAGGCCTTCGCGCGCTGGAACTATGCGCTGGCCCTGTCGTGGATTGCCCACGAGAACCTGTGCCTGAACAACATCTACCGCAATGCGAACGAGGAGCAGCGTGCCCGTTACCTGCCCGGGCTCTGCCAGGGGCGCACGACCGGGGCGCTGGGCCTGACCGAGCCCGGGGCCGGCTCCGATGCGCTCGGCTCGATGCGCACCACGGCGCGCCGCGAGGGTGACGTCTACGTGCTCAACGGGCGCAAGCTGTACATCACCAACGGTCCCGTTGCGGATGTCCTGCTGGTCTATGCCAAGACCGCGCCGGAGCAGGGCGCGCACGGCATTTCGGCGTTCATCGTCGAGAAGGACTTCGCCGGGTTCAGCGTGGCCCAGAAACTCGTCAAGATGGGTTTTCGCGGCAGCCAGACCGGCGAACTCGTGTTCGACGACTGCGAGGTGCCGGTCGAGAACCGGGTCGGCGCCGAGAACGCCGGGGTCAGCATCGTGATGAGCGGACTCGACCTCGAGCGGGCGGTGATCTCGCCGCTGTGCGTCGGCATGGCCGAGCGTGCGCTGGAACTCAGCATCGAGTACGCCAAGACGCGCGAGCAGTTCGGCAAGCCCATCGCGAGTTTCCAGATGGTCCAGGCGAAACTCGCCGACATGTATGTCTGGGTCGAAGCGATGAAGGCGCTCAATTTCAAAGTGCTGGCCGAAGTCAACGATCTCGAGGTGGGCGGCGGCGGGCGCGGCCTGGTGCATGCCAATACCGCCGCCTCGGTGATGTACTGCGCCAACATGCTCAACCGCGTGCTCGACGAGGCGGTGCAGGTTCACGGCGGCATCGGCTACACCTGGGAATCGGAGATCAACCGCCTGTTTCGCGGCACCAAGCTGCTCGAAATCGGCGCCGGGACCCCCGAAGTGCGCAAGCTCATCATCGCCCAGGAACTGCTGAAGTAGGCCCCCATGCACGAAGCGCCATCCATCCCCAGGACGCAGGAAGAGCTGGCTCGCCAGCCGACCGTGTTCGCTCCGGACCTGCTGGCCGGCCAGCGGGTCTTCGTTTCCGGCGGCGGCAGCGGCATCGGCCGCGCCACCGCCTGGCTCGCCGCGCGCCTCGGCGCGCGGGTCGTGATCGGCGGCCGCAAGGAAGCCAAGCTGGCCGGCGTGGTCGACGCCATCAACGCGCATCTCGGCGGCACGCGCGCGAGTTACGAGGTCCTCGACATCCGCGATCGCGACGCGGTCGATGGCGCGTTCGCGCGTATCGCCGAGGAGCCCGGGCCGCTCGACATCCTCGTCAACAGCGCCGGCGGACAGTTCCCGCAGGCCGCCATCGACTACACCGAGAAGGGCTGGCACACGGTGGTCAACACCAATCTGCACGGCACCTGGCACATGATGCAGGCCGCGGCGCTGAGCTGGCGCGAGCAGGGGCGTGGCGGCAGCATCGTCAACGTGGTCGTGGTCAACCAGGGCCTCTACGGCGTCGCGCACACCTCGGCCGCACGTGCCGGCGTCATCGCGTTTTCGCAGAAAGCGGCCGTGGAATGGGCGCCTCTCGGCATTCGCGTCAATTGCGTCGGGCCCGGTGCCATCGAGACCGAGGGCTGGGCCGTCTATTCGGAGGAGGCGCGCTCGCGCTATCCGCGCACCAACCCGATGATGCGTGCCGGGTCACCGTGGGAGATTGCCGAGGCGTGCCTGTTCCTGGCCGGACCGGGTGGGCGTTTCATCAACGGCGAGACGCTTGTCGTCGATGGCGGCGGCCAGCACTGGGGTGAAGTGTGGACGACCGGCAAGCCGGAGTACTTTGCCGCGGCGACGCGCTTGTGGGACGACGGCGACGCCGGCTGAGAGCGCCGCTCCCTCGCCGGCGGCCGCGCCGCCGGTGCCGGTCCTTCAGTCCCCCGACGGCCCGCCGACGGCGGCGTTCAGCCGCGCGATGATGGCGACGAGTTCGCGGTGTGCCTCGGCATCGCGGCCGGCCAGGGCCTGCATGGCCCTGGCAAACGCCTTCACGGCATCGTCATGGGCGGCGAGCAGCTGTTCGCGGTGCGCTGCCTGTGCGAGCCGCGGAGCGGCGCCGCTTCGTGCCGCGTGCGCCTCGGCCAGCGCGGCGAAATGGGCCTCCTTGCTCGCCTGCATGGCGCGGTAGGCGTGCCATGCAGGGTAGGCCGCCGCCGGCAGCGCCACGTCCGGTGGCAGCTCCGGCAGCCCGCCCGGCGCGTTCCCGCCGTCGCCCACTCAGCCGAACAGGCGCTTGAAGAACCCGATCACGCCGCCCGTCGTCGGTTCCGGCGCGGCCGGGCTATGGACGGGTTCGCGGCGCGGCGCCGCCGAGCCGGTGCGCTGCGCGGGTTCGCTGGCGCGGCGCTCGGCCTTCTCCTCGCGCGGCTGCGACTCGTCGACGCGCAGCTCGCGGCCCTTGAAGTCGCTGCCGTTCAAGGCCTCGATCGCGCGCCGGCCGGCCTGGTCATCGTCCATTTCGACGAAACCGTAGCCGCGCGAGCGTTTCGTGCGGCGGTCGAAGATCACCTCCGCCGAGCTGACCGCGCCAAAGGCTTCGAATGCTTCCCTCAGTTCATCGTTCTTAACGCTGTAGGGCAGGTTGCCCACGTAGATATTCATGCTTCATCGGTCCCGTTATTATCGACCGCCCTCATCGCGCACTGGCGGTTCGTTATGTGTGCCCGTGTCGGCAGTCGCGGGGCCGGTTACGGCTCCACCCTCCAGCGCGAACCCCGCTGCCACGGCTTCGTATACGCGTCTTACCCTGCGTTGTCCGATCGCCAGGCCCGGTCGCCGGCGGATCGTATGACGGCCGGCGGAGCGGCGATGTCGCCTGCCGGTCTGACGGCGGTGCCTCCCTCGTGCCCTGCCCCGGCGAGGACGGGCGGTCGCGCCGGTCGTGAATCCGGCGTCGGCCGCCACGTCGCGGCCGGGCGGCGGGTGCCGGTTTCACGGCAACCCCGCGCGCCGCGCCCGGACAACCGGGCGCGTGGCGATCGCGGCAAATTCAAGCATAAGCCGTGGGAGCGCGCAAACGTCCGCCCGAACGCGCGGACCGCGCCGACGGCACCTGCCCGGGCCGCGCGCCGCCTGCTACCCGGCGTGCGGCCGGCTCAGACCATGAAGGCCTGGATGCCGGTCTGCGCGCGCCCCAGGATGAGCGCGTGAATGTCGTGGGTGCCCTCGTAGGTGTTCACCGCCTCGAGGTTCATCACGTGGCGGATCACGTGGTATTCGTCTGAAATACCGTTGCCGCCATGCATGTCGCGGGCGACGCGCGCGATGTCCAGCGCCTTGCCGCAATTGTTGCGCTTGATCAGCGAAATCGCCTCGGGCGCGCCGGTGCCCGCATCAATCATGCGGCCCACCGCGAGCGCCGCCTGGTAACCGAGCGCAATCTCCGTCTGCATGTCGGCGAGCTTCTTCTGGATCAGCTGGTTGGCGGCGAGCGGGCGGCCGAACTGCTTGCGCTCGAGGGTGTATTCGCGCGCCGCGTGCCAGCAGAACTCCGCCGCGCCCATCGCCCCCCACGCAATGCCGTAGCGGGCGCGGTTGAGGCAGCCGAACGGGCCGCGCAGGCCCTGCACGTTGGGCAGCAGGTTCGCCTCGGGCACGAAGACGTCGGCCATCACGATCTCACCGGTGATCGAGGCGCGCAGCGAGAACTTGCCTTCGATCTTGGGCGCGGACAGTCCTTCCATGCCCTTCTCGAGCACGAAGCCGCGGATGACGTCGTCGTCGGTCTTGGCCCACACGACGAAGACGTCGGCAATGGGCGAGTTCGAGATCCACATTTTCGCGCCGTTCAGCAGGTAGCCGCCGTCGACCTGCCGCGCGCGGGTTTTCATGCCGCCGGGATCCGAGCCGTGATCGGGTTCGGTCAGTCCGAAGCAGCCGACCCACTCGCCACTCGCC
>JAUIFX010000021.1 GCA_030429865.1 Gammaproteobacteria bacterium | reverse complement strand
GCGGTCGGGAATATGCCGAGCAGCAGCACGGCGAGGCCGGGCCGCCAGGGCGGCCAGGCCGGTGGCGGCGCGAGCAGCGCCGCCAGCACGAGCGACTGCAGCGCCGCCGCGCACAGTACGCCGCAGGCCAGTACGGGCCCGGGCAGGCGTGGCACCAGGCGTGCCGTCACCCCGTTCAGCGCGTAGCCCGTGGCGGCGGCGAGGATGGCCACCTCCGCGAGCAGGCGCATGCCGCGGGCGCTGAAGTCGCCGAGCGCGAGCGGGCCGATCAGCAGTACCACGCCGGCGAAGCCGACCACGAACGCGGCCAGGCGGCGGCGCGTGAGGCGCTCGTCGGGCAGGACGTAGTGCGCGACGACGATGGTGACCAGCGGCACGGCGGACATGAGAATGCCGGCCAGGCTCGAGGGCACGTGCTGCTGACCCCACGCGATCAGGGCGAACGGCGCGACATTGCCGATGGCGCCGAGCCAGGCGAACCACAGCCAGGGGCGCCGCGCGCGCGGCAGGCGGTAACCCTGGGCATGGACCAGCGCGAGCAGCGCGGCGGCGCCGATGTTGATGCGCAGCGCCGTCAGCCACCAGGGATCGATGGCTTCGAGCGCGACCTGGGTCAGGGCGAACGCCGAGCCCCACACCGTGACCAGCGTGGCGAGTCCGAACCACGCCGTCGGTCCGACCTGCAGCCGCGCCGCGTTCACCCGCCGTGCACGTCCGTGAGGCCGCTGGCGGGTGGCGCGCCTCCCGCCGTCGTGCACTTGTCGGCTGACCGGGGCCGCCGGCGCGGCCGGGGCTCAGGCATCGCCGATGCGGATCAGACCTTCCTGCGCGACCGAGACCACGAGGCGTCCGGCGCGATCGTAGAAGCTGCCCCGGGCCAGGCCGCGCGCGCCGGACGAACTGACACCTTCACACACGTACAAGAGCCATTCGTCCATCTTGAACGGACGGTGGAACCACATCGCGTGATCGAGGCTGGCGAGAAACAGGTTCTCGGCCAGGGCACGCACACCCTGGGGCATCAGCAGGGTGGTGATGAGGCCGTAGTCCGACAGGTAAGCGAGTATCGCGCGATGCAGGTCGGCGTCGTCGGGCAGCGTATCGACCGTGCGCAGCCAGGTGCGGCGCAGCGGCGGGGTGCCGGCCGGTACCGCATCGAAATAGGCATCGACCGGGCGCAGTTCGAAAGGTGCCGCGATGCTCGCGATGCGCTGTACCTTGGGCGTCGCGCCTTCGAGATTGAGCTGGTCGAAGCTCGCTCGGGGCAGTTCCTCCGGCGGCGGCACAGTGGGTACCGGTGCCTGGTACTCGATGCCCGCTTCCTGCTTGTGGAACGAGGCTTCGAGCGTGAAGATCGGCCGCCCACGCTGCACGGCAACGACGCGCCGCGCGGAGAAACTGCCGCCGTCGCGGCTGCGATCGACCTCGTAGATCACCGGCCGCCCGGACTCCGCTTCGCGCAGGAAGTAGGCGTGGATGGAGTGCACGTCGCGGCCTTCGACGGTCGATTGCGCCGCCTTGATCGCCTCGCCGAGTACCTTGCCGCCGTAGACGCGCTTGAGATGCGTGTCGCTGAGCGCACCGCGGAACAGGTTTTCTTCGAGCCGTTCGAGCGCGAGCGCGTCGACCAGCCGTCGCAGGGCTTCGTCCAAGGGATACTCCTTCAGCGGAATGCGTACTGTTCGGTCGGGAAGCTGACTTCCCTCACTTCGCGCACGTAGGTCGCGAGCGCGCCGTGGATCGAGCCTTCCTGTTCCATGTAGTTCTTCGAAAACCGCGTGCGTTTGCCGGGGAAGATGTCGAGCACGTCGTAGAGCACGAGGATCTGGCCATCGACGTCCGGACCGGCGCCGATGCCGATGACCGGCACGCTGGCGTCGCGGGTGATCTCGGCGGCAAGCCCCATCGGCACGCATTCGAGCAGCAGGATGTCCGCGCCGGCCTCCTCGAGCGCGCGCGCGTCCTCTTTCATTTTCGCCGCGGCCTTCTCCTCGCGCCCCTGCACGCGGTAGCCGCCGTACTTGTGGATCGCCTGCGGCGTCAGGCCGAGATGTGCGCACACCGGCACGCCGCACTCGGTCAGCCGCGCGACCATATCGATCTCGAGTTCGCCCCATTCGAGCTTGACGATCTCGGCGCCGCCCTCCTTCATCAGGCGCGCGGCGTTCTTCAGGCAGTCGCCGGCGGAGGCATAGCTCATGAACGGCATGTCGGCCATGAGCATGGCGCGGCTGAGTCCGCGGGCAACCAGCCGCGAGTGGTAGATGATTTCGTCGACCGTGACCGGAATCGTCGTCTCGTGCCCCTGCACGACCATGCCGAGCGAATCGCCGACGAGGACGAAATCGATACCGGCGCGTTCCAGCGCATTGGCGAAAGCGGCATCGTAGGCGGTCATGCTCGCGATCTTCTCGCCACGCTCCTTCATCTGGCGCAGTGTGCGCACCGTGACCTTTTCGGCCTGCTCGTTGTGGGCGCTCATGGATAGTCCTCCTGTCGCGCTGGGGTCGCTGTGCTGAGCACGATCACGGCGGCCGGTGCGCGCTGTCGCTGCCTCAATCGCGGCCGCCAGCCGCTGTCTTGCGCGCGACGCCCTCGACGAAGCGCGCGAGCTCGACCGGGGCACGCTCGTGCCAGCCCTCACCGATGATCTCGTGCTCGTCGTGCGCGGTGCAAGCGAAGCGCACGTGACGCGACCCGACTTCGACCACGCGCGCCTCGGCTCGCACCCGCATGCCGATCGGCGTCGCGGCGAGGTGGCTCACCTCGACCCGCGTGCCGACCGAGCCCCACCCTGCCGGCAGCAGGGCAGCGATGGCATCGGCCGCCGCCATCTCGAGCGCGAAGATCATCTGCGGCGTCGCATAGACCGCCGGCAGCGACGGGTAGGCATGCTGCACGGTCAGTTCATGGGTGACGACGAGTTCGCGCGTCGCGCAGGTGCCGAGCGGGATCAGGCGAGCGAGATCGGGCATGTTCAGGCCAGCGTGCCGAGCCAGGCGCGCACCGCCGCGGCGATTTCGGCCGGAGAGTCCTCCTGGATGAAGTGCAGGCCGGCGACGCCGACCTCGCTGGTGTTCTTCCAACTCCGCGCGTAGTCGCCGGCGCTGCCGTTCATGATCATGCCGGGCTTTGCGCTGATGAACAGCTTCGGGATCGGTGAGCCGGCGAGGAACTCGCCGTAGCGGCGGACCAGCGCGCAGACATCGGCCGGCTCGCCTTCGAGCGGGATCTGGCGCGGCCAGGTGAGGGTCGGCCGGCGATCTTCGCCGGCCCTGGCGAACGGTGCGACGTAGGCGGCCATTTCCTCTTCGCTCAGGTCGCGCAGGATCGAGGCCGGCAGCACGCGTTCGACGAACACGTTCTTCTGCAGGACCACTTCCTCGCCGGCCGGCGAACGGAAGGTCTTGAACATGTCGCGCGCCGCTTCCGGCCACTCGTCCCAGGTCAGCGGCTTGACGATGCCTTCCATGTGCACCACGCCGGCGGTCGCGGCCGGGTGATCGGCTATCCAGTCGAAGCCGAGCGCGCTGCCCCAGTCGTGGATGACGAACACCACGTCATCGCTGACGCCGAGCGCGTCGAGCGCGCCGCGCCAGTAGTGACGATGCTCGGCAAAGGTATAGCGGTCGGGGCCCGAATCGGGCAGCTTGTCGGAATCCCCCATGCCGACCAGGTCGATGGCGATGCAGCGTCCGAGGTCGGCGAGTTGGGGCAGGATGTTGCGCCACAGGTAGGACGAGGTCGGGTTGCCGTGCTGGAACACGATCGGTCTGCCCTCGCCCATCTCCACGTAAGCCATGCGGCTGCCATCGACGGTGACGAACTGCTTGCGTGCGGACCAGGTGTTCATGGATTTTCTCCCCGGGGCGGGCGCTGCCGCCCCTGTTGTTGCCGCCGGTTCAGGCGTTCTTGCCGAGTGCGGCGATCTGCGCGGCGATGGCGAGGATGCGTTCTGCCTGGACCAGGTGCGGCCGGTCGATCATCTTGCCGTCGAGCTGCAGCGTGCCGGCGTCCGGGTTCGCCTTGAAGGCATCGATCACGGCCCGGGCGTGGGCGAGTTCCTCCGCGGACGGCGAGAAGGCTTCGTTGATCACCGGCACCTGCGCCGGGTGAATCGCGATCTTGCCGGTGAAACCGTCGCGGCGCGCCTCGTTGCACACGACCTCGAGGCGCTCGGTGTCGCGGAAATCGGCCATCACGGTGTCGATGGCCTGCACGCCGCTGGCGTGTGCCGCGAACAGGCACAACGAGCGCGTCGTCTGGTAGGGCATCGTCCAGTCCTTGTTGGCGTCGAGGTTGGCGCTCGCGCCGACCGCGGCGCCGAGATCCTCGGCTCCCCAGGTGATGCCGCTGAGCCGCGGCACGCCGTGACGATAGTCGCCGAGGCCGAACACCGCGCTCGGCGTCTCGGTCGCGACCGGCAGGATAGCGATGCCACCGGCCGGCAGGCCGTGCTCTGCCTCGAGCACGTCGAGGTAGTGCGCGACGATGCGCAGGTCCTCGGGGCCGTTGGCCTTGGGTAGCACGATGCCGTCGGGCGCGGCCGGTGCGACGCCCGCGATGTCGTGCTGCGCGAAACCGGAATCCAGCGGGTTGACACGGACGTAGAACTTGACGCCGGGCGTGCGCGCGCCGCGCAGGAATTCCGCGACCATCTCGCGCGCCACGGGCTTGCGCTGGGCAGCCACCGAGTCCTCGAGATCGAGGATGACGCAGTCGGCGCCGATGCCCGACGCCTTGGTCATCTTCTTGTCGCTATCGCCCGGGGCGAACAGGAGTGAACGTAACATCAGGCCGGTTTCCTCAGCATCAGGCCGGAGCGCTTGCACACCGCGACCAGTTCGTCTTTCTGGTTGTAGGCACGGTGCTCGAAGATCACGATGCCGTTGGCCGGCCGCGATTTGCTCTCGCGGATCTCGACCACCTCCGATTCGACCCGGATGGTATCGCCGTGGAACAGCGGGCGCGGAAAGCGCACCTCGTCCCAGCCGAGGTTCGCCACGGTGGTGCCGAGCGTCGTTTCGTGCACGCTGATACCGACCATCAGCGCCAGCGTGAAGGCGCTGTTGACGATGCGCTGACCGAACTCGGTCTCGTTCCTGCAATACTCTTCGTCGAGGTGCAGCCGCGCGGGGTTGTGGGTCATCGCGGTGAACAGCACGTTGTCGGTCTCGGTCAGCGTGCGGCGGATCGGGTGGTCGAAGATCTGTCCGACGCTGAATTCCTCGAAATACAGGCCTGCCATGGGTCCTCCTCTGGTCTTGCGGCGAGAGCGCTTCGCGGCATTATAGGCAATGCGCGAAGCGCCACGTGCGCCCACCCGGCCGTTTCACGATGGCGTGGCGCGCGAAGCCGGCATACGGCCGCGGACGCGACACCCAGGTCGATACGCGGCGTGAGGACGCGCCGCCGCCAGCGTGGCCCGCCCCTAGGCGCGGTCCGCGAACAGACCGGCGTGCTGCTCGCGCAGCACGTTCTTTTGCACTTTACCCATCGCGTTGCGTGGCAGTTCGCTGCCTACGAGCAGGCGCTTGGGCACTTTGAACGTTGCCAGGCGCTCGCGTAGCGCGGCCAGCACGGCTGCCTCGTCGAGCGGTGCGTCGGCAACGACGGCGGCAACGACGGCCTCGCCGAAATCCGCGTGCGGCACGCCGAACACCGCGGCTTCGCCGATGCCGGGGATGGCTTCGAGTTCGCGCTCGACTTCCTTGGGGTAGACGTTGAGGCCGCCGCTGATCACGAGATCCTTGCTGCGCCCGACGATGAACAGGTACCCGTCGTCGTCGAGATGTCCCTGGTCGCCGGTGCGGAACCAGCCCTGCGCGTCGAATGCCGCGGCGGTTGCCTCGGGCAACTGCCAGTACCCGGGGAAGACGTTGTCGCCGCGGACCTCGATCTCACCGATTTCGCCCGTCGTGCACGGCGTGCCGTCGCCGCTGACGATGCGCAGCCCGACGCCGGGCAGCGGCGGGCCGACCGCGCCCGGCTTGCGCGTGCCCACGAGCGGGTTGGACGTGTTGATGCCGGTCTCGGTCATGCCGTAGCGCTCGAGGATGCGCTGCCCGGTGCGTTCCTCGAAGGCCTGGAACGTCGCCTCCGACAGTGGCGCCGATCCCGAGATGAACACGCGGATGTCGCGACACGCCTCGCGCGTGAAGCGCGGGCTCGCGAGCAGCCGCGTGTAGTAGGTCGGCACACCGGCAAACAGGGTCGCGCCGGGCAAGGCGTCGATCACCGCGTCGGCGTCGAAGCGCGGCAGCAGGCGCAGCCGCGTGCCGGCGAGCAGCGCCGGTCCCAGCGTGATGAACAGGCCGTGGACGTGAAAGACGGGCAACGCGTGCAGCAGGACGTCGTCGGCTGAAAAAGCCCAGGTCTCGCGCAGTGCGCAGGCGTTGCTGTAGAGATTGCGATGGGTGATGCGGATGCCCTTGGGCGTGCCGGTCGTGCCCGAGGAGTACAGCAGCGCGGCCGTATCGTCGCCGGTCCGCGGGCACACGGGAGCTTCCTCGCCGGCATTCGCGCAGGCGTCGGCGAAGCTGCCGCTGCCGTCCGCGGCGAGCGTCAACGCGCCCGACAGGCTCTGGCATCCGGCAGCGGCGGGGTCGACGCGTCCGGCCAGCGCGGGGTCGCTGACCAGCAGGCGGGTGCCGGCGTCGCCGAGAAAGAAGCCGAGCTCGCGCGCGGTGTAGGCCGGATTGAGCGGGTGGAACACGAGCCCCGCGCGCAGACAACCGAGGTAGAGCCAGAGGTACTCGAGCGACTTCTCGGCGATCACCGATACGCGATCGCCCGGTGCGAGGCCATGCGCGAGGAGCACGTTGGCGGCACGTGCGCTGTGGCGCGCGATGTCCGCGCCGTTCCACGCGCCTCCACCCGGCGTCTCGATGCACGTGCGAGACGTGTCGAGCGCCGCGGCGAAATGCGCGTAGAGGTTGTCGTTCCCGCTCACGGGGCGATAGCCGTATCGAGCACGGTCCGCGCGCTTACAGGGCGCGCGAGATGACCTCTTTCATGATTTCGTTCGAGCCGCCGTAGATCATCTGCACGCGGCTGTCGGCGAAGTAATGCGCCACCGGGTATTCCATCATGTAACCGTAACCGCCGTGCAGCTGCAGGCACTCGTGCGCCGCTTCGAACTGCTTCTGGCTGCACCACCACTTCGCCATGGAAGCGGTTTCGGTATCGAGCCGGTCCTCGTTCAGCAGTTGGATGCAGTTGTCGACGAATACGCGCGCGATGCGCGTCTCGGTGGCGATCTCGGCGAGGGTGAACTTGGTGTTCTGGAAATCGAACACGCGCTGGTTGAAGGCCTTGCGCTCCTTGGTGTAGGAGATGGTCTGCTCGAGCGCGGCTTCCATCGCGGCAACCGCCGCGACCGCGATGATGAGCCGCTCGCGCGGCAGCTGCGCCATCAGCTGGAAGAAGCCCTGCCCTTCCTCGCCGCCGAGCACGTTGCCGGCCGGTACCCGGCAGTCGTCGAAGAACAGCTCGCAGGTGTCCTGCCCCTTCATGCCCACCTTCTTGAGCGGCTTGTTGCGCCGGAAGCCCTCGAGGCCGTCGACCTCGACCATCAGCAGCGAGATGCCCTTGGCGCGCTCTTCCGGGTTGGTCTTGCACACGACGCACACGAGGTTCGCGTTGTAGCCGTTGGTGATGAAGGTTTTTGATCCATTCAAGACGTACTCGTCACCGTCGCGCACCGCGCGCGTCTTGACCGCCTGCAGGTCGGACCCGGTGCCGGGCTCGGTCATCGCGATGGAGGTGATGATCTCGCCGCTCGCCATGCCCGGCAGCCAGCGCTGGCGCTGCTCCTCGGTGCCGTAGCGCATCAGGTAGTGCGCGACGATGCTCTGGATGCCGTTGCCGAAGCTCGAGATGCAGGCGCGCTGGCATTCCTCGTAGGTGATGGCATCGAAGCCGAAGTCGCCGTCGCCGCCGCCGTACTCCGCCGGCACGTCGGGGCACAGGATGCCGACTTCACCGGCCTTGCGCCAGGCCTCGGGCTCGGGGTGGCCCTGTTCGACCCAGCGTTCGCGATGGGGCACGAACTCGGCTTCGATGAATTTGCGCACGTTGTCGCGGTACAGCTCGTGGTCGGAGGTCATCCAGGGGGAACGATAAGGATTCATGCAAGCGGTTCCGGTTGGTTTCAGTCGTGATCGGCGGTGTTTGCGTCTGGCGCGGCGTTTCGGATCAGGCCGAGTGCAGCCCGAACACCGAAACGCTCGCCACGTTGCGGAACGGGTGTCCGCCGAGATTGTGCGTCAAGCCGAGGCTGGGACTGGCCAGCTGGCGTTCCCCCGCCCGGCCGAGCAGCTGCAGGTACATCTCGTAGGCCATGCGCAGGCCGCTGGCGCCGATCGGGTGACCAAAGCATTTCAGCCCGCCGTCGATCTGGCAGGGGACGTTGCCGTCGCGGTCGAACTCGCCGTCCAGCACCGCTTTGATCGCACCGCCCTCGGGGCACAGGCCGAGATCCTCCATCACCACGAGTTCGGTGACCGAGAAACAGTCGTGCACCTCGGTCATGTCGAGTTCCTTGCGCGGGTCGCTGATGCCGGCTTCCTTGTAGGCGCGCTCGGCGGCGATGCGGGTGGTCAGCAGGTAGCTGCCGTCCCAGGCGTTGTTCGACATCTCGAGGCCGTTGCTCGGCGCGAGCTGCATGGCCTTGACCGTGACCATGTCCTTGATGCCCATCTCGCGCGCCTTCTCGACGCTCGTGACGATGGCGCAGGCCGCGCCGTCGCTCACGCCGCAGCAGTCGTAGAGCCCGAGCGGCGCGGCGATCATGGGCGCGTTCATGGCCTGCTCTTCGGTAATCTCGCGCCGCAGGTGGGCCTTGGGATTGAGCGCGCCGTTGGCGTGGCTCTTGACCGAGATGTGGGCCATGGCCCGCTTCATGTCGGTGGGATTGCACTGGTGGCGTGCCTGGTAGGCGCTGGCAAGCTGCGCGAAGGCGCCGGGCGCCGTCGCGTTCGGCAGCCACAGGTCGTCGAACGTGCCCTTGCTGCGCTCCGGCAGGCCGGGATAGCCGGTGTCCTTGAGCTTCTCCACGCCGACCGCGAGCGCGATATCGCAGGCGCCGGCGGCGACCGCGTAGACCGCGCCCCGCAGCGCCTCGGTACCGGTCGCGCACATGTTCTCGACGCGCGTCACGGGGATGTTGGGCAGGCGCAGCGACATCGACAGCGGCAGCGCCGACTTGCCCGCGCTCTGCTCCTGGAAGAACAGCCCGAGCCAGGCCATCTCGATGTCGTTGCGATCGACGCCGGCGTCGGCCAGCGCTTCGCGGAAGGCTTCGACGATGAGTTCCTCCGGGCCGCAGTCCCAGCGTTCGCCGAAGCGCGTGCAGCCCATGCCGATGATTGCCACCTTGTCCTTGATACCTTTGGCCATGACGTGACCCTCCTCGACTGTGTCAGTCCATCACCGGCGCGGGTTTCCAGAAATAGCGCCGGAAGTTGCGTTTGGGATCGAAGTCCTTGATGCGGAACACCAGGCGTACGGGGTCGCCGACCTTGACCTCGCCCGGGGCGAAATCGGTGAACTCGAGCATGATGTTGGCGCCGTCGGCGAACTCGACATTGCCGTAGACGTAGGGCGGCGAAGGCGTATAGGCCAGCCAGTCCTCGGTGAAGGATTTCACGCGGCCGGTCAGGCCGGCCAGGCTTTCGGGTTGTTGCGTGTCGGACGCGCCGCACTTCACGCACACCAGCGAGCGCGGGAACTGCAGGGTGTTGCACTCGCGGCAGCGCCCGCCGAGCATGGAGGTGATGTCGCGCCGCTTGCGATAGAAAGCCGACAGCGCGGTGCGATTGTCGCGCTCCGAGCGCAGCCCGAAATCGATCGAAATCTGGTTCCTGAGCGAGAGGAACTTGGTGTAGTTCGTCAGCTCGCGCTTCCGCGCGAGGTAGCGCGACGGCCCGCGGCCGGTCTTCATCGCCGACAGCGCCGGCGTCGTGCGCAGCAGTACCGCGTCCGCGCCCTGGCCGAAGCCGACCACCATGACATACTGGTCGGGGGTGGCCTGCTCGAGCGTGTGCGCGAGCATCACGAGCGGCTGCGCGGCGCCGCAATCGCCGCACTCCGCCATCAGGTCGCTGGTGAAGCGGTCGGCAGCAAGGCCGAGGCGCTTGGCCAGCGCCCGCGCCACGCTCGTCGAGCCGTGCAGGACCACGCGGTCGATGTCGGCGACGGCGATGCCGGCCTCGCGCGCCGCCTGCTCGATCACGCTCGGGACGATCTTGAAATAGCCTTCTTCGCGCACCCAGCGTTCTTCGAGCGCGTAGTCGTAGTCGGTGTCAGCGGACCGGTACTGATCGACGAGATCCTCGTGGATCGAGGCGCTGGCGAGGAATTCCGCGATCGGCTTGCCCTCGCCGAGCAGCACGGCGCCGGCGCCGTGCCCGTAGAGCATCTCCTGGTTGCTGCCGGGGCGCGTTTCGCGGCAGTCGCTCGCGAGCAGCAGCATGGCGCCCTGGTTGTGCGCGGCGCGCGCCAGCGCGCTGGTAGCGGCGCGACGGCTGCCGGCGAGGTCTTCGGTCACGAGGTGGTTGTCGAGCACCAGCGCATCGGCGACGAGTCCGGAGTTCGAGCGGTCGGTGAAGGGCAGCGTGGTCGAAGCGAGGGCGAGATGACCGACTGGGCCGTCCATGCCGGCGAGACAGTCGCGCCCGGCTTCCACGGCCATCGTAATGGTGTCTTCGTCCCAGTTGGCGACGGCGCGCTCGCCCGCGGCGAGTCCGCGCAGCCCGGGTACGGCCCAGCCGACCGCCTCGAGCACGGCGCCGCGACTGAGGCGCAGCGCCGGCACGTAGGCGCCGAAAGAAAGAATGCCGTAACTCATGAACCTCCCTCGTGACCCTGACTGATTGCTTGGCAGGCCCGCGAGTTTATCGCCCCGTCCCGGGCTTGGCCACGCGCGCCCGGCTCACACGACGCCGGCCGCGCGCAGGCGCGCGATCGCCGCGGCGTCGTAGCCCAGTTCGGCGAGCACCTCGTCGGTGTGCTCCCCGACCGTCGGTGCACGGCGCTGAACCGGCTCGTACGCGGAGAAATCGAGCGGCATGCGCGCCACCGGCGGCGCGCCGTCGAGATCCGGGTAGGCGAGCGGCTGCAGGAAGCCCATCGCCTGCGTCTGCGGATGGCTGACCGCGGCATCGAAGTCGAGCACGGGGCCGGCAGGCACGCCGGCCTCGGCGAGCGCGTCGAGCACTTCGTCGGTGCTGCGTTCGGCGCACCACGCGGCGACGCGGCCGCAGATCGCGTCGCGCGCCTCGCCGCGCAGCTGGTCGCTCGCATAGGCCGGGTCGTCGGCCCAGCCCGGCTCGCCGACGACCCGCGCGAGGCGTTTGAACAGCCCATTGCCGACGACGTGCGTGAGAACGTGGCCGTCGCGCGTGGCGAAAATGTCGGTTGGCGCGCTGGTCTGACCGCGGTTGCCGCTCGGTACCCGGTTGAGGTCGAGCACGGCCTGCTCGATCAGCGCCGCGTTGAAGAACGCGAGCGAGGTGCCGAGCAGCGCCGCCTGGACGTGCTGGCCGCGCCCGCTCGCGCGCCGTTCGTAGAGCGCGGCGAGGGTGCCGAAGGCGCCGAGCGCGGCGGTGCCGAAGTCGGCGAACGGCGTCGCGCTGCGTGCCGGCTGGCCCGGCTGGCCGGAGAAGAACGCCGAGCCGGACATCGCCTGGCCGATGCCGTCGAAGCCGCCGCGGTCGCGCCAGGGTCCGGCGTGACCGAAACCCGTTTGCGTGGTGAGGATGATGTCGGGCTTGATCGCGCACAGGCTGTCGTAGTCGAGCCCGGCGCGCGCCAGTGCGCCCGGTGGCATGTTGGCGATGACGACATCGGCGTCGGCGACCAGCCGCCGCACCACCTCGCCCGCCTCGGGATGCTTGAGATCGAGCGTGATGCCGCGCTTGTTGCAGCCGGTCTCGAGAAACACGGCGCTCGCGCTCGGGCTGACTGGCCCGACGAAGCGATCCTCGCTACCGCCCGGTTTCTCAATGCGAATGACGTCCGCGCCGAGATAGCCGAGCAACGCGGCGCAGTAGGGCCCGGCGATGTAGCGCGCGAAGTCGAGCACGCGTACCCCGGAAAGCATGCCGCCCTGGCTCATCGGTCTTCTCCCCCTGGTCGAATCAGCAGCGCAGCATGTCCGATGCGGCGGGCGGCGCGCAACCGCCGGCGTCGACCGTCACAGGCCGGAGGGACGTTTCTGCAGCTTGCGCTGCAGCGTGCGCCGGTGCAGGCCGAGCTTGCGCGCCGCGTCGGAGATGTTGCCGTCGCAGGCGATCAGCGTCTTCTGGATGTGTTCCCACTCGAGATGCTGCAGCGGCGTCGGCTCGCGCGCCAGCGTGGTATCCGGATCCGGCGCGGCGCGGCCGAACGCGGCGATGATTTCGTCCGTGTCGGCCGGCTTCGTGAGGTAGTGGGCGGCACCGAGCTTGATCGCTTCGACCGCGGTTGCGATGCTCGCGTAGCCCGTCAGGACAACGACGCGTGCGCTCGGCACGATGCCGAGCAGCGGGCTGACCAGCTGCAGGCCGGAATCGTCGCCGAGGCGCAGATCGAGCACGACGAACGCGGGGCGCAGCTGCTCTGCGCTGGCGAGCGCGGAGCCGGCGTCGGCCGCGACGGCGACTTCGTAGCCGCGCCGGCGCAGCGCCGCGGCGAGGACCGCGCGGAACGCTTCGTCGTCATCGACGACGAGACAGGTCGGTCGAGCGTCGTTCATGACACCGCGAGCCCGTCGAGCGGAATACAGATGCGCGCCGTGGTGCCGCGTCCGGCGCGCGGTTCGAATTCGAGCAGGCCACCGAGCCGCTCGACGATCGAACGGGCCAGCAGCAGGCCGATGCCGAGGCCGTCCGCCTTGGTCGTGACCGCTTCGCGCCCGAGCCGCGCGCTGACCTCGGGCGCGATGCCGCCGCCGTCGTCGGCAACCGAGACGACGAGTTCCGCCGCCGACCAGCGGCACTCGACGACGACCTGGCTCGCCGCGGCCTGGGCCGCGTTGTCGATGACATTGACAATCGCCTGTGTCAGCACCCGGTCGATCACGATCTCGGGCGCCGGGCGCGTGCCCTCGCCATGGAAGTCGAGCGGCAGTTCGGGGCGCCGGCCGCGCCATTCGGCGACGATGCCGTCGAGCCAGGTATCGACCGGGACCGCCTCGCCGGCGCCGGCCTGCAGGTTGCCGGCATCGACGGACATCCCGGCCAGGATCGACTTGCAGCGCTGCACCTGTTCGCGCAGCAGCCCGAGCTGTTCGCGTATTCTCGGATCGACCGCCTCGTGTTCGAGTTCGCCGGCGATGACGGCCATGGTCGACAGCGGCGTGCCCAGCTCGTGGGCCGTGCCCGCGGCCAGCGTGCCGAGGGCCATGTAGCGTTCGGCCTCGAGCGCCTCCTCGCGCAGCGCCGCGAGTTCGTGGTCGCGGTGGCGCAGGTGCCGCGCCAGGCCGGCGACGAACCACGCCACGCACAGCGCGGTCAGCATGAAGCCGTACCACATGCCCCACACGTGCAGTCCGAACAAGCCGTGTTCCTGGTGTGCGCCGACCATCGGCACCGGCGCCAGCATGAGCGCGGTGTAGCAGCCGATGGCAAGCGCCGTGATCGCCGCGGTGGCCGGGGCCGGCATGGCCGCGGCGGCGAAGACGATGGGCAGCAGGAACAGCGAAATGAACGGGTTGAACGCGCCACCGGTGAAATAGACCAGTGCCGAGAGCGCCATCATGTCGGCGATCAGCTGGACCAGGTAACGCCGCTGCGGCGCGCCGCGCGGCATCGTCCCGCGGCGCCAGCCGACCAGCGTGACCAGACCGAGTGCGGCGAGCACGCCGCTGACCGCTCCCCACGGCACGGGTACCGCGTAGACGCCGTGCATGACGCCGAGACCAAGGCACAGGCCACCGATGGCGAAAAGCCGGATCAGCAGCAGGTAGCGCAGGATGCGGTCCATGGGTTCGTTGCCGGGTGTCGGGCCGGACGTCAGCCGGCATCCCGCCATGATCGGTCATCCCGTGTCACCTTGCACGCGCCTGCGACAAACTGTCGCAGGCGGAGAGCCGCGTATCTGATCCGGTTCAGCATGGATTCATTGGGATGGCGCTATCCTTCGCTTATAGATGCGGTGCTGGCGCCGCAACGAACCGAAAGGAGAGATCGGAAGTGTTCAAGCAAACCAGCTTCGGCCTGGCACTTGCCGGGATTGCCGTTACCGCCCTCGCCGTGCACGAGCCGCGCCTCGAGCCGGAAGGTGCGCCGCCCGTTTACGCGGTCGCCTGCCCGGAGGGAGCCGCGGATGCCGGCGCCTGCGAAGTCGACCAGTTCACCTACGACGGCTGGAAGACCTACAAGATCGAGTGCCAGCAGTGCCACGGTGGCGGTGGCATGGGCAGCACCTTCGCGCCCAACCTGATGACTCGGTTCAACGAGAGCGGTGTCGATTACGGCCGTTTTCTCTACGTCATGGAGCACGGCTACCAGGGCCAGATGGGCGTGATGCCCTCGCTGGCCAAGAACCCGCGGGTGCAGAAGAACAAGGACGCCGTCTATGCCTACCTCAAGGCGCGTGCCGACGGCGCGATACCCAACGGCCGGCCGCCCAAGCCGGACGACACGCCGCCGCAGCCGCAAGGCGCGGCGGATGGTGCCGGGCCGGCCGCGGCCGCGACGAGCGCGGCGCCCGAGGCGGCGGCCGCGGCGCCGGCTCCCGCCGCAGACGCCGCGCCCGACGATGCCGCCGGCAAGGACGGTGCGCCGGGCTACGCGGTGACCTGCCCCGAAGGCGCGGTCGATGCCGGCGCCTGCACGGTCGACCAGCTGACCTACGACGGCTGGCGGACGTTCAAGATCGAGTGCCAGCAGTGCCACGGCGGCGGCGCGCTCGGGTCGACCTTCGCCCCCAACCTGCTGGTGCGGCTCAACGAGAGCGGCGTCGATTACGCGCGTTTCCTCGAGGTGATGGAGAACGGTTTCCAGGGGCAGGTGGGCGTGATGCCGTCGATGGCCAAGAACGCGCGCGTGCAGAAGAACAAGGACGCGGTCTACGCCTATCTCAAGGCGCGCGCCGACGGCGTCATGCCGAACGGCCGCCCGCCCAAGCCCGGATCCTGAGTGCCGCGCTTGCGGCCACGCCGCGAGTGCCGGCTTGAACGATGACAACCGCGGCCGCCCCGGCAGCAGGGCCGGGCAGCCGCGGTCGTCGACGCGTGACGCGTCTCAGACGTCCAGGCGGTAGGTGTCGCCGTCGGTAACGAGGCGGCCGGCCGTCGGGCCCGCGAAATGCGTGCCGATGATCAGCGTCGGTGAATCGGCATACTCGCCGAACACGCGGCGGCGCGTGGCTACGGCCATGTCGTTGTCGATGTCGAAGGGGCTGACCAGCGCCGGATCCCAGAACTGGATCGGGTGGTGGATAAAATCGCCGGTGATCATCGCCGTCTCGCCTTTCGACTCGATCAGCACCGAGCAATGGCCCGGCGTGTGGCCCGGGGTCGGAATGAGGCGCACGCCCTCGCAGACCTGGCCGGGACCGTCGATCGGCTTGGCCAGGTCGGCGTCGAGGATGGGCTGGATGGAGTCGTCCCAGACGCGGCGCTGGATCTGCAGGAAGTCGAGATCGGTCTTCGGATCTATGTTGCCCCAGAAGTCCATGTCGGCCTTGCCCCACAGGTAGGACGCGTTGGGGAAGGTCGGCACCCACTTGCCGTTGACCTTGCGCGTGTTCCAGCCGACGTGGTCGAGGTGCAGGTGGGTGCACAGCACGTAGTCGATGCCTTCCGGCTGGTAGCCGGCCGCCTGCATGTCCTCCAGGTAGCTGGTCGAGAGCATGTGCATGACGTCGAACGGGTTGCGGTCGCGATCGTTGCCGATGCAGGTATCGACGACGAGCTTCGCGCTCGGCGTATCGACGATCAGCGAGTGGATGCTGAGGCTGAGATGGCCCTCCTCGGTCACGAAGTGCGGAAACAGCCACTTGACCTGCTTGACGACCTCGGGCGTCGCCGCCGGAATGACGTCGGAGAATTCCGGGTAGACGATTTCCTGCAGCTTGGTGATGGTGACGTCACCGACCTTCCACTTGAGATTCTTCATCGAGTTACTCCCCTGTTGAGTCTTTCTGGTGCGCGGTGCCGGGCTGCTCTCAGAGCAGGTTCTCGGCCACCAGGCGCAGCTCCGCGGCCGAGTTGGCCGAGATGATCATGGTGCCGAGCTCGCCGCGGCCGGCCGCCGCCTTCCAGCGCGTGAGTTGCTCCTTGATGTGCTCCGGCGGCCCGACCAGGCAGCAATCGTCGATGTACTGGTCGGGAACGAGCGCGGCGGCCTCGTTCTTCTTGCCGGCGAGGTACAGATCCTGGATCTTCACCGCCGCCTCTTCGTAGCCGAGGCGCTTGGTGTAGTCGTTGTAGAAATTCTTCTCGCGCGCACCCATGCCGCCCACGTAGAGCGCGAAGTGATGCTTGAGCTGCTCGCGGCACTTGGCGATGTCCGGCCCCATGGCCATGCGCACGAAGGGCGCGAAGTCGAAACCGGCCATGGACTTCTCGCCGCCGCTCTTGGCGAAGCCTTTCTCGATGGCCGGCCGGAACAGGTCGAAACGGTCCGGGTTGGCCCACACGAGAAACGCGCCGTCGGCGATCTCGGCGGCGAGCTGCATGCCCTTCTCCGTCGCGACACCGGTATAGATGGGGATATCCGGATTGCCATGCAGGATGCTCTTCAGCGGCTTGCCGAGGCCGAGGCTGCCGGGCCCGGTGTACGGGATCTGGTAGTGTTCGCCGCTGTGCGTGAGCGGCTCCTCGCGGCGGAAGACCTTGCGCATGATCGAGATGTATTCGCGCGTGCGCAGCAGCGGTTTGCCGTACGGCTGACCGTACCAGCCCTCGATGACCTGCGGGCCAGAGGGGCCGATGCCGGCGAGGAAGCGGCCGCCCGAGAGCTGGTCCAGCGTCATTGCCGTCATCGCCGTCATCGACGGCGTGCGCGCCGCCATCTGCATGATCGCGGTGCCGGCCTTGAGCCTGGTCGTCTGCGCCAGCACCCAGGCCACGGGGGTGACCGCATCCGAGCCCCAGGCTTCGGCACTCCAGGCGGAATCGTAGCCGAGCGACTCGGCCTCGAGGATGAGTTCCATGGGCAGCTTCACGTGTGCGCCCGAGTAACCGAAAACCATGCCGAGTTTCATCTTCACTCCTCTGTCTGTGAGCGTCGTGCGGTGGCCCGACAGGATAGTCGAGCAGTGGCGGCTTGGCGACTCGCCGCCCGGCTGCCGTCAGACCGGGTGCGCTGCGGCGCGGGCGCGCCGGCGGGAAACCTGCCCGCGGTCTCCTCAGCGCACCGCGTCGAGGATTTCGCCGAAGGCTTCGATGACCTCCAGGCACTCGCTGCGCGACGGGTACGGCTGCCCCGGGTTGACGGGGTTGCGCGTGCGGATGCACAGCCAATCCGGGTTGACGCGCTCCTTCATCTCACCCAGCCGGTCGATCCACTTCTGCCGGTTGCCCAGGCACAGGAACATGTTCTCGATCTGATCCAGCATGTCGGTCGCCTCGGCGTCCGGCGAGAGCCCCTTTTCGGCGTAGAAGCTCCATTCGCGCACCCAGCGGTGCCCGTGCTTCTCGCGCACGCGCGGGTCGTCCGACAGCCAGCCCTCGAATCCCACGGTGACCTGGAAATCGTCCTTGCCGCGCGCGGCAGCCCGTTCGCGCATGTCCTGCGCCGCCGGCGCGAGCTCGTCGAGCGCGGGCGGGAACCACAGGCACCAGCCTTCGTAGTTCAGTGCACGTTCCATCGCCTTGGGCGCAAAGGCGCCGATCCAGATCGGCGGGCGCGGCTTCTGGTACGGGTGCGGCAACAGGCGCACGCCCTCGTAGTGGAAGAACTCGCCGTGGTAGTTGAACTCGTCCTCGGTCCACGCGCCGACGATGCAGTCCATGACTTCCTCGAAGCGTTTGCCGCGCTTCTCGAACGGCACGCCGAAGCAGCGGAAATAGTCTTCGTGGTAGCCGACGCCGGCGCCGAACACGAGCCGTCCGCGGCTGAGGTTGTCCACCGCGGCCAGGCTCTCGGCGAGGTGGATCGGGTGATGGAAGGTGGGCTGGATCACCGTGCACGCGAGCTGCACCTGCTTCGTGCGCGCGGCGAGCACGGCGAGCATCGAGGTCGTGTTCGGCCACCAGGTCTCCGGGCGCTGGTGGCGTTCCGGCACCCACAGGCCGTCGAAACCGACTTTCTCGGCCAGTTCGGCCTCGGCAATGCAGTGCTCCATGGCGTCGGCGACGTCGTCGGGCGCGGGCGCCTCGCGCTGGTCGTAGACGCCGAAATGGGTGTCGGGCATGAAAGCGATCTTCATCGGCGGGGCTCCGGCTTTGTCACGGGGAACGTGCAGGCCCGGGGCTCGTCGGCACGACCGGGCGCACGCGCAAGGTGATCCGTCTCAAGCGGCAGGTTCACTGCCGGCCGGCAGCTTGTCGCGGACGAGATCGGCGGTGGCGCGAATATGCGCCTCGACGAGGTCGAGCGCGAGCGGCACGGCGCGCGCCAGGGTCGCTTCCTTGAGCGCGTCGTGCTCGGCGCTGACCGAGCGTGCCGAGGCGCTTTCCAGCAGCGACACGCGCCGGTAACGCTTCGACTGGTCCTGCAGCAGGGCGCGAAAGCGCTGCAGCCAGCGCGACGGACACGCCGCGACCAGGGCGTCGTGGAACGCGCGGTTGGCCTGCTCCCAACTGTCGAGCAGGGTCGAGTCGTCGGCGCCGAGGCGCGCATCGACCTTGGTCAGGCGGTAGTGCGTGGCGACGATCTCCGCTTCCCAGGCTTCATCGCCCAGCTCGATCGACTGCGCCAGCGCGGCACGCTCGACCACCACGCGCGCGCCGGTGATGTCGTCGAGGTCCGCGCGCGACAACTCGGCAACGCGGTACCCGCGGTTCTCGATCGCGGTCGCGAAGGTATCGCTGGCGAGGCGCGCGAGCGCTTCGCGCAACGGGCTCATACCCACTTCGTAGCGTTCGCGCAGCGGCTCCAGGCGCAGGCGGAACCCGGGTGCCAGTTCGCCGCTGACGATGTCGGCACGAATCTGGCGGTAGACGCGCTCGGCGAGCGTCGCGGCGTCCTCGGGGCCGGCCGTGACCGGAGGGCGTGAGTCGGACTGGGTCATGCGCGAGGTCTCCGCAGCACAGGCAGCGAGGGGCGGTTGGCTGCAATTTATCAAAAGCGATCGATTTTCGAAAATCTGTTGCATTTGAGATGGGTGGGTTCTAGAGTTCGGCGACACACTGCGTCGCCGGGGAACGGGGCTGTCGCATCGCCGCGACCCGTTGCCGGACACGCCACGATCGACGCTCTCTTACGAGGAGACTTGCATGGCCACCATCGCGCGCGAAGTCGTCGACAAGCAGCGACAGCTCAAGCCCCCCACTCTCAAGGCGATGATTGCCGAGCGCGATCGCCTCACCGCCGAGACCGGGCACTACTGCGGCGTCACCGAACTGACGCTGCGTGACTCCGACCCCATCAAGTACGAACGCTTCTACGCCAAGCTGCACGCCGCGGTGCTCGCCGCGCGCGAGTCGGCGCGCTTCGTCGCCGCGAGCCCGGGTTCGCGCGAGATGGGCGAATGCCTGTGGGGCATCGCGACGCCTGAAGGCGACACGCTCGCCGTCTCGCTCGGCTTCCTCTCGCATACCGTGATCTTTCCGACCTCGATCCGCTACATGGCGGACAACGATTACGACGTCAACGACGGCATCGAGGACGGCGACGTGTTCGCCGTCTCCGACGGACTCACCGGCGGCGTGCCGCACCCCGGCGATTTCTACTCCTTCGTGCCGATCTGCGTCGATGGCGAGGTCGTGGCCTGGGCCATCGGCATCAATCACCTGATGGAGAACGGTGCGCCGGTCGCGGGCTCCTGGGCGACGTTCTCGGTCGACACCTTCATGGACGGACTGGTCTGCCCGCCGATGCGCACCGGCCGCAAGCTCAAGCAGGAAAGCTGGTGGCGCGCAATCTGGGAGCGTCGCACGCGCGCGGCGACGATGAACATCCTCGACGACAAGATGCGCCTCGCCGGCTGCGCCATGATCCACGCCGCCACGCACGCGCTGATCGAAGAGTTCGGCATGGACTACTACAAGCGCGCGATCCGCGAAGTGATCGAGGAATCGCGCCGCATGGTGGTCGACAACATGCGCTCGACGCTGGTACCCGGCACCTACAACGGCTGTGCCTTCCGCCTGGTCAAGTACAAGGGCCTGCAGAACGTCTGGTCGCACGCCGACAAGAACACGCTGATCCACGTGCGCGGCAGCCTCGAGCCGAACGAGAACGGCGTGCTGCTCGATGCCGAGGGCAGTTCCAAGTGGGGCTATCACTCCTACAACGCGACGCCCGGCGGGGTGGACTGTGCGGTCTTCCTCGGCATGATCAACTCGTTCTCGCACAACACCAAGGTCACTGCCGGCATCGACCTCGCCGTGCAGCGCAACTACCCGCGCGGCAGCATCTACAACCCGGACAACGAGTACACCTCCAACGCCAACCTGTGGGCGCAGACCGTGGCGCTGAACAGCCTGTGCTTCGGGGCGGTCAGCCGCGCCATGTTCAGCCGCGGCTACCTCGAAGAAGCGTTCACGGTCGACGGCAACTGGGGCGCTTTCCAGGGTGCCGGCACGACTGCCGACGGCACCAACTACGGGTTCACGAATTTCGAGTGGCTGGGCGGTACCGGCCGCGGCGCATGGTGTTACAAGGACGGCGAGCCGCTGGTCTGGGCGGCCTGGTCACAGATGGCGACGATCGGTGATGCCGAGGAGTTCGAGAGCACCGTGCCGCCGCTGTTCTACCTCGGCCGCAAGCTGCTGCCGGGCTACTTCGGCTACGGCAAGTACCGCGGCGGGCCGGGCAACTCGGCCGTGCACTGGTGCGTGGAGCCCGGCCGTCACGTCGCCCTCACCCGGCCGAACGGCGGCCTCTCGTGCACGCCTTCGGTCGGCATCGGCATGAGCGGCGCTTATCCGGGGCCCGGCAGCTTCATGATTTCCGCGCGCGGCACGAACCTCGACAAGCTGATCGAACAGGGCGAGACGCCGCGCGATGCGCGCGAGCTGCTCGAGATGATCGACGACGAGAAACTCGCCGTGAAGAAGCTCGAAGTGTGGAAGACCGACTGCCCCGAGCTCGCGCTGAAGGACAACGACCTGTTCGTCGACGCGGCCGGCTCCTCGGGCGGCTGGGGCGACCCGCTCGACCGCGATCCGGCGGCCGTGGTGGCTGACCTGAACGACGGCATGTGCCCGAACTACGCGTTCGTCAGCGACATGCACGGCGTCATCGCGACGCAGGACGCCGACGGCAACTGGGTGCTCGATGCCGCGGCAACGGACGCGCGCCGCGAGGCGCTGCGGGCCGCGCGCCTGGCCGAGTCGGTGCCGGTGGCTGACTGGTGGCAGGAGGAGCGTCCCCGCGTGGTCGCGCAGGATTTCGTGCCCGAGGTGCGCGAGATGTACGCGCAGAGCCTCACCTTCGACAAGTTCCAGCGCGAGTTTGCCGGCTTCTGGCAGCTGCCCGGCGATTTCGCTTTCGCCGAGGAATCGTCCGATGAGTGAACAACAGAGCATCAGCCTGGATCTCATCCGGCAACTCGTCGACGGCACCATCGACGACGACAACACCGAGCGCCTGCTCAAGCTGCCGCGCAAGGACAAGGACCGTTTCTTCGGCTACCTGACCGTGCTGCAGGAACGGGTGCCGTGGGACGAGCGCATCCTGCTGCGCCTGGGCGACAAGCTCTACATCGTCGCCGGCGCTCCGGGCGTGCGCACCGTCAAGTGCGAGTGTGGACATGACTTCGGCGACTACCGCCGCAACTGGAAGCTCGGCTGCCGCATCCGCACGCGCAAGACGCTGGCCGAGATGGCACAGGTCTACGATCCGGCGCCGGCCGTGCCGGAACCGGGCTGGCAGGAGATCCGCGAGTTCTTCTGTCCGAGCTGCGCGACCCAGCATGCGGTCGAAGTCGTCGCGCCGGGTTACCCGGTCGTGTTCGAGATGCTGCCCGACCTGGACCGCTTCTACCGCGAGTATCTCGGGCGGCCGCTCGAAGACGAGCGCGACGACTGGTACGAAGACCACTCGACGGCGATCACCGGGCAGTGGGCGCAACAGGCGCCGTAACGCTGCGCGGTAACGACTGACTACGGCGGCGCCCACGCGCTGCCGTCACCCGGCCGCCGGCGACGGCGGCGACATCGGCGGTCGACCTGGCGCGGCCCGTCCAGGGCGCGGTCCGCGCGCACTGCCCTCGAACAGCTTTCACCCCAGGGGAGACGACACCTATGAGCACGAGCGCGTCCAGCGCGAGTGGCGAGCGCGATTTCATTCTCGCGCTCGACGCCGGCGGCACCATGACCGACGCCATACTGGTCAAGCCGGACGGTACGTTTACCGTCGGCAAATCCATCAGCCGGCGCGAGCAGCCCGAGATCAGCTACCGCGAATCGGTGGCAGACGCCGCGCAGATGCTCGGCCTCGACTCGAGCGATGTCCACCGCCGCTGCGCGGCCGACATCTACACCGGTACCGGCATGCTGAACAGCGTGCTGACCGGCGAGGGCCGCAAGGTCGGCCTGCTCGTCACGCGCGGCTTCGAGGACATCAGCCTGATGGAGGGCGGCCTCACCTATCTCGGCCAGAGCCAGGCGGAGGGTCTGCACCAGCAGCTGCACCGGCATACCCGCCCGCTGGTCGAACCGCGCAACGTGCTGGGTGTGAGCGAACGCATGGGCGGCGGTTGCTACCAGGGCAACGTGCACCTGCCGGCCGGCCACACCCTGATCCCGGTCAACGAGGCGCAGGTGCGCCGGCACGTGGAGACGCTGCTTGACCGCGGTTGCGAAGTCATCGGCATTCTCTTCCTGTACTCGTTCGTCGACGCGCGCCACGAGCACCAGGCGCGCGACATCGCGCAGCAGGTCGTTGCCGCACGTGGCCTCGACGTGCCGGTGGTGTGTTCGGCCGACGTCGCGCCGGTGGCGAAGGAGAACAACCGCCTCAAGAGCCTCCTGTTCCAGTGCTTCGCCGCCGAGCAGGTGCGCGAATCGCTGCTCGGCGTCGAGCGCGAAGCGCACGGGCTCGGTTTCAGCGGCCGCCTGCTCACCCTGTTGTCCTACGGCGGCGCGGTGAACATGGAATATCCGCGCCTCTACGAAACGATGATCTCCGGCCCCATCGGCGGCCTCATCGGCGCGCAGTTCGTCGCCGGTGAGCTCGGCCTGGACAACGTCGTCACCGCGGACATGGGCGGTACGAGTTTCGACGTCGGCCTCATCGTCGAGGGGCGCATCGGCATCGCCAAGAGCGCCGACATCGCCGGGCACCGCCTCGCCCTGCCCATGGTCGAACTCGACTCGGCCGGCAACGGCGCCGGCTCGGTCGTCTGGGTGGACGAGTACAAGCGCCTCCATGTCGGCCCGGAGTCGGCCGGCGCCAAGGTCGGCATCTGCCACGAGTACGATCGTCTCACCGTGACGGACATCAACGTCGCGCTGGGCTACGTCGACCCGGATTATTTCCTCGGCGGACACATCAAGCTCGACCGCGAGCGTGCCCTCGCCGCGCTCAAGGAAGCCGTCGCCGATCCGCTCGGCCTGGACGTCTACGAAGCCGGCGCCGGCGTGCTCGGCATCATCAATGCCGAGATGAACGACCTGCTGCGCACCATGGTCGCGGCCAAGGGCTACGACACCCATGACTTCACCCTGCTCTACTACGGTGGCGCCGGTCCCGTGCACATGTACGGTTTCGCCGAGGGGATTCCGTTCAAGGACGTCATCACCCTGCCCTGGGCGGCCGGCTTCTCGGCGTTCGGCGCGGCCTGCGCGGAGTACATGCATCGCTACGATCGCGGCCTGCGCGTGCTCATTCCGCACGGTGCCGGCGATGCGGAGATGACCGCCACCGCGCGGGAGATCGACACGGCCTGGCGCGAGCTCGAAGCCGAGGCGCGTGCCGAGATGCAGGCCGAGGGCATCGACCCCGATCGCATCCGTTTCCGCTACGGCGTGTCGGCGCGCTACATCGGCCAGATCGAGAGCTTCGACACTGCCCTGCCGACGGGGGAGATGCGCGGGCCGGACGACATCCGCGCCATGATCGACGCCTTCGAGACGATGTACTCCAAGGTCTATCCCGAGGGCGCCAAGTTCAGCGGTGCCGGCTACTCACTGACGGAGGTCAACCTCGAAGCGATCGCGCCCAAGCCGCAGCCCGTGCTGGCCCGCCACGAACTGGCCGGCGAAGAGCCCGCGCCGGATGCCTTCGTCGGCACGCGCGAGGTCTTCCACAAGGATCGCTGGCTGCCGTTCACGGTCTACGAAATGGCTGAATTGCAGCCCGGCAACGTGGTCCACGGGCCGGCCATCATCCGCGATCCCATGACCACCGTGGTGATCCCGCCGGGGCACGAAATGGCCCTCGACGCGCTGCGCATCCTGCACTACCGCGCGGCTCCGGCCACGCAATGAGGACGGATACCGAACGATGAAACTAGTGACTTTCCTGCACGACGGCGCCGCGCGCTGCGGCCGGCTCGATGGTGAGACCGTCGTCGACCTCGCCGCGGCCGGTCTGCCGGGTGACACGAGCGCTCTGCTTGCCGGTGGCGCCGAGATGCTGGCGCGCGCCGCCGCTGTCGACGGTCCCCGGCACGCACTCGACGCGGTGACCCTGCTCGCACCGCTGCCGCGCCCACCGAAAATCCTCGCCGTCGGGCTCAATTACCGCGATCACATCGAGGAGACCGGTCTCGATACGCCCAAGGTGCCGATGATCTTCAACAAGCAGTCGACCGCCGCGCACGGGCCGTACGCGCCGATCCACCTGCCGCGGGTGTCGAGCAAGCTCGATTACGAGGGCGAGCTCGGTTTCGTCATCGGGCGGCGCTGCCGCCACGTGCCCCGCGAGCGCGCGCACGAGGTCATCGCCGGCTACACGGTGTGCAACGACGTCAGCGTGCGCGACTGGCAGATGCGCTCGCAGACCTTCACCATGGGCAAGTCCTTCGACACGCACAGCCCGTTCGGCCCGGCTCTCGTCACCGCCGACGAAATCGCCGATCCGCACGCGCTGGCACTCAAGACCTGGGTCAACGGCGAGCTCCGCCAGGATTCGAACACCTCGAACCTGGTTTTCGACTGCTACGATCTCGTGGCCCACCTGAGCACCGCGTTCACGCTCGAAGTCGGCGATCTCATCGTCACCGGCACACCGAGCGGTGTCGGCATCGGCTTCGATCCGAAGCGCTTCCTCGCCGTCGGCGACCGCGTGAAGATTGCGATCGAGGGACTCGGCCACATCGAGAACGAAGTCATCGCCGAGCCGGATTCGACGACACTCATCTGAGCTTTCGGCACGGCCTCACACAGCGGAGAGCAGAGACGATGCAAGCCTGGCAGTTCGAGCGTTACGGACGCTACGACGAAGTTCTCGAGTGGGTCGAACGGCCCGTGCCCGAGCCCGGTCCCGACCAGGCACGGGTGCGCACCGCGGCGGTCTCGCTGAACTTCCCCGACCTGCTGATCTGCCAGGGGCTCTACCAGGTGCGCGCACCGTTGCCGGCAGTGCCCGGTGTCGAGGGCGTCGGCGTGGTCGAGGCGGCGGGGCCGGACAGCCCGTTCGAGGTCGGCCAGCGCGTGGTGTCGTTCAACAACGAGGCCGGCATGCTGGCCGACTGCTTCCTCGCCGATCGCGCGACGTCGTGGACGGTGCCCGATCATGTCAGTGACGTGCAGGCCGCGGCGCTCAGCGTGACTTACGGCACTTCTTACTATGCGCTGGTACACCGCGCCCGCATCGCGCCGGGCGAAGTGCTGCTGGTGCTCGGCGCGGCCGGTGGCGTGGGCCTCGCCGCGATCCAGCTGGGCAAGATCCTTGGCGCCGAGGTGATCGCCGCGGCGGGCAGCGCGGAGAAGCTCGAGGTCTGTCGTGAGAACGGCGCCGACCACCTGATCAACTACCGCGAAGGCGACATCGTCGAACAGGTCAAGGACCTGACCGGAGGTCGCGGTGCGGACGTCATTTACGACCCGGTCGGCGGCGATCTCTTCGACCAGGTCAAGCGCTGCATCGCCTGGGACGGGCGTATCCTGATCATCGGCTTCGCCGGCGGCCGCATCCCGACCATCGAGTGCAACCGCATGCTGTTGAAGAACATGTCGGTGGTCGGCCTGGCCTGGGGCATGTGTGTCGAGCGTGACCCGGCAACCGGCGCGAAATGTCAGCAGCATCTCTATGATCTGCTCAAGGTCGGCGCGATTGATCCCGTCATCTATCGCCGCTTGCCGTTCGCACAGCTGTTCGACGGTATGCGCCTGATCGAGAGCCGCGAACTCTACGGCAAGGTCGTCATCGAGCGTTGAAGGGCGCGCGCCGCGCGGCGTGTTTTTTTGCGCTGCAGTATCCGCCGCGCCGCGATGCACGCCAGGATTGCGACCCCGTGCGGGCCGGTCTATGATGCTGTCAAGCGCGCAAGGCGCACGTTTTCGAGAGGGCCATCGCAGCACCAGATGAGCGGGTTCACGCCGGGCAGGCTGTCGCCGACGGCCCAGCCCCCGACAGCCTGAACGGCTGTTGCAGCCTACCCGCATCGTTCACGTTCTCGCTCTCACGGCCCGTTTCCAGAGATTCCCGCGTTTGCCCGCCCTCACCCAGTTTCCGCCCATGCCGCGAGCCGCCTGCTTGGCCGCTCGCGCAGGAGCCGCCCGCGCGAGCGTGCCGGGCCGGGCGGGCGAGTGGCGCCTGTGCCGCGCCAGCCACCGGCCCGCTACGCGCGCCGTGTTAGCGCACTGTCTCGATCGTTTCGTTGTTATTCCTCCGGCCCTCGTCGCCGCCGTCAGGCAGGTGCCCGGTAATTCTCAGCGACGGCACGTTCCCAGAGGCAATCACGTATGGATATCTACGTAGGCAACCTGTCTTACGACATGACGGCGGAAGAACTGCGCGAAGCATTCGAGCAGCACGGTGAAGTGGCCAATGCCAAGGTCATCATGGATCGGGAGACCGGGCGCTCGAAAGGCTTCGGCTTCGTCGAAATGCCGAACGCGTCCGAGGGCGAAGCGGCGATCGCGGAACTCAACGGCGCCATGCTGCGCGGCCGTACTGCACGCGTCAACGAGGCTCGTCCGCGCGCCAACGACCGTCCGCGCCGCTGAGCCGGCGCGCGGCGCACCCGTGGCGCCGCGCGGGCCCGCGCTCAGTTCTCGATGACGGGCTTGACCTCGTCGATGATGCGTCGCGTCTGTTCGACGGCGTCGCGCTCCCCCGCCGCGATCGGAAAGAGCACGAACTTGGAGGCGCCGGCATCGATGTATTCGCGCAGGCGCGCGATGACGTCGTCACTGCTGCCAATGCAGAACAGCGGGTCGAGATCGACTTTCTCGCCGATGCCGGTGCGCTTCACGAACGGCGAGTTGACCACCGCGTCGTCGTCCTTCGATCCGATGCGGAACGCCAGTGACGTGCCGTAGTGGTCGTCATCGATGTGCCGCCCGAGGCGTGACGCCTCGGACTTGATGCCGGCGATCACGCGGGCCACGTCGGTAGGCGCAGCGATGCCGCCGATCCAACCGGTACCGAGCCGCGCGGTGCGCTTGATCGCGGCATCCGAGTTGCCGCCGATCCACAGCGGCAGCGGTTGCTGGACGGGCCGCGGCGCGATGGTCGCGTCGCGGTACTGGTAATACTTGCCCTCGAAGGTCACGCGCTCCTCGCTCCACAGACGTGTCATCAGCTCGAACATCTCGTTGGCGCGTGAACCGCGGTGCTCCGAGCTGCGTCCGGTGGCCGCCCACTCGGCCGCCTTCGGATAGCCGACGCCGAACATCGGCAGCAGTCGTCCGCCGCTGAGGAAGTCGATCGTCGCGCATTGCTTGGCCAGCACCAGCGGGTCGCGCAGTGGCGCCACGATCGCGTTCATGCCGAACTTGATGCGCTCGGTGCAACCCGCGAGCGAGGCCAGCGCACTCAGTGACTCGAGGTAGTTGTCACTCGAGACGAGGCGGTCGGATTGCCATACGGAGTCGACGCCGCTGCGCTCCAGCATCTCGACCCAACGGAAGAAACCCTTGCCGTCCTCGAAGGGGTAGTTGACCAGGCCGAAGCCGATACGGATCTTCACAGCTGTCCTGCTCCTGCTTGCATGCCTGCTCAAAACTCCATCGGAATACGGAAGTGATCGCGCAGCATCCGCTCACGATGCTCCATCAGCAGGGGCGTCATGGCGCGGTCGAGCTCGGGCGCGAGGATCTCGAACATCGGGCGGAAATCGTCCGGGACCGGCACATCGGCCGCCGGCGGGAGCTTGATGATGGTCGAGAACGCGGCCCAGTAGAAATCGACCGCGCTCAGCAGGTCGCCCACGAAGTAAGCGCAGCCACGGGCGCGCTGCGCTTCGAGCTCGGCGTGCAGCAGCTCGAGCGTCGCTACCTGCCGCTCGACGGCGAGCGCCGCTTCCTCGGGGTTGTAGCGGTACTTGCGTGCCATGCTCTGCACGGGCGGCGGCGGCTCCTCCATCTGCATGGCGGGATGGAACAACTCGAGGCGGCGGTTCCAGCCGAGCCCGAGTTCGCCGCAGAGCTCGTGGGCGAGGCCGAGTACCTTGACGCGCCCGGCGCGATCCCGGGGCAGCAGCGGCTTGGCCGGGGCGAGGCGCTCGATGAGCATCAGGATGTCGTCCCAGCGATTGATCGGTGGCTCGTCGTTCCATGCCACGACCGGCCCGCTGTTCACACCGGACCAGGCAAGCAGCGCGCTGTTCTCACCGCCCGGCTCCTGGCCGGCGAGGGCGAAGTCCAGCCCCTTGTATTCCATCATCGCCTTGGCAGCCTGCCCCCACGGGCTGGGCGTGTTGCGCACGATGACCAGGCGCAGCCCGTCCCGTGCGATCGCGTCTTCGATGCCGATGAATTCCATATTTGATTCGTCTCCCCTGGTCAGCGATGAGGGTGCGCGGAAGCCCGCACCGCGGCGCCACGGTGCGGGCGTTTGCCCGGCAGCGGTTGCCGCCGCGATGCCGGGCGCCGTGCGGCCTGTACGTGCCGGCTGAAGGCCGCGCGCGCAGCCTGCGGATACACGTGCCGGTCTCTGCAAGGTACGCTCTATGCTACGTCAGCGAGGCAAGCCCATGCGAGCCGCGCCGGCGAAGTCCGTCCCATACCGCTACGCAGCCATGCACGACCTCATCGCGCTCGAAGCCCGACTCGCACCCGCCGCCGCGGCGCTTGGCGCACGCAGCCTCGCCGTCCACCTGCCGGCCAATCGCCGACCCTGGCACGGCACGGGGCTGCGCTTGCGCCGCGGCACGGCCTATTCGCTGCTCGCGGACGGACGCATCCGCTGGTCGGCACGGCACCCGCACCTGCATGGTGGACCGGGATTCCACCTGTGGGCGCGCGTCGCGCCGGGCGGGCGCATCGTCAACGTTACGCGCGACTCCGGCAGCTTCGTCGCCGATGTCGATGGCGAGCTCGAACTCGGCATCTATCTCGGCATGTGGCGCGATGCGCAGGGGGCGCTGGATACACCGCAGCAGGCCTACGACAAGCTCGACGGGGGGCTCGAGGTGTGCGTGCTGACCTGGCCCGGCGCCGCCGCGGACGGGCTCGATGCCCTGCTTGCCAGCCACGCCTCCCCGGTCCTCCTCGCCGAGCGCGAGCGCCTCGCTGCCGCCGTCGCACCGCCCACGGGCTGGGACTACCTGGTCGAGACCGGCACCAGCGACATCTGGCGTCCGTGCGGCGCGCCGGACGACGGGCGCATCTGCCTCGACGCACACGACGACCAGGGCATCATCCGCACCGCGCTCGACATCCCGCTCACCCGCGAGACGACGCTCGCCTGGCGCTGGCGGCTCGACGAGCATCCGAGCGGCATCGCCGAAGACAGCACCCTGAGCCACGACTACGTCTCCATCGCGCTCGAGTTCGATGACGGTCGCGACCTCACCTGGATATGGAGCAGCTGCCTGCCGCCCGAATACCATTTCGCCTGCCCGATCCGCGCCTGGTCGGCGCGCGAGACGCACTTGGTGGTGCGCAGCGGTCTCGCCGATGCGGGCCGCTGGCTGGAGGAACGTCGCGACGTCTACACCGACGTTGCGCGTGCCATCGGTGCGCCGCCGCAACGCATCGTCGCGGCCTGGTTGATCGCCGTGGCGACGTTCCAGCACGGCCGCGCCCGCGCGGCCTTCGAGGACATCCGGGTGTTGCAGCCCGGGCTGTGCCACGTCGTGTCGTGACGGTGGCCGCTCGTATCAGGGCGCCGCGGTGATGGCGGCGCGCGCCTGTTCGAAGCGTGCCGGGTCGCTCAGCAGCGAGACGTAGTCTCCGTCGAGGGCGGCGCTGGCGGCGCCGAGCTGCTCGATCCGCTCGCGCGTATCGGGATGGGTGGCGAACAGCAGCGCGGCGCGCGGCTCGGCGGGATCGAGCGCATCGAGCGTGTTGAGCAGCATCAGCAGGCCGAAGGGATCGTAGCCGGCACGCGCCGCGATGACGGCACCGGCCCGGTCGGCGGCGAACTCGTCCTCCTGGTCGAGTCCGCTCGCGTAGACGTTCATGCCACCTTCGAGCACGGCGCGGGTGACCATCGGGTTGCCCTTGGTGTAATCGGCAGCGATGTCGGCGACGACGTCGCGGGCAAGGCCGGCGCGCGCCTTGCTCATCACCGCGTGGACGTGGTGACGCTCGACGACATGCGATATCTCGTGCGCGAGCACGCCGGCGAGTTCGCTTTCGTCGCGCATCAGCGCGACGAGCCCGGTGGTGACGAAAACGTAGCCGCCGGGCGTGGCGAAAGCACCCAGGCTGTCGCTGCGCACGATCGCGAAGTGCCACGGCAGGTCCGGGCGCGAGGTCTGCAGCGTCAGCCAGCGGCCGAGGCGGTTGATGTAGGTTTGCGCTTGCGGATCGGCGAGCGGCGGCATGGCGCCGAGCAGGCGGCCGGCGAGATCGCCGCCGAGTTGCACCTCCTCGGCTTCGCTCATCTCGCGCGTGGCATCGACGAGCCGCTTGCCGACATCGACGATGCGCGAGACATCGGCTTCCTTGACCTTGTCGAGCAGGTTGCCGAAATCGAACGCCGCGGCGGGCATCGTGACCAGCAGCGTGAGCACCAGCGCGGCATCCTGCACGAGTCCTGCGGCCACGCGCCGCGCGCTCACCGTGCCACTCCCGCGGCCGGTGCGGCCAGTTCGCCGACCGCTCGCGCTTCCAGTCCGCCCGCGCGCGCGAACAGCTCCGCCTCCTCGCGCGAAGCGCGCAGCGCGGATACCGTGGCCAGGGCCGCGGCATCGTGATGCGCGGTACGCAGCTCGCCCGGCGTCAGGCCGCGGATCCCGATGGTCGCGTGCGCCGTGCGCGTCTCGCGCCCGCGCAATCCGCCGAGCAGGCCGGTGATCGAACGGGAAAAGCGGGCAAACCCGCTCTCGGACGGTGTGCTCGCCGTGCTCGCGCCGGCTTCTCCACCCAGACGCACGGCCGTCAGCCGGGTCCAGCCGCGCGTGGCCTCGTCCGCCGCCGGCGCCGTGACCAGCAGCCACAGGCCCTGACGGCCGTGCACCTCGATGGACGTACCCGCCGCGAGGCGGCGGATCTCGGCGCCACCGGGGCTCGCGACCAGCGCGCTGTCGCGCAGCAGCGTGCCGTGTTCGGCGACGCCGGCGCCGGCGAACGCGCCGGACAGGCTCGCAACGAGCAGCGCGGCGCACAGCGTGACGGGAATCAGTGCGGAAGGTCTTGGCATGGGAATCGTGTCCGGCGGTCGATGCCGCGGGACTATAACCTGCCCGGCGGCGAGTTCAACTGCCAGCGGTGCTTGCTGCCCGGCGCTGTGACCGGCGCCGCAGGACGGGGCTCAGCCCGGTGCGAGCGCTTCGAGCAACGGCCAGTTCCAGTGCGTCGACATCGCGCTGTCCGGGCGATAGTCCTCGTCCGGGTTGCAGGGATAGAGCACGACGTGGGTGGCACCGGCCGTGGCAAAGGCCGCGAGCTTCTCGCGCAGCAGCGCCGCGTCGCCCCATGCGCAAATGGCATCGACCAGCCGATCGCTGCCGCCGTCGCGCCAGTCGCTCTCATCGAATCCCAGCTCCGTCCAGCGTGCATGGTAAGCGGGCAGGGAAATGTAGAACGCGCACGCGCGCCGCGCGAGTTCGCGGGCGCGCGTGGCGTCACTGTCGAGCACGCAGCGCACCGCGACATGCAGTTCCTTGTCCGGGCCGAGCAGCTCGCGCGCCATGCGCACCGCGGCGAGCGGCTGCAGGAACAGGAAAGAGCCGTCACCGAGTTCACGCGCGACGCGGACCAGCCCCTTGCCGTGGCCGGCGACGATCACCGGCGCCGCGTGCGCTGCACGCGGGCTCTCGATGGGGGCCGCGTGCAACCGTTCGAGGTAGGTGCGCATCTTGCGCACCGGCGCCACCCACTGGTGGCCACGTGGCTCGACCAGCACCGGGTGCGAGACGCCGAGCCCGAGACGGAAGCGCCCACCGGACAGCTCGGCGAGGCCGTTGGCGGTCTGCGCCGCGCAATCCGCGTCGCGCACGTAGACGTTCGCGATACCGCTCGACACGTTGAGCCGCTCGGTGCGGCCGAGCAGGTAGCCGGCCGTCGAGAGCGGTTCGCGCCCACAGATCTCGGGTAGCCACAACTCGTGGTAGCCGAGTTCCTCGATGCGGCGGGCATGGCGGACCAGGTCCGGTCCCGCCGTGCCCTCCGTCCACTGCAACAGGCTCAGCGCCGCTTTCATCGCTGGAGCCCCCTCAACGGAACGCCGGGATGACTTCCTTGGTCATCAGCTCGATGTGCTCGTCGCTCCAGCTCGGGTGCAGGCCCGGCGGCACCGCCCAGGTGTAGAAGCGATCGCAGGTCGTGGCATCGACGTACTTGCGGATCATCTCGATCGCCTGCTCGGGGCTGACGATGTAGCACTCGTTGCCCTCGATCGACTGGCGCGTCGCCTCGACCGGCTTGATGAAGTCCATGCCGGCCGCGGAGAACCACTTGCCGTACTCGTTCTGCTGGTAGGCGAGATGTTCGACCGCTTCTTTCCAACGCTTTTCCGGATCCTTCGACACGTGCAGCCAGGCATAACCCGCCGCGATCTGGGCGTCGGCCGGATCGTGCCCGGCGCTGTCGAAGGTCTCGCGGTAGATCTTGGTGAACGGGCCGACGGGGCCTATCGCAATATAACCGGCGCCGACGCGCGCGGCGCGGCGCACGGCCACCTCGCTGAAGCCCGCGATCCACAGCTTGGGCTTCTTCTGCACCGGCAGCGGGCGCAGCTGGATGTCCTCGTAGTTGTGATACTTGCCTTCGAAGCTGAAACGTTCGCCGGCAAACAGGCGCTGAATGATCTCGATGCCTTCGTCCATGCGCCGGCCGCGGGATTTCGGGCTCACGCCCCAGGCCTTGAGTTCCTCGACCTTGTAGCCCACACCCATGCCGAGCTGCAGGCGGCCGCCCGAGATGACGTCGAGCGTGGCCGCGTCCTCGGCGACGCGGACCGGGTCGTGCAACGGCAAGAGCAGCACGCTCGTACCGATGTCGACCTTCTTCGTGCGCGTGGCGATGGCACAGCCGATGGCGAGCATCGAGGGCGAGTAGCAGTCCTCGAGAAAATGGTGCTCGGAGAGCCAGATGTCGTCGAAGCCGAGTTCTTCGGCGCGCACGATCTGGTCGAAGCAGGCGTGGTAGAGCTCGGTGTTGTCGCGCTGCCACTGCGGCGGATTGCGAAAGTCGTACCACAGACCAAAGCGCAGTTTCTTGTTGCTCACGTCGAAATGTTCTCCTCGGTTCGGGCAGGATGTGCCGGTAACGTTCGTTCAGCCGGCCGATGCCAGCTGCCCGTCGATGGCGCGGTTGATGCGCGGCATGACTTCTTCGGCCATCAGGCGCATCGAGTTCTTCATGCGCGCCTTGTCAACCCAGTCATGGGCGGCGTAGACCAGCGTGCCGAAGTCTCCGATCGTGTCGCGGAGTTCGAGGATCTTCTCCGCCACCGTTTCCGGGCTGCCATGGATGACGCAGGCATCGCGCACGGCCTCGTGGGTCAGGGCGTCCGGGTCATCCCCGGCATGGGCGACGAAAGGTGCCTTGAAATTGGAACGGTCGAAGATATGGAAGAGGTACTCGTAGTAGTAATCGTAGGCGCCGCCAGGCGTTTTCACGAAGGCCTCCGCCTCGGCGTCGCTGTCGGCCACGTAGATGCTGCGCGCGACGCGCCAGTTGGCCGGATCCGGCGTCTGCCCGCCCTCTTCCGCCCCGGCGCAGTAGGCCGGCCAGTGCGTCGCCGCCGACCAGGTGGCGATGAAGTTGGCGGTGACCGGGATATAACCGCGGCGGCCGGCGAAGCGCAGCGAGCCCGAATGCGGGCTCATCGCCGAGATGGCAATCGGCGGGTGCGGTTGCTGCAGCGGCTTGGGAACGTAGCCGAGCTTGATGTCGTGGTGGGTCCACTCCTTCATGTCGATGTTCCAATACTTCCCGCTCAGCTTGTAGGGTGGGTCGTTGGCCCACAGCGCGAGAATCATGTCGAGCGCTTCTTCCATCATCGCCATGCGATCCTGGTCGAGAACGCCGAACAGCTCGAAGTCGGACAGCAGGCCGCCGGGACCGACGCCCATGATGAAGCGGCCTTCGCTCAGGTGGTCGAACATCGCCGCCTGGCCGGCCTGCACTGCCGGGTGGTACTGCGGCAGGCACATCACGCCGGTGGCGAGCTTGATCTGCCTGGTGCGGCTGATCAGATTGGCATGAAACATCAGCGGCGAGGTGATCTGCTCGACGGCCGAGGAATAGTGTTCCCCGACCCAGGCCTCGGAGAAGCCGAGTGCGTCGGCGTGGATTACGGCCTCGACGTCTTCCTGCAGGGTCTGATGGTAGTCGCGATCGATATGATCCAAAGGCATCATGAAGTAGCCGAGTTTCATGCGTCTCCCCTCGCAAGGCTGGTACTGCCCCGGAACCTAATGTGCCGGCATGGGCAGTGTCAAGAAATGCGGCGGCGGCCGGGACGGGACCAGGCTCACGCCTGCGCCGGCCGTTCGCGGCGGGGCCGTGCTCGCGAGGCCAGTGCCCTGCCCGGCTTGCAATCGACGCCCGCGCATCGTGCAATCCGGGCACCGCTGCGATTCCTCTGCGGGCGTCATCGAGGGAGGTCGACGACATGAACGCGAAGCGATACAAGGGCATGGGTATCGGGGTGTTCCATATCCTGGTGGACAAGCAGACCGGCGACCCGGCGGTCGTGGCGCGCCGTGCCGAGGAACTCGGCTTCTACGCCTACTGGGTTCCCGAGCACACCGTGATCCCGCAAGGCTCCTGCGATGCCTATCCGGGCAACCCGCCGAGCGGCAAGCCACCCTCCTATCTCTATCGCATGCCCGACCCGTTCATCGCACTGACGCGGGCCGCCGCGGTGACGTCGACCATCCGGCTGGGCACCGGTATCTCGCTCCTTCCCGAACGCAGTCCCTTGCTCACGGCCAAGGAAGTGGCCAGTCTCGACCACTACTCGGACGGTCGTTTCATTTTCGGCATCGGTGCAGGTTGGAACGAAGCGGAATGCACCGTCATGGGCGGGGATTTCGCGCATCGCTGGACGCAGACCAAAGAGAACGTCATGGCGATGAAGAAGCTGTGGCGTGGCGAATACGTCGAGCATCACGGGAAGTACTACGATTTCCCGCCGGTGATCTGCCTGCCGCGCCCGGCTCAGCAGCCACATCCGCCGATCCTGCTCGGCTCGATCGGGTCGCCGCTGGTGTTCAAGCGCGTCGCGGAATGGGGTGACGGTTGGCTGCCCGTCTCCAACGATCCGCAGGAGATCGCCGACGGCAAGGCCGCGATCGCCCGGCACGCACGCGAGGTCGGACGCGACCCGGCCGCGCTGGAGGTGACGCTGTTCTGCATGGAGGGCCGCTTCCGCAAGCGCGCCGAACTCGATGTCGCGGCGCAGGCCGGCGCGGACAACGTGGTGCTGTGGATCATGGGGCGGCAGCAGGACGACGTGCTGGCGGAACTCGAGGCCCTGGCCGGCGACATCTTCGGCTGAGCGTGCAACCGGCCGAATGGCCTGCGCTGGCGGCGGCCTGCGCGGGCACCGGCGGCGCGTGGCTCAGGTGCGGCTGCGCGCGGCGCGCTCGGCGCCCCGCCAGGCGCCCTGGGTCAGGACGTAGGTCGCGAGACCGGCGAGGATCCCCGGCATCCCTTCGTAGATGAAGTCGTGCCAGCCCTGGTGGCGCCACCACAGCGCGGTGCCCACGCCCATGATCATCATCAGCAGCGCCTGGAACTCGCTCGGCTTGCCGCGCAGGGCATAGATCAGCGCGAGCGGCGCGAACGCGGAAGCGAGACAGGACCAGGCCAGGATGACGAGATCGAACACGCTCTGCTGATCCGTGATCGCGAGCACCACGGCAAACACCGTGAACAGGACCGTGGCGCCCTTGGTCGCGACCATGCTCTGCACCGGGCGCGCCGGCAGGTCGTTGGTGAGCGCGGACGAGCAGCTCAGCACCAGCGAATCGGCAGTCGACATGGTCGCCGCGAAAATGCCCGCGAGGATCAGCCCGACCCATACGGGGGCGAGCAGCTGGTCGGCCATGCGCGGCAGCGCGAGTTCCGGATCGAGGCTCTCGAGTTCGGGCAGGTAGATGCGCGACAACAGGCCGACGCCGGTCGCGCTGGCGTAGAACAAGGTGAAGAACACGTAGTAGACGATGCGCGCGGCCGGCATGTGCGTGGCGCTGTCGAGCGCCATGAAACGCACCATGATGTGCGGCTGCCCGGCCACGCTGAAGCCCGCGAACAACCAGCCGAGGGCGAACAGTCCGACGCCGATGCCGCCGCTCGCGAGCAGGTTGTCGGCCGGTGGCGCGAGATCCATGTAGCCGGGGATGGCGTCGAGTGCGGCCCAGGCGGCGCTGCGTCCGCCCATGTCGTCAATCGCGGTCAACAGCAGCACCGCCATGGCGACAAGCATCACGCTGGCCTGGGCGACGTCGGTCCAGATCGACGCGCGGATGCCGCCGGCCAGGCAATAGGCGATGACGATGATGCCCACGGCGACCGCGCCGGCCTCGTCAGACCAGCCGAACATCGCGTGCAGGGCTTTACCGCCGGCGTCCATCTGGGCCGCGGCGTAGGCACCGAGAAAAATAATGGTCACCAGCGCGGCGATGCGCCGGAACAGGCCGAAATTATTGCCGTACCAGCCGGAGAGTACGGCGAGAAAGGTGGTTTCGTGGGTCGCGCCCGTGGCGTCGCGCAGGCGCCGGTGAATGAACAGTGAGGCGACGATGTCGCCCACAATCCAGCCGACCATGAGCCACAACGCGGCGAGGCCGGTCACGTAGGTGTAACCGATCACGCCGATGAACATGTAACCGCTGTTGTTCGTCGCCACCGCCGAGAGACCGGCGGCAAACGGCGAGATGTCCTGGCTCGCGAGGTAGTAGTCGCGGCGCGTCGGTCGGGACCGGCGCGCCGACGACAGGCCTACGAGCAGGAACAGCCCGAGGAACGTGACAAAGCTCGTCAGTACCACGTGGGCTCAGCAGGACGCGGGGCAGGTTCGGCATGGCCTCGGCGCGGCGCCGTGACTCAGACCGGCTCCACGAAGGCGCGGTTGGCAATGTGCTGAGGCCGCGGCGGTTGACCGCTGAACGGCTCGACGCACTGGTTGTGCATGCTGTTGTAGACGAAGAACACGTTGCTGCGCGGGTACGGCGAGATATTGCTCGCCGAACCGTGCAGGATGTTGCAGTCGAAGACCACCACGCTGCCGGCGCGCGCCAGCGCCGCGCGGATGCCGCGTTCTTCGCTGAGCTTGCGGATGCTTTCGTGGTCCGGAACGCCGTACTCCTGCTTGCGCAGGGAAGCCTTGTAGTGCTCGGCCGGTGTCTCACCGACGCAGGCGACATAGTGCTTGTGCGAGCCGTTGATCAGCATCAGCGGGCCGTTCGAGACCAGGTTGTCGGTCAGCATCAGGGACATGCTGAGCGCGCGCATGCGCGGCATGCCGTCCTCGATGTGCCAGGTCTCGAAGTCCGAATGCCACCAGAAGTCCTTGCCTTCGAAGCCGGGCTTGTAGTTGAGCCGCGACTGGTGGATGTAGACCTCGTCGTCTAGCAGGAAACGCGCCACGTCGGCGGGGCGCGTGTCCTTCATCAGCGCGGCGAAGGTGTCGTGCTGACGGTGTATCTCGAACACCGAGCGAACGGCCTTGCTCTCGGGCTCCTCGATGATGGTCTCGGGCGCGATGTTCTCGCGCGCCATGGCGCTGTCCGCCGCGGCCATGAGGCGGCCGAGCTCGGCGGCATCGAAGACGTCCTGGAGAATGAGATAGCCGTTCTCCTCGTAATGCGCGACTTCCGCCTCGCTGATCGGCGCCCGGCTGCGATCGCTGGCCCATACGACCGGATCGAGCCGCGGGCTCATGCGCGGTTGGCTGCTGTCGCGCGACGGGTAGACGTCGACTGCGGTTTCGGCTTGGGACATGGGTTACCTCCGTGATTGGGCTTCAACCCGCCACGACGTCGGCAGTCTCGGGGTAAGCGCCGGACTCGTCGTGGACTTCGTTGCCGTATAGCGGGGGGTTGAAGACACAGGCCAGTTCGAGCTCCGTCTCGGCGTGCAGTACGTGGTGATCGTGCTCGTTGAGCGCGTACATCTGGCCCGGGAAGATGTCGTAGACAGTGCCGTCGGCAAGACTCTTGAGCTTGCCGCGGCCACTGATGCAATAGACCGCTTCGAGGTGGTTCTTGTACCACATCTCGGTCTCGGTGCCGGCGTAGATCGTGGTGATGTGGAACGAGAATCCCAT
>JAUIFX010000020.1 GCA_030429865.1 Gammaproteobacteria bacterium | reverse complement strand
CGAGATGACCGAAACCGCCGCCATGGCGGACCTGGCCCCGGCGCTGGAGAACCTGGCGCGGCTGCGCATGCGCGGCTTCGGCCTGTCCGTCGACGACTACGGCACGGGTTTCTCCAACCTGCGGCAGCTCACCCGGGTTCCGTTCACCGAACTCAAGATCGCGCAGAATTTCGTCACCGATGCCGCCGAGCGGCCGGCACACCGCGCGATCCTGAAGTCGAGCATCGAGATGACGCACAGCCTCGGCATGACCTGCGTCGCCGAGGGCGTGGAATCGGCCGCGGTGCTCGAGCTGCTCGAGGAGTTGGCCTGCGACCAGGTTCAGGGATATCACATTGCCGCGGCCATGGCGCCCGAGGAATTCGGGCGCTGGCTCGACGATGCGCCACCGCACTGAGCGGCGCACGCGCGCGCCCGGGTCAGGCGCGGTTCAGCGACGCCATGCGAGAATGAGCCCGGTCCAACCAGATTCCGCACATCCCCAGGGAAAGAACGCATGCCGAAGCCGCTCCATACCGGCGCCCTGCTGGCCAGCCTGCTGGCAGCCGCCGCCTGCAGCACGACCCAGCCGGTCATCTACCCCACTTCTCACGCGCAACAGGCCGGCCAGGCCCAGGTCGAGGCCGACATCGCGGCCTGCCGTCAGCTGGCCGAGAATGCCGGCGCCACGCCCGAGGCGACAGCCGCCGGCGAGACCGTTGGCGCTACCGCGCGCGGTGGCGCGCTGGGCGCGGCAACGGGTGCCGTCGGCGGCGCGATCGCGGGTGACGTGCTCGGTGGCGCCAGCATCGGCGCGGCGACCGGCGCCACGGCGAGCCTGCTGCAGCGGCTGTTTGCCAAGCCGGCACCCAACCCGGCTTACCGTAACTTCGTCGAGCGCTGCCTGCGCGAGCGCGGCTACGAGCTGAGCGGCTGGAATTGACGCCGAACCGCGACGACCGGCGCCGCCGGCAGCGCGCGGGCGGCGCCTGCGTTAACCTGGAGCGCGCGCCGGCCATGCCTCGCGCCGTGCCGGGCACGCGCGACCCGGCACGACCCATTCATTCCGAGGAGCAGCCATGAGCGACGCCCTGGCCGAAATCAAGGCCCACTATGACCACATCGCCGAGGTCTTCCCGAAATTCGACCTGCCGGCATTCCGCGCCTGTTTCCACCTGCCGTGCCAGTTGACGACACCGGACGCGGTCATCGCGATCACCGACGACGACACCTTCGAGCAGGTCTTCGGCGGCATGATGGCAACGCTGCGCGACCAGGGACTGACGCGCAGCGAGGTCGAGCGGATGCACGTCCGCCTGCTCGGCGACACTACCGCCCTGGCCAGCATCCTGTGGGTCCGCCACGCCGGCGAGGCCGTGCTCGAACGGCTCGGCGCCACCTACACGCTGGTGCGCCGCGACGGCGAGTGGCTCGTCGCCGCGCTCATCGCGCACAGTCCCGACGAGGTCATACCGCTCGACTGAAACCGCCGCCGGCCGGGCGCCCCCGCAGGCTGCGCGCTGACGGGCGGATACCCGCCGGCGCGCCGGCGTGTCAGCCGCCGGTGACCCGCGCGGTGACGCGGATCTCGACCAGCGCCCCCTCGAGTGCGAGTTCCGGCGTCCCGATCGCCGTCCACGCCGGGTAGGGCTCTTTCACGTAGCGGTCCTTGACTGCCATGAACACGGCCAGGTGTTCGCGCAGGCCGACGTGAAACGTCGTCATCTCCGTGATCGCGGCGAAATCCGTGCCCCCCGCCGCGAGCACCTCGGCGAGATTGTCGAACGCGCGGGTGAACTGTGTTTGCGGATCGGCCGGCACCGTGCCGGCGGCGAGATCGATCCCGATCACGCCGGACACCCGCAGGTGATCGCCGTCGACGACGGCCGGTGCGAAATGGTAATCGTCGTAGAAACCTTGCATGGAAGCGGGAACGATGCGCTTGGTCATGGACGTACTCCGTGGGGGCACAGACGTGGAAGCGGGCTCAGATGACGCCCGCCGACTTGAGCCGGGCGAGCTCGTCGGCATCGAGCCCGAGCGCGCCGTAGATCTCGGCATTGTGCTGGCCGAGCGTCGGCGCGGCTTCGCGGACCCGCGTCGGCGTGCGCGAGAACTTCGCCGCGGGGCCGGTCAGCGGTACCTCGCTGCCGTCGGAAAGGCGAGTTTTCTGCAGCATGTCACGCGCCTGCACGTGCTCGCTGTGACAGGATTCGGCGAAGGTGTTCACACGCGTGATGGCAAGCCCGATGGAATCCAGCTGGTCGACGACTTCCGCCGTCGTGTGCGCCCGGCACCAGTCGGCGACGACGCGGTCGAGCTCGTCGCGCCGCTCGAGCCGCTGCGACGCGTTGAGCCCGGCGAGATCCGCGCGCCCGAGGTGCGCACACAGCGCCTTCCAGTGGCTGTCGAGAATGACCCCGCCGTAGACGCGGCCGTCGGCGCATTCGTAGACGTTGACCGGCGCCGCAATCGCGAACTGGTTGCCCATGCGCGGGATCGGCACGCCCAGGGCACCGGACGTCAGGTGGCCGTTGCTCTGGAACATCAGGCCATCGACCAGCGCGACGTCGACGTGCTGCCCCTCGCCGGTGCGGTTGCGGTGATGCAACGCGGCCAGCGCGCCCAGCGCACCGTTCATGCCGCCGAGGTCGTCGCCGAGGAAGGTCGGCGCCTTGGTCGGACCGCCGCCCGGCTCGCCGTTGATCGAACTCCAGCCGCTGAAGTTCTGCGCGATGGGATCGTACCCGGGACGCTCGGCGTAGGGTCCGAACTGTCCGAATCCGCTGACCGAGACGTAGATGATGTCGGGCTTGACCGCGGCGACGTCGGCGTAGCCGCAGCCCCAGCCGGCAAGCGTGCCCGGCTTGAAGTTCTCGATGACGATGTCCGCGCCCTTGCACAGCTCGAGGAACAGGCGGCGGCCTTCGTCCAGCTTGAGATCGAGCGAGACGTTCTTCTTGTTGCGGTTGACCGTCTCGTGCGGCACGGTCAGCTTCGAATCCGGCAGGTAAGGCGGCAACAGGCGGCAGACTTCGCCGGCCGGGTGCTCGACCTTGATCACCGTCGCGCCCAGGTCGGCGAGCAGGCAGCCCGCCATGGGACCGGCCCAGGTGGTGGTGGCCTCGACGACCGTCACGCCGTCGAGCGGTCCGCGCACGTCATCGCGTGCGTTCGCGTAGAACTGCTGCTTGTCCATCGTCTCCCCTCGTCAGGACGCGCGCACCCGCGGCGGGCGCCGTCCGCGCATGGTACCGGATCCGCCCACCGCCGGAAGGCTCCCGATGCAGCGGCCAGGTACGGGCGGCTTGCCCCCACCCGGCCGGGCAGCACCTCAGCGCACGACCGGCTTGTACTTGATGCGGTGCGGGTTGTCGGCCTCGACGCCGAGCCGTTCGCGCCGATCGGCTTCGTAATCGGCGTAGTTGCCCGGATACCACTCGACGTGGCTGTCGCCTTCGAAGGCGAGCATGTGCGTCGCCACGCGATCGAGGAACCAGCGATCGTGGGAGATGACGATGACGCAGCCCGGGAACGCGAGCAGCGCCTCTTCGAGCGCGCGCAGGGTCTCGACGTCGAGGTCGTTGGTCGGCTCGTCGAGCAGTAGCACGTTGCCGCCCTTGAGCAGCGTCTTGGCGAGATGCACGCGGTTGCGTTCGCCGCCCGAAAGCTGCCCGACCCGCTTCTGCTGGTCCGGACCCTTGAAATTGAAGCGCCCGCAGTAGGCGCGCGACTGGATCTCGGTTTCGCCGATGGTGAGGATGTCGTGGCCGCCGGATATCTCTTCCCACAGGGTCTTGTCGGGGTCGAGGGCGTCGCGGCTCTGGTCGACGAAGGCCCATTCGACGGTATGGCCAATCTTGATCTCGCCGCTGTCGGGTTGTTCCTGGCCGGTCAGCATCTTGAACAGCGTCGACTTGCCGGCGCCGTTGGGGCCGATCACGCCGACGATGCCGCCTGGCGGTACGTTGAACGACAGGTCGTCGATGAGCAGGCGATCGCCGAAAGCCTTGCTCAGGTGCGACGCCTCGATCACGACGTCGCCGAGGCGCGGCCCCGGCGGGATGTAGATCTCGTTGGTCTCGTTGCGCGTCTGGAACTCGCGCGACTGCAGCTCCTCGAAGCGCTGCAGGCGCGCGCGGCTCTTGGCCTGGCGTCCCTTGGCGTTCTTGCGCACCCATTCGAGTTCGGCGGCGACGGTCTTGCGGTGGGCCGCCTGTTCGCGTTCCTCCTGCTTGAGGCGCGCTTCCTTCTGCTCGAGCCACGAGGAGTAATTGCCCTCGTAGGGAATGCCGTGCCCCCGATCGAGTTCGAGGATCCAGCCGGCGACGTTGTCGAGGAAGTAGCGATCGTGCGTCACGGCGACGACGGTGCCCGCGTACTTCTCGAGATATTTCTCCAGCCACGCCACCGATTCGGCGTCGAGGTGGTTGGTCGGTTCGTCGAGCAGCAGCATGTCCGGCTCGGACAGCAGCAGGCGGCACAGCGCCACGCGGCGGCGCTCGCCGCCCGAGAGCTTGGTGACGTCGGCATCCCACGGCGGCAGGCGCAGGGCCTCGCCGGCGATGTCGAGCTTGCGCTCGATGTCCCAGCCGCCCGCGGCATCGATGGCGTTCTGCAATTGCCCCTGCTCTTCGAGCAGCGCGTTCATCTCTTCGTCGTCCATCGGCTCGGCGAACTTCATCGAGATTTCGTTGAAGCGCTCGAGCAGGCGGACCGTCTCGCCGAGTCCTTCCTCGACGTTGCCGCGCACGTCCTTGTCGGGATCGAGCTCGGGTTCCTGGGCGAGATAGCCGATCTTGAGCCCCTTGAGCGGGATGGCCTCGCCCTCGATGTCCTTGTCGATGCCGGCCATGATGCGCAGCAGCGTGGACTTGCCCGAGCCGTTCAGGCCGAGCACGCCGATCTTGGCGCCGGGGAAGAAGGACAGGGAGATGTCGCGCAGGATCTGCTTTTTCGGCGGCACGACCTTGCTCACGCGATGCATCTGGAATACGTACTGGGCCATCGGTTACCTCTTGCGGCAGCATCCGCTGCCGAACGTGGACACAGCGTGCACGCCCGGGACGGGGGCCGGGGTCGGCGCTGCGGTGAATGTCGGATGTCATGGACGCGGCGGCGCGAGTGCTTCCGCGCCGTGCCAAGACGGCAGGGCCGCGCCGCCCGCGACTCGAGCCGGACGTCCGCATGACGGACGTGACGTCGCGGCGCCGAAGGGCGCCGCGCCACGAGCCCGCTATTGTACGCAGCCCGGCCGCGCGCCGAGAACCCCGGCGCGCGCCTGCCGGCGCGGCCCCGCCGCGGCCCGGCCCGGAGCGGGCCGCGGCGGGCGCCTCAAGGGTTCGCGGCGACTGCGGTACTCGCCTTGCGCGCCATCTTGCGGACGTAGTGCATGAGGGCGTCGAGTTCGCGATCGGTGAAGTGCTTGAAACGCGGCATGCCGTTCATGCGCTTCGCGCCGTTGACGACGACGTCGTGCAGCGCGGCCTTGGACAGCACGATCGGCGACTCGCGCAGGTCCGGCGCGTTGCCGCCCGAGACCGCGCCGCCGCCGTGGCACAGGAAGCACGACTGGGCATAGATATGCTGGCCGTAGCCGGCCAGCGCGTCGTCGATGACGAAATCCTTCGGGTCGACCGGCGTCGCCCAGGCCGGCGGCGGCGACGGCGGCACCGCGGCGTCACCGTCGAGCGCGAAGGTGTAGAGCCGGCGCGGGTGCACACCGTACTTCCAGCCGTGCTGGGCAGCGAGCGTGCCGGCGATGAGGCCGGCACCGCCCCAGCCGACCAGCAGCGAGACGTACTGCCTGCCGTCGACGCTGTAGGTGACGGGCGGCGCCGAGATACCGTGCCCGAGATCGATGGTCCACAGGATCTCGCCGGTCCCGGCATGGTAGGCGACGAACTTGCCGTCGGCGCGGCCCTCGAAAACGAGGTTGCCGGCGGTCGTCATCGTGCCCGGATTCCACTGCGGCGGCAGTTCGTGTTTCCACACCTTCTCGCCCTTGATCGGGTCCCAGGCGACGAGGAACGCCTCGCCGTAATCGGCGGGCGTGTCCTCGGTGCCGAACTCGACACCGACGTTGACGAAGAAATGCGGCGGCTGCCAGGCGGTGAAGTCGACCTTGTCGTCCTTCCACACGGCCGGCATCTCGATGGTCGGGATGTAGACCAGCCCGGTATTCGGGTTGTAGGACATGGCGTGCCAGGAATGCGTGCCGAAGGGGCTCGGCCAGACCAGCTCCTCGCCGTCTTCGTAGCGCGCCCCGGCGGTCTCCACCGGCCGCCCGGTCTTGAGGTCGACGTGGCTCGCCCAGGTCACCTTGCCCAGCTTCTCGGCCGAGAGCAGTTCGCCGTTCTCGCGGTTGATGACGTAGAAGAAGCCGTTCTTCGGCGCGTGCATCAACGCCTTGACCGTCTGGTCACCGTATTTCAGGTCGGCCAGCACGATGTCCATGTTGGAGTTGTAGTCCCAGGTCTCGCCGGGCACGGTCTGGTAGTGCCACTTGTACTCGCCGGTGTCCGCGTCGAGCGCGACGATCGAGCACAGGAAGAGGTTGTCGCCACCCTCGGGCGAGCGGATCTTCTGGTTCCACGGGCTGCCGTTGCCGGTGCCGATGAGGACCTGGTCGAACTCCGGGTCGTAGGTGATGCCGTGCCAGGTGTTGCCGCCGCCGCCGTGCTTCCACCATTCGCCGGTCCAGGTCTTGGCGGCCATTTCCATCGCTTCGTTCTCGAAGCCGTCGGCCGGGTTGCCGGGCACCACCCAGAAGCGCCAGGCCTGCTCGCCGGTGTCGGCATCGTAGGCGGTGACGTAGCCGCGTGCGGCTTCCTGTTCGGTGCCGCCGTTGCCGATGATGACCTTGCCCTTGAACACCTTGGGCGCGCCGGTGATGTAGTAGGCGCGGCGCGGGTCGATGGTCATCGTCTCCCATACCTTCTCGCCGGTGTGGCGATTGAGGCCGACGAGGCGTCCGTCGATGGTCGAGATGATGAGCTTGTCGCCCCACACCGCGGGGCCCTTGTTCTGGTCCCACATGATGCGCAGCCGATCGCCCGCGTGCTCGATCGCCTGCGGGTCGTACTCCCACAGCAGTTTGCCGGTCTTCGCCTCCACCGCGCGGGTCTTGGAGAACGAACCCGTGAAGTAGATGACGCCATCGACGACCAGGGGCGTCGCGACCAGCGAGCGATCGCCCGGCAAGTCCATCACCCACTCGACACCGAGGCGCGCGACGGTGTCGGTGTTGATCTCGGTCAGCGGGCTGTAGCGCTGCTCGGAGTAATTGCGGCCGAAGGCCGGCCAGTCGCTACCGTCACCGACGGCGCTGAGCGTGCTGTCGTCCACCGCGTTCGCGGCGCTGCCTGCCTGCATGGCGCAGGCGAGCACGCCGGTGGCGAACCATCGACATGTTCCGTTCATCCCAAGCTCTCCCCATAATGTATACGCCCCCGCGATACGGACCTCCACCGCAATCCCGGGGCCGACCCCGATTCTATGCCATGCGCGCGCCCGTGGTGTGCCGCGGCGCGACGGCGCGCCGGCAACAGGAAATTCTCATGAGCCCCATCCGACACGAGCTCTACGCCCAGGCCGCGCGCGCCTGCGAGCGACTCGGCCCGCAGCCCCTCGCGCGTGCGCTGCTGGTCGACCCGGAACCGTCGCCGACACGCGATGCCGAGTTCGGCCTGCTGGCGCTCGCCGACGGCTCGGCCGGGCTGTACTACGCCTGGCTGGGTGGCGAGCAGGCGAGCCTCCCGGCGCGCTTTTGCGCGAGCGAACTGGAGGGGCTCGACGTCCTCGACGTGTGCCGCCTGTACCTCGAGGACTCCGACGTCGAGCGCTCACTGGGTCTCGCCGCGATCAGCGCGGTGACGGCCAGCGTCTACCGGCGCGCGGGCTATGTCCCGCCGGTCGCCGGGGATTCCTTCGCCGGTCTCGCGCTGGCGCCCGGCGACCGCCTCGGCATGGTCGGTAATTTCCCGCCCCTGGTGCGCCGCGCCCGCGCGCTCGGCGCCGACGTCGCCGTGGTCGAGCGCAAGACGCACATGGTCATGCAAGAGGAAGGTCTCGTCATCAGCCTCGACCCGGCCGTGCTGCACGATCGCGACAAGATCATCTGCACCGGGGCGACGCTGCTCAACGACAGTTTCGAGGCGATGCTCGCGCACTGCGGGCGCGCGGCGCGAATCGCCCTGGTCGGTCCGACCGTCGGCTTCTTCCCCGACGCCGTGTTCGCGCGCGGCGTGGATGTCGTTGCCGGCACCCGGGTGCGCGACGTGGCCTGCGCGCGCGAGCGCCTCGCCGCCGGCCAGCGCATGGGCGACGCGGCCGAGCGCACGCTGATCCGGCGCTCCGACTACCCGGGTTTCGCGGCCCTGCTCGAGCGGCTCGACCGCGGCCAGACGACCCTGGCGGGGGCCGCCGGCGCATAAAGGCCGCCAGGCGGCGCAATCATGGAAGATCGTTGCAGAAGCCACACCGCCAGCGCGCTAGCGCCTAAAATAGGGCCATGAATCCCATCCGTCCCGCCGGCGCACCATGAACAGGCGCGCGAACCCGGTGCCCGACCGCGCCGCCGAGCGCGGCGGTCTCGAGGCGCTCAACTTCGACAACCGCTTCGTACGCGAACTGCCGGGTGACGCGGAAACCGTCAACCGCCGCCGCCAGGTCGTCGAGGCCTGTCATTCGCGCGTCGCGCCGACGCCGGTCGCCGCGCCGCGCCTGCTCGCCTACGCGAAAGAAGTCGCCGCGCTGCTCGACCTCAGCCCGGCCGATTGCGAGACGCCGCTGTTCAGCGAGGTCTTCGCCGGCAACCGGCTCGTCCCCGGCATGGATCCCTATGCCAGCTGCTACGGCGGCCACCAGTTCGGCAACTGGGCAGGACAACTCGGCGACGGCCGCGCGATCAACCTCGGCGAGGTAGTCAACCGCCGCGGCGAGCGCTGGGCGCTGCAGCTCAAGGGCGCCGGCCCCACCCCCTACTCGCGCAGCGCCGACGGCCTGGCCGTGCTGCGTTCGAGCGTCCGCGAGTTCCTGTGCAGCGAAGCGATGTATCACCTCGGCGTGCCGACGACGCGCGCGCTGTCGCTGGTGACGACCGGCGAGACGGTCATTCGCGACATGTTCTACGACGGCAACCCGCGCCCCGAACCAGGCGCGGTGGTGTGCCGGGTAGCGCCCTCGTTCACACGCTTCGGGCACTTCGAAATCCACGCGGCGCGCGGCCACCTCGACACCTTGAAACGCCTGCTCGACTACACCATCCGCACGGATTTCCAGGGTTTCGACCTGCCCGCCGACGGCTCGCTCGAGCGCTCGCGGGCGGTCTACCTGGCCTGGTTCGAGGAAGTCTGCCGGCGCACCGCGGCGCTGATGGTCGCGTGGATGCGCGTCGGCTTCGTGCACGGCGTCATGAACACCGACAACATGTCCATCCTCGGCCTGACCATCGACTACGGTCCCTATGGCTGGCTCGAAGACTACGATCCGGACTGGACACCGAATACCACCGACGCCCACGGTCGCCGCTATCGCTACGGACAGCAGCCGCAGGTCGCGCTGTGGAATCTCCTCCAGCTCGCCAACGCGCTCTATCCCTTGATCGGTGATGCGCGGCCACTCGAGGAGGCGCTCGAGGGCTACCGCGCGGCCTACGCCAGCGGTTTCGACGCCATGATCGCGGCCAAGCTCGGCCTGCCGCGCCTGGCCGACGCCGCCGACCGCGCACTGGTCGACGCGCTGTTCGAGCTGCTCGGCGCGGTCGAGACCGACATGACCCTGTTCTTCCGCCAGCTGGCACGCACCGAGCTGCGCGTCCCTCCGGACGCCGCACCGCCCGCCGCACTCGCGCCGGCCTGGTACGTGCCGGAGCAGGTCGACGACGCTTACCGCGCGCGGCTCACCGACTGGCTCGGGCGCTACGCCGCCCGTCTGCAAGCCGCCGGGGTCGACGAATCGACCCGGCGAGAACGCATGGACGCGGTCAATCCGCGCTACGTGCTGCGCAACTACCTCGCGCAGCTCGCGATCGACCGCGCCGAGCAGGGCGACGCGGGTGGCGTGGAGGAACTGCTCGACGTGTTGCGGCATCCCTACGACGAGCAGCCCGGCCGGGAACGTTACGCCGCGCCGCGCCCGGACTGGGCGCGGCACCGCGCCGGTTGCTCGATGCTTTCGTGCAGCTCCTGAGGCGCGCCACATGCTCGCGCACGATCTCACGGTCACCCGGCCGGACTATGCCGGCGGCTCCATCGCCAACCTGATGGCGACCCTGGGCGACGCGCTCGGCGCGCCGCCATCGACGTGCGCGCCGCTGAACCTGCTGCCGCCGGCGCGCGTGCGCGAGGCGCGCCGCGTCGCGCTGCTCGAGATCGACGGCCTCGGCGCAGACCTGTTGGCGCAGATCGGCAGCGGCAGCGAACTCGCCGCCCGGCAGGCCGGCACCATGACCTCCGTCTTCCCGCCGACCACGGCCTCCGCCGTGACCACGTTCATGAGCGGCCTGCCGCCGCAGCAGCACGGCCTGACCGGCTGGTTCATGCATTTCCGCCACCTCGGCGCGGTCACCGCGGTGCTGCCGTTCGTGCCGCGCTTTGCACGCCGGCCGCTGAGCGCGAGCGGCATCGAAGCGGCGGCGCTGATCGACGCGCCGAGCTTCGCCGCGGGTATCGACGCGCGCGCCGCAGCGCTGCTGCCGGCCGATCTCGCCGAGTCCGATTTCAGCCGCCTGCTCGCGGCCGGTGCGCGCCGCGACGGCTACCAGGACCTCGACGACTTCGCCCGGCGCCTCGGGCGCTTCGTCGCCGGGGACGACGAGGCGGACTTCCTGTACGCGTACTGGCCGGAACTGGACCGGCTCGCCCACCTGCACGGACCCTCGAGCGATGCCGTGGCCGGCCACTTCCGCGAGCTCGACCGGGCGCTCGCCCCGCTCGCCAGCGCGGCCGCCGCCGGCGGCACGCTGCTGATCATCACGGCCGACCACGGCTTCATCGACAGCGGCCCGGAAGAGCGCATCGAGCTGTCCGCTCATCCCACGCTGGAGGCAATGCTGAACCTGCCGCTGTGCGGCGAGCCGCGCGCCGCCTACGCCTATGTCCGCGCGCGCGCCGCCGACGAGTTCGAGGACTACGTCGCGCGCGAACTCGGGCACGCAGTCGAACTGCACCGCGCCGAGGCGTTCCTGGCCGACGGTTGGTACGGCCCGGGCGAACCCCATCCGGAACTCGCCGCGCGCATCGGCGATTACGTTCTCGCCGCGCGCGGCCGCTACAGTCTCGCCGACCGCGTGATCGGCGAACGTGCGTTCGACCTGCGCGGCCAGCATGGCGGCCTGAGCGGTGCCGAACAGCGCGTGCCTCTGCTCCTGGCCGGAGCCTGAGACGCGCCGCGGGATGGCGCGCCAGCGCGAGCAACACCACCCAGAGCCATGAACGACACGCCATCTCCGGATCCGTCGCCGCCCGGCGACACGCCCTCGCGCCACGGCGCCAAGCGGCGCCGCCGGCGCAGCAGTCGACGGCGGCGCGGACTCCTGTCGCGCCTGCCGTGGCGCCGCCTGGCTGGCGGCGCCGCGCTCGTCCTGCTCGGGCTGGTGCTGACCGCGCTGGTCCTCGTCCTGACGGTCGACATCGAGCGTTACAAGCCCGCCATCGTCGATGCCGTCGCCAGCGCGACGGGACGCCCGTTCACGATCGGCGGCGAAATCCGCCTGCGCCCCTCGCTGACGCCCACGCTGGTGGTCGAAGACGTTCGCCTCGGCAACCCGGCCTGGGCCGCGCAGGACGACCTCTTGCGCGTCGACCGCCTCGAGGCCCGGGTACGTCTCGGCCCCTTGCTGCGCCACCGTATCGAGATCCTGCGCCTTGCCCTGCACGGCGCCGAGTTCGCCCTCGAGCGCGACGGCGAGCGCGCCACCTGGCAGTTCGCACCGCGCGCGGCGGCGATCGCGCCGCCCGCCGATCTGCCGACGCTGTCCCTCGAAGAAGTGCGGCTCGAAGACATCACGTTCAGGCTCGGCGGCACGGCGTCGGACACGACGACGTTCCGCATCGCCTGGCTGAACATCGACGCGACCGGTCCCGACCAGCCACTGCTGCTGCACGCCGAGGCCAGCCACGACCGTCATCGCATCGACATCGCGGGGCGTCTCGGCGCGCTGCGGGCACTGACCGACGGGACGCCTTACCCGGTGGAAATTCGCGCCAACTACCGCGACCTGCGCCTGGAGACCAATGGCAGCATAGCCGAGCCGGTGAACGGACGCGGGCTCGATCTCGCCTTCTCGCTCGAGAGTCCCTCGCTCGACGCGCTGGGGCGCCTGCTCGAGCGCCACTTGCCGCAGGTGCAGCGCCCCCGGCTGTACGGGCGTTTGCACGACGAAGCCGGCGTCCTGCTGCTCGACCCGCTGACCCTCGAACTCGGCCCGTCGCGTGCCGACGGCCGTCTCAGCCTCGCCCTGGACGGGCCGCGGCCGCGCCTGCAGATCGGCATACGGTCACCGTATTTCGACCTCGAGACGCTGGGCGCGGCACGCGGCGGCGAAGCGCAGGCGGCTTCCACCGGCCTGCCCGCAGCCGCCCTGCCCCTGGAAGCGTTCGGCGCCGTGGACGTCGCGCTCGAAGCCGCGGTGGAAGCCGTACGCGGCCGTGACGTCGAACTCGACGACCTGGCCGTGGACGCGCGCCTGGAGGACGGCGTGCTCGAGATCACGCGCCTGGCACTGCAACTCGGCGACGGGCAGGTCAATGCGACGCTGCGCCTCGACGCGCGCAACGGCGAAGCCGACCTCGCCGGCCGCCTGACCCTGACCGAGGTGGCGGTAACGCCGCTCGTCAGCCGTGACTGGCGGCGTGCCGTGCGCGGTGGCAGCGTCGACCTCGACTTCGAGTTCGCAGGCACCGGCGCCTCGCTGGCTGCCATCGCGGCCGACGGCGAAGGGCACCTGCGCGCGCGGCTCGCCGATCTCGAGATCGCCGATCGCGTCGCCAGCGCCGCCGAGGGCGACGTCGTGCTGGGCCTGCTCGGCGCCATCAATCCGCTGGCGTCGCGTGACGACCGCGTGCACATCGAGTGCGCGGTCGCGAACTTTCCGCTCCACGCCGGGCGCTTCGAGAACACGACCGGCATCGGCTTGAGGACGCGCAAGCTGCGCGTGCTCGGCGGCGGCAGCATCCGGCTCCCCGCGGGCGAACTCGACCTCGGCCTCGATGCACAAGCGCGCGAGGGCCTCGGCCTCAACCTGGCGACGTTCGCCGATTTCGTGCGCATCGGGGGCACGCTGACGGCGCCGCAAACGACCACCGACAGCGCCGGGCTCGCCGTGGCCGGCGCGCGCGCGGGGGCCGCACTCGCCAGCGGCGGCCTGTCGCTGGTCGCCGAGGGGCTGCTCGATCGCGCCGGCGAGGATGTCGATGTCTGCGCCGTCGCCGCCGGCACACAGGCACCGCCCGGGGCCGGTGCGGCCGAACGCGCGGCGAGCGCGGCGCGCCGGGCGCTCGATGCCACCGCGCACACGCTCAGGCAGGCCGGTAGCGCCATGCGCGAGGGCGTCGAAGACCTGTTCGGACGCTGACGGCGGCCTCCCAGGGACGCCATCTGCGCCCCGCCGCGCGGCGCCGAAGGTGCCGCAGGGCAGCGTGCAACGCGCCGCTTCCCGACCTAGAATCGGTCGCATATTTATTTGTTAACCTAATGAAATAAATATACTCTTCCAAAATGTCTCAGAATCGACTCGAACGATGAAACGGTGCCTGATCGGGTTGGCCCTGGCCGGGGCCTGGACCATGCTGGCGGCAACGCAGCCCGCGGCCGAGGAGCCTGCCAGCCCTTACGGGCGCGCCTTCCGCGCACTCGCCGGCGACGGCCTCGAGCGCGAGCACGGGATCGCGGTGGTCGGCTTCGCCCACGTCTCGGCGGCCGTGGCCAACCACGACATCCCCGAGAGCCGCATGCCCCAGGGACTGGCCCGCAATACGCAGCCACAGAGCGGCGTGGCCCAGGACGCCGGGCTCAACCTGAACCACGTCGGCGTGCTCGTGTGCAAGGGCGCCGGTTGTCCGCCGAACCGGCCCTTCGCACCGGACCCGCGCCGCAACGTATTGAGCCGTATCACGCCGTTACCGGGGCCACGCGGCGACGACGTCATCGTCGACTGGGGCGTCTCGGCGCTGTTCGGCGAGGACGCCGTCTACTGGAACACGAAAGGCTTCGACGACTGGGCCTGGAACGCCGACGACGCCCACCGCCTTGCGCTTACCCAGTGGTATCTCGACATCTACCTGCCGGTCGGCGCCGGTGCGTCGCTGCTGCTCGGGAGCTGGCACACGCCGATGGCGGCCGAGATCGGCTACCCCTTCGTGCCGCCGAATTACTTCGCCAGCCGGACCTATGCCTTCTCCGCCGGGCCGGCCAAGCACGTCGGCGCCCTGCTCCAGGCCAAGCTGCCGCTGGCGCCGCGCTACGGCCACGCGAGCCTCGGCTTCGGCGTCGTCAGCGACTGGAACAGCCTCGACTTCGGCTCCGGCGCGGGCGGGCCCTCGTTCATCATGAACCTGCGCTGGCGCAGCCCCGACATGGCAACCTGGGTCGACATCGAAACGACCTACGGCAACGGCGAGGACGATTTCAACGACGTCCGCGTGAAAGACGGCATCCCGCGCCCGCGCGGCGGCGGCAGCCAGTACCTCGCGCTGAGTTCGACCGATGAATACCTCGACCGCTTCATCGCCTACCTTACCGTGTCCCACGCGCTGAACGATGCGCTCGACCTCGTCGTCGAAGGCGTCTACATGACCCAGGAAGGCGGCGACCTCGCGCCCCTGCCATTCGCCGTCACGCGCGACGCCGCGCTGTACGGCCTCAACGCGGGCTTCCGCTACCGCCTCGCCGAGACCCTGCACGCCGGCGCGCGCCTCGAGTGGTTCGCCGACGAGAACGCTGCCAACGTGCTGTGGAGCGGCGTCGGCGCCACCGGCGGCAAGGTCACGGCGCTGACGCTGAACCTGAGCTGGCTGCTCAGTCCGCACCTGCTGGTGCGGCCGGAACTGAAGTTCGACAGCTACGACGGCGGCGGCCACCTGTTCGCGCCCGACAGCAACGGCGTCGCGCAGCACGACAGCCAGCTGCTGGCAACCGTCAACTTCGAGTTCCGTTTCTAGGACGCGGCGCGCACCTCCGACAGGCCGCCGGGCCCCGCCCGTCACTCAGTCGAGCAGGGCCTGCGCGATGTCGTCGATGGCACGCTCCATCGCGTCCTGCCCGGGCACGAACGCGGCCAGGATGACCTGGTCGACGCCGGCGTCTTCGTAGCGCCGCAGCGTATCGCGGTCGCAGGGCCGGGCGTAGGGACACACCGCGACCTTGACCTCGGCGACGTCGCGTCCCTCGCGTTCGCAGTAGCCGGCCAGCTCGGCGAACTTCGCCGGCATTTCCTCGGGCGGCAGGTCGAGACCGTACCAGTGGCCGAAACGCGCCACGCGGCGCAGCGCAGCCGGCGATTCGCCGCCGAAATAGAACGGCGGGTGCGGCTGCTGCACCGGCAGCGGATACTGCGTGCTCGGCGGCAACGATTGAAATTCACCGTCGTGGCTCGAGACACCGTCGCGCCACAGCGCCTGCATCAACCGCAGGTAGTCGTCATTGCGCGCGCCGCGCCGCGCGAAGGACTCGCCGAGCGCCTCGAACTCCTCGGCCAGCCAGCCGACGCCGACCCCGAAGTCGAAGCGCCCGCCGGAAAGCACGTCGAGATCGGCGACCTGCTTGGCGGTCAGCGCAGGATTGCGCTGTGGCACGACCAGCACCCCGGTGCCGAGGCGGATACGGCTCGTGTGCGCGGCGATGAACGACAACAGGTTGAACGGCTCGAGGCCCTGCGCAGTGCGGTCCACCGGGAACGAGCCGTCGGCCGAGTACGGGTAGCGCGAGGTGTATTCCATCGGCAGCAGGATGTGGTCTACCGCCCACACCGAATGGAATCCGCGCTCGTCGAGCCCGCGCGCGATGCGCGCGACGTAACCGGGCTCCGCGGTATCGCCGCCGAACAGCGGCATGATGCCTACTTTCATCTCTCCCCCTTATCGCTCTCGGTCGGGCGCAGCGGCAACGCCGCTGCGCCGGAATCATCAAACCGCCGGGCTAGCGGTAGTCGTCACCGGCCTGGAAATTCACGTCGGCGGCGAGCAGGCCCTGCCCCGGCACGTGGTTCACTTCGAGCCGCGTGCCGATCGGGTCTTCGAACAGCACCGAGTAGTAGCCCGGGGCCCAGCCGCCTTCCTCCGGCGCATGCACGATGCGCGCACCCAGCCCCACGGCATGCCCGTGCACGGCCTCGACGTCCGCACGCGAGCGGGCGCGGAAACAGAGGTGGTGCAGGCCGATGCTGTTCTGTACGAAACGCTGTCCTTCGAACTCGGGCGCGCAGCGGCCGACCCCGAGCGCCGTGCGGCCGCCGACGTAGTAGATCATCTCTTCGCCGCTGAACACGCACTCGAGCCCGAGAAAGGCCAGCAGCGACTCGTAGAACGGTTTGCATGCCGGCCAATTGCTGACGCTGATGATGACGTGCGCCATACCGTTGACTTCGACCATGACGGAAACCTCCCTCGCTTCGTGATTCAGTCCACCAGCAGCCACACCACGGTGGCGACGATCCAGCTGAGTTCGTTGGCGGCTTCGCCGATGCCGATGCCGATGCGGTTGCGATCCCAGCCGGCTTCGCGAATCGAGTACAGCACCTGCCACAGGCGCAGGCAGATGGTCACGTGCCCGGCGACGAAGGCGAACACCGCGATACCTTCGCCGCCATGCCGGTAAATGTTCCATGCCAGCGTGAGCTGCGGCACGCCCTTGAAGAACACCGCGAACGCTGCCCGCACGTAAGGATCGGAGACCCCGACGCCATGCGCCCGCCCGGCCACGATGGCGGCGAGGACGCCGGCGCCGGTAATCGCCGCCGTCACCGTGTCGACTTCGTTCCAGCGCCCGCCGGCTATCAGCAGGTAGGCGAGGTTGGCCGCGCAAACCACTGTCCACACGACATATATCACCACGGTCTGGCGGATCACCCGGCCCGGCTCCACGCGCAGCGCCGACAGCGCCAGCACCAGGTTGACCAGCAGGAATGCGAGCCACAGCGCGATCCAGGTGATACTCACGCCCTCGACCGTGGTCCGCATCGCGAGCAGCTGCGAGATACCGAAGCCGAGCGCAGCGGCGACCTGCACCCAGAACAGCAGGTCGGCGGTCAGCCGCGCGCGCCGCGGCGTGGCAGCCACGGCGTGCGTCATGCGAGGGCGACAACGGCGCTGCCGCGGGTCTTGCACTCGCCGCGCTGGTCGACCGCGGCGACCTCCAGGCGCACGCAGCGCGCATCGGCGCCGTCGAGCTTTTCGACCACCCGGGCGCTCGCCGTAATCACGTCACCGACCCGGGTCACGGCGAGGAAGCGCGTGTCGAAGCGGCGGATCGCGGCCGGTGGTGCCCAATCCGTGAGCACGCGGCCGGTGTAGGCCATCACCAGCATGCCGTGGGTGATGACGTCGTCCAGCCCCGCGGCGCGCGCGAAGTCGATATCGACGTGGACCGGGTTGTGGTCGCCCGACGCGCCGCAATAGACCGCGAGCGTGGCGCGCGTGATTGGCGGCAGGGTCAGCGCCGGCAGACGTTCGCCGACCGAGACCGCCTCGAAGCGCGGCGCGACCCGCGCGCTCACGCGGCGTGCCTCACGACAATGGTGCGGTCGAACTCGGCGACGCGCAGGCCGTGCTGATTGGTCACCACGTTGCGCTGAACGAGGAACTCGAGCGCACCACCCTTCTTGGCGAAGACGTTGACGATCTCCGCCTCGAAGTGCAGCACGTCACCGGCGAAACACGCTTCGTGGTAGGTGAAAGCCTGTTCGCCGTGCAGTACCTGGCCGAGCGGAATGCCGAGTTCCTCGAACCAGTCATAGGGGTCGGGCCGCTCCATCTCGAGACAGAACAGGAACGTCGGCGGCACCGGTAGCGACGGGTAGCCGGCGGCGCGGGCGGCCTCCTCGTCGCTCCATACCGGGTCGGTTTCGCCGATCGCCTTGGCGAACAGGCGCAGCCGCCCCTTCTCGACCTCGACGCTGAACGGCCGGTTGCGATAGCCGACCAGACCGGCGCCGAGCGCGCGCCGCGGGGTTTCCTCGGCCACCGGCTCAGTCCTTCAGGCGCAGCTTGCGGAAATCGCGCATCATGCCGCGCGCCAGCGGCAGCGCGAGTGCCCGGTGCAACCGCTGCAGCCACCAGAACAGGCGCGCGTAGGCCGGGAACACGATCACCGCGCGATTGCGCGCGACACCGGCAAGGATGCGGCGCGCGGCCTCGTCGGCCGGCACGATCGAAAAAGGGATATTGTCGACGAGCCGCCGCTGGTCGACGTTGACGGCCTGCGAGGCGTTGAAAATGTTCGTCGCGATGAAGCCCGGGCAGACCACCGAGACCTTCACGCCGAGCCCTTCGCCCTCGACACGCAGCGATTGCGACAAGCCCACCACGGCATGCTTGGTCGCGCAGTAGGAGGCATTCGTCGGGAACGGCACCAGTCCCGCGAGCGAGGCGATGTTGACGATATGCCCCTGGCCCTGCCGCGCCATCTGCTTGTAGGCCGCGTCGCAGCCGTGCACCACCCCCATCAGGTTGACCTCGACCACGCGCCGCCAGTGTTCGACCCCGATGTCCCGCGCTTCGCCCGAAATGGCGATGCCCGCGTTGTTGAACATCAAGTCGAGCTTGCCGTGGGCGGCGACGGTGTCCGCCACCAACGCGGCGACGGCCGCGGCATCGGTGACGTCGAGGGCGACGCCGCTGACCCGCTCACCGAGGCGGGCGGCGGCGGACTCGACGCCCGCGCGGTCGATGTCGGCGAGAATGACCGTCGTGCCGCGCGCGGCCAGCGCACTGCCGAGCGCCAGCCCGATACCCGATGCACCACCGGTGACGATGGCAACCTCTGACCTCGTATTCATGCCCTGCCCCGCACTGCTACTCGCGTATGATGATACCCGAGCCAACGTCGGGAACCGATTCTCATGAGCGATGCCATGCAAGAGGCCATCCGCGCCAAGCAGGACGAGCTGCGCCGTACACCCGCACGCGCGCTGGCCACGTTCACCTCGCGCTCGAAGCTGCACACGGGCTTTCGCTCCGATGTGCAGATCCGTGAACACCGCGTGGTCGTCGACGAACCGCCGCAACTCGGCGGCAGCGATGCCGGTCCCAACCCCATCGAGCTGCTGCTCGGCGCGCTCGGCGCCTGCCAGGAAATCACCTACCAGGCCTACGCGAAAGCGCTGGGCATCCCGTTGGAAAGTGTATCCGTCGAACTCGAGGGCGATATCGACCTGCGCGGATTCTTCGGCGTCGACGCGGCAGTGCGCGCCGGATTTCAGCGTATTCGCGGGCGCGTGCACCTCGTATCGGACGCGCCGCGCGACGACCTGACCCGGCTCAAGGCCATGGTCGACCAGCATTGCCCGGTGCTGGACATGCTCTCGACGCCCGTGCCCGTGGCGCTCGAACTGGCCGGGGGCTGAGCGCGTGGCCTTGCTGCCGTGCGTCGAAATCGAACCGTCCGTGCCGGCGACCGCCAGCGTCGTCTGGCTGCACGGCCTCGGTGCCAACGGCCACGACTTCGAACCTGTCGTGCCGCACCTCGGACTACCGGCATCGCTCGCCGTGCGCTTCGTGTTTCCCCATGCGCCCTCGATGCCGGTGACCATCAACGATGGCTACGTCATGCCGGCGTGGTACGACATTGTCGCGACGGATCTGGAGCGCCGCGTCGACGAAACCCAGCTGCGCGCCTCGGCCGCCGCCGTGGCCGAATTGCTGCGCCGCGAAAACGAACGCGGGATCCCCAGCGAGCGCATCGTCGTCGCCGGCTTCTCGCAGGGCGGCGCGGTCGGCTACGAACTCGCCCTGACCTGGCCCGAACGGCTCGCCGGGCTGGTCGCGATCTCGACCTACTTCGCAACGCAGGCGAGCATCGAACCGCACGCGGCGAGCGCCGGCATGCCGATTCTCATCTGTCACGGCCGCCACGACACCCTGGTGCCCGCAAGCCTCGGCGAACAGGCCAGCCGCACGCTGACCGGTATGGGCTATGCCGTCGAGTACCGCGACTACGCCGTCGAACACGGCGTGGACCTCGAGGAGATTCGTGACATCGGCGCCTGGCTGACCGCCTGCCTGAGCTGATATACCCACGATTTAATTGATATATACCTGTCGGTGTCGATAAGCTGCCGGCCCGGCCCGCGGCCTGTTACACCACCAGCGCACCACACACCTTCGAGGAGGGGAGACAATGGATTTCGGTTTCGTATTCATGGGCGACTGCCACATCCATGGCGACGTCAAGTTCGCCGAGGACCACGGGTTCTCGCATGCCTGGCTGTACGACTCGCAGATGCTCGGCAGCGAAGTCTACGCAGCGCTCGCGCTGTGCGCCGACCGCACCAGTAAGATCAAGCTCGGCCCGGGCGTGACCAACCCCGCCTCGCGCATCGCGCCGCTGTCGGCCTGCGGCATGGCGACGATCAACTCGCTCGCCCCCGGTCGCGCGGTCATGGGTATCGGCACCGGTAACACCACGCGCCGCACGCTCGGCATGCCGGCGGCCAAGGTCGCCGAACTCGAGGAGCACGTGCGCATCTGCCGCGACCTGTTCGACGGCAAGATCACCGACTACAGCGAAGGCGACCGCCATCGCAAGATCAAGTTTCTCAACCCGGACATGGGTTACATCAACGTCAAGGACTATATCCCGATCTACATCTCCGCCAGCGGCCCGCGCGTGGCGCAGCTCGCCGGGCGCGTCGCCGACGGCGTGATCCTGTTCGGCGCGGTCCATCCCGATCTCGTCAAGTGGATGGTCGACAACGTGCGCAAGGGCGCGGAGGAAGCGGGACGCAACCCCGACGACGTCTACGTGCTGTCGATGACGGCCTTCTACCTGACCGACTCCGACGAACAGATCGAGACGCGCGAAGTGCGCGAGGCGGTCGGCCCGATGGTGGCTTCGAGTTCGAACATCTTCGCGCTGTCGTGCCACAAGTACCCCGAGGTCATGCCCGCTTCGCTGCGCGACGAGCTGATGCAGTTCACCGGCGTCTACCGCGAGCCCGATGCCCCGATCGAGACGCGCCACCTCAAGCTCTACGAGGGCTACCTGCAGCACCTGCGTCCCGAGCACGAAGCGCTGATGACGAAGAAAATCATCCAGGCCACGACCCTGACCGGCACCAAGGCCGAAGTCATCGGGATGATCGAGGCGATGCGCGATGCCGGCGTCCACCAGGTGGCGATCCAGCCGATTCGCCCGACGCGCGAAGTGGTCGACCAGGTCGCACGTGAAATCATGCCGCATTTCGCCTGACCACGGTGCCGCGCCCTGCGCGGCCGCACACATGGACGGCGGTCCCCCGGGCCGCCGTCTGCGTTTCGGGGGGCACTATTTCCACGGCTCCCGTGAGCGCCCCTCCCCTGGCAGCCCCGTGGTGGTCCGGCCGCGCCGCGCGCCCGGCGCGATGCTCAGGCGACGGTCTCGAGGCGCTCGCGGTGCGCGTCCTTGTCCTCGCGCTGCATGCTGTCGGTGACGGCGTACGCCGCGGCCACCATCCAGCCGCCGCGCCGCACCGCCGCTGGCGCGGTGCTCGCCGTGGCAGGTTCCGGCTGTGCCGCGTGCGGCGCGCTCGCGATGACATCGGCCGGTGGCTCGCCCGCCGTACGCCCGGCCGCAGGCGGCGCAGCACGTGCCGCGGCTACCATCCAGCCGCCACGGGCGGGCGGCGGCGACGTCGCGACGGCTTCGCGGGTATCGCCGGCCGGTACGGCGTCATCCGCTGTCGCCGGCGCATGCGCCGGTCGAGCTGCGGCAACCATCCAGCCACCGGGCCCGCCTGCGCGGGGCGCCGCATTGCCGGGATCGTCGTCTCCGCTGCCGTCGCCCCTCGCGAGACTCGCAACCACGACCGTGGCGGCCGCGACCGCGGCACCGAGCGGACCGCCGAACAGCGCGCCGCCGCCGATGCGTGCGGCCGGGGCGATGCTGTCTCCGCTGACCTTGCGATAGATGTTACCCAGCAGCGGGATATGGTGCAGCGGGTTGATCACGTCCAGCACGTCGCCAAAGGTCAGGCCGTCGTCGCCGAACGCGCTCCCCGTACCGGGTGACGGTGGCTTCGCGACGGTCGCATCGTTGCCGCGCGGTTGGCCCACCGGGGTGTCGCGCAGCGGCGGCGTGCCGGGGTGCGGAAGGGCATGCAGCATTCGCATCAGGATTGGCGCAGTCGCGCCGCTAGAGGCTGGTAACGTACAGAGGCATCACCGACACGTTGCAACTCGTGTGCCAGCCACGAAGTCGAGGGGGCCGCGGGGGCATCGAAATGCCGGGTCGGCGCGGCTCGCACGAAGGGCACGCGCGCCGCGCCAGGCGGCACGCTGCGCCGCGTGACCGGAACCGCACGGTGCCCGGTTCCGTGCGCAGCGCCGGGCGGCGGCCGCTTGCCGCTTGCCGGCAAGCCCCCTCCCCTCGCCGCACCCGCTAGAATGCGCGAGTTCGCGCTCGCTTCGGAGACACGCATGAAACTGACGCCGGAACAATACAAGCTCGTCGAACGGGAGTGGCAGGCCCGCCGGCACAGCTACAGCACCAAGCTCGTGCACGACGCCGAAGAGCAGCAGCTTCTGTTCCGTCACGCACCCGATGCCGACATGTACGTCTACGTGCCCTGCCCGGTCTGCGGCGAGCGCCGCTACACCGTGTTCCACGAGCGCACCGCGATCCGCATGCGCACGGTGTTCGGCAACCGGCCGCTGACGGCCGCCGCGCACCGCGGACTCGCCGCGGCCACGCACACCCTCGGCGTCGACCGCACGGCGAAGCTCGCGAGCTTCCTCCTGCGCCGCAATATCACGCCGCAGAAAGTCACCAACGTCAATCGCCTCGGCTACACCGTCGTGCAATGCATCGACTGCGGCTTGCTGCGTCGTAACCCGACCTACCTGCCGAAAGCGCTCGAAGCCGCCTATAACAACAACTACCTGAAATTCCTCAGCGGCGAGTACACCGCCGGCCGCCAGCGCCGTTACGCGGAGGTACTCGGGGACCTCGGTTTCGCCGCGGCGACGCGCGATTTCCCGCGTAAGCGGATCCTCGACGTGGGCTGCGGCTATGGCCTGTTTCTCAACCACATCGCGCAGCACGGCTGGGAACCCTGGGGCGTCGATTTCGCCGCCGATTGCATCGACTACGCACGCACCCATTTCGGGCTCGACAACGTTGCCGTCGGCAATCTCGACAGCGACTCGTTCGAACCCGACTTCTTCGACGCCGTCACGCTGTGGTCGGTGGCCGCGCATCTGGACGACCCCATCCGCATGTTCTCGGATATCCGCCGCGTGCTGCGGCCTGGCGGGCTGTTGATCGTCTACACCGTCAATGCAGCCAGCCTGCAGCATCGGCTCAAGCTCGAACGCTGGGAGGGCTTCACCCGCAACCACCTGGTCTTCTTCTCCAAGCACACGCTGACCACCGCGCTCGGCAAGGCCGGCTTCGACAGCGTAACGGACCATTGCGATCCGGACCTCGCGCGGCAGTGGGCGAACCAGGGCCTGATCGACGTCGAGCACCTCGACTTCTTTCGCGACAAGGCCGGCAACGAGAACCTCGCCCCGATGCTCGCGGTACTGGCACGCTGAAGCCGGCCGCCGCGAGCGGACGGCGCGTCACGGTCGCGCGCGGCCCGGCGCGAGCTGCCAGCGGGCGGCAACGGCTTCCAGGATCGGCGCCGCACCGGCGGGCGAGATGTGATCGTCGTCGCGGTAGAGCGCGACACCGTCGCGGGTCGCAACGCAATAGCGGTCATCGCAGAAGAAGCCGGCGGGATCGAGGAGGTCGACCTGCATCTCGGCGGCGACGTCACGCAGCATCGCCCGCGAGCGTTCCTGGCGACGCTCGAATACCGCCCGAGCCTGGCGCAACGGACGCGGCTGCCCCAGCATGACGCTCGCGAAGGCGGCGCGTGGCACGTCGTAACCACTCTCGGGCACGCCGCCGATCAGCAGCACCCGCTTGCCCGCGGCCCGCAACGCCTGCACGGCCCGGCGCAGCGCGCGCGCGACGTGGGCCGGGTTGTCCCCGGGCTCAGCGTGCCGGTGGCGCGTATCGTCGAGTATGTACGGCCGTCCGGGTTCGTCACCGAAGCGCGTGCCCTCGACCGACAGGGCCCAGCGCGCGTGGATGACGACGAGTTCCACGCTGTCGAGTGCCAGGAGCAGGGACAGTGCGGCATCGGTATAACGCAGACAGGCCTCGCCCCCCGGAAAATTGGTCTTCAGGATGCCCGGCAGCGGCGGACAGCCGATGCGGCCGAGGAAGACGCCCTGTATGCCGTGCGAGACGGCAAGTCCGGCAAACTCGCGACGCATGGTGCCGGCGTGCGAATCCCCCCACAGGGCGACGCGCGGCGCCGCGTCCGGACGCGAGGTATCGAACAGGCAGGCGTCGCCGGCCGCGATGTCGGCCGCGTGTTGCCACAGGCAGGAATCGTCGCGCAGCGCATCCGGTTCGAGCGCCAGCAGCGCGCGCGCCTCGGGTGAGAGACGCGCGGGAAACCCGGCGCTGTGCACCGTCGCCAGGCCGCCGCCGAGCAGGAGGACGCTCGTCGCCGCCGCGAGGCGCCACAACCGTGCGCGCGGCACGCGTGCCCGCTCGCGGAACGGCCGCTCGACGTGGCGCCACGACAGGTAACCGAGCACCAGCGAGGTGACGACGCCGATGCAGGCGCTGCCCGGTGGCAGCTCGGTCGACGCGTGCCAGGTGCGCAACCCGGCAAGCACCGGCCAATGCCACAGGTAGACCGAGTAGGACACGAGGCCGAGGCCGCGCAAGGGCGCCCACGCGAGCAGGCGCGGCAACCAGGTTTGCGGCCGGCGCAAACCGACCAGGATCGCGAGCGTCGCGCCGCAGGTCGGCGCCGCCGCGGCGATCCCGGGAAAGGCCGTACCCTCGTCGAACCAGACCAGCGGCAAGAGCAGCAGCAGCGCTGCGCAGAGCGCGACGCCGTCCAGTACGGCGGGACGCCAGGCCCGGGCGAAGCCCGGCGCGGCAGCCAGCAGGGACCCGCACAGCAGCTGCCAGGCGCGGAACGGCAAAAGATAGAACGCGGCGACTTCGGCCGTCGCCGTCGTGTAGACGCAGGCCACCAGAGAGATCAGCAACAGCAGCAGCCCCAGGCGCACCAGCAACCCCCGCCGCGCGAGCAGCATGGCGAGCGCCGGAAAGACCAGGTAGAACTGTTCTTCCACGCCGAGCGACCAGGTATGCAGCAGCGGCTTGAACTCGGCGGCAGTGCTGAAATAGTCCGTGCTCGACCAGAAATAGACGTTGGCTGCGAACAGCAGGGCAGCCACGGCCTGCTGCGCGGAGTCGACGAACTCGTCGGGCGTCTGCATGTGCCAGCACGCTGCCAGGGTCACCGCGATAACGGTGTACAGGGCCGGCAGGATGCGCCGTGCGCGGCGTTCGTAGAAACGCAGGTAGCTGAAGCGCCCTTCGGCATGCTCGGCGAGAATGATCGAGGTGATCAGGTAACCCGAGATGACGAAGAAGATGTCGACCCCGACGAATCCGCCCGGGACGCCCGGAAGGCCGGCATGGAACAACACCACCGAGAGCACGGCGATGCCACGCAGTCCGTCGATGTCAGGGCGATAGGCGATCATGGCGCAAATGACTCATCTCCACCGCGGGCGCAACGTCCACGGCCCCGGCGCCGCTGCATCGATGATAGCCCGGTGCGGCCCAGGTCACGGTGCCGATGGCGCGCGGCGCCGCGACCGTGCCGGTCGCGTTGGTGCGTGACCGGCCCGCGAGCGCGCCCATCGTCACACTCAACATCGGCGCGCGGCGCGACAACTTGCGCCGCCAGCGGCAAGACGCGGGACACGCAGCTTTTCCCGGACGGCGCCGGCTGCGCGGTGTCGGCGTTCCCGCCGGGCCGCCGGCCGGCTGCGGCGCTCGCGTAGAATCGGCCGCAACACCACTCGAAGGGAGACCGTCCATGTCCGTTTTCCGCCGTGTCGTCACCGGCCACGACGCCGAGGGACGCTCGATCGTCGCACGCGACGACACCGTGCAATCGCGCCCCGTACCGGGCATGCCGGGCATCGAGTTGACCACCCTGTGGGGCGCCGACGCGCCGATGCGCTACCCCGACGACGGCGGCATGCCGGATTTCCGTACCTGGTTCGCGCCGCTCGGTGGCTTCCGGCTGATCGAGTTCGTGGTCGGTCCCGAGCTGCCCGCGGCTGCGCGTGCGGACGCCGAGCCGGATGCCGATCCGGCAGCGACCCGGGCCGCGGTCGAGGCGCGTTTCCCGGGCTTGATGGATACCATGGATCCGGACGCACCCGGCATGCATCGCTCCGCGACCATCGACCTGCTCTACGTCATCGCCGGGCGCATCGTGCTCGAGCTCGACGACGGTTCGGCCACCGAGCTGCGCGCCGGCGACGTCGCCGTACAGAGCGGCACCATGCACGCATGGCGCAACCCGTACGACGAGCCCTGCCGCATCATCGGCGTGATCCTCGGTGCGCACATGACGCCCTGAAACGGCTCACGCGCCGAGAAAATCCAGCAGCAGCGCGGTGATACGCCGCGGCTGGTCGAGCATCAGCCAGTGCGTTGCGCCCTCGATCCGCTCGTAGCGCCACGGTGCGTCGACGTACTGCCCGGAAGCGACCATCTGCGTTTCGGTCAGGTAGATGTCACCACTGCTCCAGATCCCCATCGTCGGCACGTTCACGCGCGGCATCACCCAGCCTTCCTCGGTCCAGGTGTCGATGTCGACGTTGGCGCGATACCAGTTCAGCGCCGCGGTCAGCGCGCCGGGGCGCGCGAGGTCGGCGAGCCAGGTGTCCATCTCCGGATGATGTCCCCACAGGTCGCGGAAGAACTGCCAGTCCTGGCGCATCAGGATGTCCTCGGCCAGCCCCTGGCGCATGAACAGGAGCATGTACCAGGCCAAGCGGCGCTGCGCGAGGCCCGCGTTCCACAGTGAACTCAGGTGCCCGACCGAGAGCGCGGCGTGGCGCTCGACGCGCTCGGGATGCCACGCGGCGAGCGCCCAGCCGACCGCCGCACCCCAATCGTGGCTGACGAGGCGCACGCGTTCCAGCCCGAAGTGGTCGAGTAACGCGAGCGCATCACCGAGCACTTCCGGCAGGGCGTAGGCGGCAACCTCCTGCGGCTTGTCGGAAGCGCCGAAGCCGCGCTGATCGGGTGCGATCACGCGGTAGCCGGCATCGACCAGCGCCGGGATCTGGTGGCGCCACAGCCGCGCCGAATCGGGAAAGCCGTGCAGCATCAGCACGGGTTCGCCGCGTCCTTCCTCGGTCACGGCGAAATGGTGCTCGCCGAGCTTGAGCTTGTGGATGGTCATCGATGCACTCCTCGCCTGCGGGGCGCTCATTATGCCCGCAGCGCGCGTTGACGGCCGCGCGCGGCGACGCCCACAATGCCGCGTCCACTTCCGGAGCCATCGCCATGCCGACCGACGCCCAGCCCGTTCGCGCCCGCCTCGACATCGTCTCGGACGTGGTCTGCCCGTGGTGCTACATCGGCAAGCACCGTCTCGGCCAGGCACTGGCGATGCTCGACGAAGCGGTCGATCTCGAAATTCGCTGGCGCCCGTTCGAGCTGAATCCCGGCATGCCGCGCGAAGGCATGGATCGGCGCGCCTACTGCGAGGCCAAGTTCGGCTCGGTCGAATATGCCAACCAGCTCTACGCCAACGTCGCGGCGAACGCGCGCGCGGACGGCCTGCCGATGGCGGTCGAGCGCATCGCACGCACGCCGAACACGCGCGCCGCGCACCGGCTGATCGAGGCCGCCGGCCGCGCCGGCTGCCAGGATGCCGTCGTCGATGCTCTGTTCCAGGCCTATTTCGTCGACGGACGCGACATCGGCAGCACTGCGACGCTGGTCGACATCGCCGCTGCCGCGGGTCTCAATGCGGACGCCATCGAGACGCTGCTCCGCGGCGCCGGCGGCGACGAGGAAATCGAGCGCCAGGAACGCGAGGCGCACGAACTCGGCGTGAACGGCGTACCCGCCTTCCTGTTCAACGGCCGGTTGCTGTTCTCCGGCGCACAGACGCCGCAGACGATCGCCCTGTCGATCCAGCGCGCGGTCGCCAAGGGTCTGTGAGCGCCAGCGCGGCGGCCGCACCGGCCGCGCCGGACGCCGGCAACCGCTGGCTCGCCGCGCACGTCGAGCGATTGCTCGACAGCCACCTGCGCCTGACCGGGCGGACCCTGTACGCGGGTCCCGAGACCGGCGCCGCACTGGCCCGCGCGGTGTTCGAAGCGGACTTCGCCCTGCTCTCGCACGGGACCGGCGAGGACCCGCTGTTCGACTACGCCAACCGCACCGCGCTCGGACTGTTCGAACTCGACTGGGCCACACTGATCGCAACACCGTCGCGCGCGTCGGCCGAAAGCGGCAACCAACAAGCCCGCGAACGGTTCATGCGCGAGGTCCGCGAACGGGGATATGCCGAGGGCTACCGCGGCGTGCGCATTGCCGCCAGCGGGCGGCGCTTCGTGATCGAGGACGTCACGGTGTGGAACATCGTCGATACCAACGGCCGCTACCACGGCCAGGCCGCCGCCTTTCCGCGCTGGCACTACCTCTGAACCCACCCGCAACCCCGCGGACCGGCGCGAACATGGTCAAAAAGTGTGCAAAAGTGTCAGACACTTTTGCCCGCTGCAGCGCGCACGTGTCAGGTCAAAAGTGTCTGACACTTTTGCGCGGTGTCGCGCTCGAACGGGGATGCGAAACGGGCCGACCCCGGGGATGGCGCCGGCCTGCCCTTGTCAGCGCGTGCCGTGACTGGGATAGTCGCTCCTCCCCTGCACCAGGAAATCGAGACCAGTGACCGCCACCCGGCCGCGCATCCTGCTGACCAACGACGACAGCCACGACTCGCCCCTGTTCCATCTCGCCATCGATGCACTGCGCGAACTCGGCGACCTGCACGTCGCGGTGCCCGCGACGGAGCAGAGCTGGAAAGGCAAGTCGATGACGCGCTACGGGCCGCTCTACGCGGAACGCATCGCGATCCATGATTTCCCGGCCTGGTCGGTGACCGGCACGCCCGCCGACTGCGTCAATCTCGCTATCTACAACCTGCTCGACCAGCCGCCGGACATCGTCGTCTCGGGGATCAATATCGGCAAGAACGTCGGCCTCGGCTTCATCTTCGCTTCAGGCACGGTCGGGGCGTGCATCGAAGGCAACATCGCCGGCATCCCGGGCCTCGCGCTGTCACAGGAACTCGCGCGCGAGGACTTCCTGTACTGGGACCAGAACCGCGCCTTCCGGCCGGAGACCACTGCCGCGCTCGGCCGGCTCGTCGGCACGCTCGTGCCGCAGGTATGGCATTCGCTGGTCGAGGCGCACCTCGGCGAAGCAACGACCTGGAACGTCAACTTCCCGTTCACGCCGGCCGAGACCCCGGACATTCGCCGCACCCGTCTCGGCCACACGACCTACCGCGACTGCTTTCGCCAGAAAGGCGACCAGTACCATTTCGGCCTTGCCGCGGCCGACATCGATCCGGCCGAAGACACCGACGACACGACGCTCAAGGCCGGTCACGTCAGCGCTACGCTGCTCGACATCAGGACTTACGGGCAGGAAACCTAGAAACCCGCCCGCTGCCGACAGACCGCTCCCGCTCCACCGGGCTGGTCGGCTAGTACTCGACGTCCACCGCCATGCACAGGTAGGCCATCAGGTCCGCCGCGTCCTTGAAGTGCTTTCCGGCGAAGCGCGTGAACGCGGGCGTGCCGATCTCTGCTTCGTCGAAGTGCATCAGGGCGATGAAATCCTTGCGCTTGAGATCGTCGAGCAACGGGTGCTCGGGATCGAACCCGCGCGGCGGCCGCACCAGGCTCTCGCCGGCCAGCACCCAGCGCTTCTTGAACCCGCCCGTGCGCGTCGCCTGCCGCCAGGCGTTGGGATTGTCGGCGATGAACTCGCGGATGGCGTTCAGCACCGGCCGCTCGGGCCGCCAGATGCCGGCGCCCAGGAAGCAGTTGCCCGGTTCGATGTGGACATAGAAACCGGGCGCATGCACGTCCTTGCCCGATTCGTGGCGAAACTGGATGCCGATGTTGGTCTTGAACGGCGTCTTGTCATTGGCGAAGCGCGTGTCACGGTAGACCCGCATCAGCGAACCGCCGACCTTGCGCGGCAGGGCCAGGAAGTTCGGTGAAAGCTTGCGGATCTCGGCGTCCATGTCGGCGATGAAGGCGAGTGCCGGGTGGCGCACGCAGTCTTCGTAGCGCTGCTTGTTCTCGTTGAACCACGGCCGGTTGTTGTTCTTCGCCAGCTGCTTCAGGAAGGGCAGGCAGCCACGCGGGAATCCTTGGAATTGAGCCAACGCTGAAACCTCCTCGGTTGAGAGCTGAAGGGAATCGTTCGCGCCCGGCCCGGGAACGGGCCCGGCGGTCTTCGCTATCGCCCGCGGCGGGACGCTGCCGCGCGAGCCGCCCGCGCACGCGCCTCAGCCGCCGAGACCGCTCTCGGCACGCACGTCGAGTGCGACTGCCGTCCAGTCCTTCTCGCCGTATCCCTTCTCGACGGCACTGGCGAAGCGTTCCTCGAGCAGTTCGCCGAGGCGCATGCGCGCGCCGTGCCCGGCCGCCGTGCTCGTCGCGAGACGCACGTCCTTGAGCCCCAGCGCGAGACGGAACGCCGCCTCGTCCCAATCGCGTTCGACGAGGATGCGGCCGTAGTTCTGGTAAAGCGGGCAAGCGAACGCGCTGCCAACGACCATCTCGAAGAACGTGCGCGGGTCCAGCCCGGCCTTCTCGACGACGCTGAACGATTCCGCCATCGCCTCGATCGCCGAGGCGATCAGGAAATTGAAATTGATCTTGGCAAGGTTCGCCGCCGCCGGCTGCTCGCCGAAGTCGAAAACCCGTCGCCCGAGCGCGGTCAGTACGTCGTGCACGCGCGCCTTGGCCGCCGTCGGTCCGGCGACGAGCCAAGACTGGGCGCGCGCGGCTACGGCGTCCGGCCGGCCCAACACCGGGGCGGCGACATAGTGTGCGCCGGCCGCCTCGTGCGCGCGCGCCACGCGCTCCGCGCAAGCCGCCGAGATCGTGCTCGTGGAGACGTGCACCCCGGCGAGCCCGAGCGCTGCGACCACCTCGCCGTCGGCGAGGACGGCATCGAGCGCGTCGTCATCGGCGAGACAACTGAACACGATCCCGCCCGGCTGGCACACGGCCGCCGCGTTCGCCGCCACGCGGGCGCCGGCGCGCACGAGCGGCTGGGTCCTGTCGCGGCTGCGGTTCCACACCGTGACCCGGTGCCCATCGCTCAGCAGGTTCTCGATCATCGGCGCGGCGAGGCGCCCGGTTCCGATGAAGCCCAAGTGCATCAGCTTTCCTCCCCGCCTGTCAGTTGCGCCGCCCGCGCCAGCCGAGTTCGTAGAGATCGCCGCGCCGGTCGGCGAGATTCATCACCGACCCCTCCTTGCGCAGTTCCGATAGCTTGCCGAGATCGAGGTCGACGACGAGCAGCTGCTCGGTGTTCGGCGTCGTTTCGGCAATGATGGCGTCGTGCGGAAACGCGAAATCCGACGGCGAGTAGACCGCCGACTGTGCATACTGCAGGTCGAGATGTTCGACCTGCGGCAGGTGGCCGACGCTGCCCGCGACGACGACGTAGCATTCGTTCTCGATCGCCCGTGCCTGCGCGCAGCGCTGCACGCGCAGGAAGGCGTTCTTGGTATCGGTCCAGATCGGCACGAACAGGATATCGAGGCCCGCGAGCGCCTGCAGGCGCGCGAGCTCCGGGAACTCGACGTCGTAACAGACCAGGATGCCGACCCGGCCCGCGTCGGTGTCGAAGGTGCGCAGGCCGTCACCGCCGCGGATCATCCAGAACGTCCGCTCGTCCGGCGTGATGTGGATCTTGTACTGGCTGTCCACGCGGCCGCTGCGGTGACACAGGTAGGCCACGTTGTAGAGATCGTCGCCCTCGCGCAGCGGCATGCTGCCGCCGACGATGTTGACGTTGTAGCTGATGGCGAAATCGCTCAGCGCGCTGACGATGGCCGGGGTGTAGTCGGCCAGGCTGCGCATCGCCTCGGCGGCCTTGTCCTCGTTGCGCCCGACGCCCATCAGCGGCATCGAGAAGAATTCGGGCAGGACCACGAAGTCGGCACGGTAATCCGACAGGGAATCGACGAAGAACTCGACCTGGGCGAGCAGCTCGTCGAGCGAGCCGATGGTACGCATCAGCCATTGCACGACGCCGACCCGCACCTCGGTCTTGGGCACCTCGACGAGCGGCTTGTCCTGCGGTTCGTAGTAGAGGTTGTCCCATTCCAGCAGCGTCGCGTAGCCGCGGCTGGCCTCGTCCTCGGGCAGGTAGGCGCGCATGATGCGCTTGACCTGGAAGTCGTTGGAGAGCTGGAAGTTCAGCACCGGGTCGTCGAGCTCCTGGCGGCGCACCCGGTCGATGTACTCGGCCGGGGTCATGGTATCGGCATGCTCGGCGTACCCGGTGATGCGTCCGCCGGCGAGGATGCCCCGCAGGTTGAGCTCCATGCAGAGATCCTTGCGCGCGTCGTACAGGCGCCGGCCGAGACGATAGCCGCGGTACTCCGGATCGACCATGACGTCGATACCGTAGAGCGCGTCCCCCTCGGGCTCGTGGTGAATCTCGAGCCTGGCGCTGACCAGGTCCCGGTAACGATGCGGCGAGGAGAATCGGTTGTAGTCGACGCGCACGGTCAGCGCCGCCGCGACGATGCGCCCGTTGTCCTCGATGCACAGCTGTCCCTCGGGGAACTCCTCGAGCAGACCGTCGATGGTGTGGCGCGGCCAGGCGCCGCCGAGATCCGGGTAGACGACGTTCTCCAGCCGCTCGAGACCGACGTGGTCGTCGATGGTGAGATTGCGCAGTCGGATCAGGGTGTCGGCGCCGGCGTCGGTCTGGCTCATGCGAGGAATCGGTAACAGGCTGGAATTGCGTCTAGCCTAACGGATCGCCCGGCGCGCGGATATGTCGCGATCGTCGCCGCTAGCCGGCAGGCGTCCTTCCGCACCCGGCCACGCCACCGGCGGCCGGGGCGGCCATGTCGACGGACGTCTGTGCGCTGCGGGCATCGCCAGGAGCACTGCTTCGGCATGCTTGCGCCGTGCGCCATCCTTGTCCATGCTCCGTCGAGGTCCCGGGAGGTCGTTCCAAGGTCCGACCAGCCCCGGCCACGGCGCCGACGGCCGGGTTCCGCCCGGCCGTCGCTCGTAACAGTGTCATCGAGCGCGCAGCGCGCTGATGGCGCCACCGCACCGTCCCCGCGGAGGAGTCGTCCGTCATGAGCCAGGCAGCGATCGTTTACGCCACCCGCGCCCCGGGGGAGCGCACCGGCCGGGCATGCCGAGCGCGATGCGCGCCCGCGCCGCGGCTGCGGCCACGCAGGTCCACCGCCCGCCGCGCATCGCCGCGCACCTGAGATGGCGCAGCCCTACCTCGTTTTCCAGCACGTCGCGGTGGAACACCCCGGCATCCTGCGCGATTACCTGCGCGCTGACGGTATCGCCTGGGACACTGTCGAATTCGACGAGGATGCGAGCATCCCCCCGCTGGACGACTACGCCGCGCTGATCGTGATGGGCGGCCCGATGGATACCTGGGAAGAACACGCGCATCCGTGGCTTGCCGCGGAGAAGGCCGCGATCCGTCGCTGGGTGCAGGCCGGCCGACCGTTCCTCGGGGTGTGCCTCGGCCACCAGTTGCTGGCCGCGGCACTCGGTGGCGAAGTCGGCCCGGCGGAGCGCGCCGAGGTGGGGGTGCTGCCGGTCACGTTGACACCGGCCGGCCGCGCGCACGGATTTCTCACCGACGTGCCGGCGCGCTTCGAGTGCCTGCAGTGGCACGGGGCCGAGGTACGCCGGCCGCCCGCCGGCGCGCAGGTACTGGCCAGCTCGCCGGCATGCGCCGTGCAGGCGCTCGCGATCGACTCGCACGCGTTCAGCTTCCAGTTCCATGTCGAAGTAATCGCCTCGACCGTCGACGACTGGGCCGCGATCCCGGCTTACCGCGACGCCCTGCAGCGCACCCTCGGCGAGCACGGCGTCGACACACTGCGCCGCGACTGCACGGCCCGGCTCGCCGCGTTCAACGAGCTGGCGCGCCGCTTCTATGACAATTGGCGGCGCTGCGCTTTCATCTGAGCGCTACCGATTTCATGCCGGCAGGCGCAGGCTGACGCGCAGACCGGGCGCGTTGTCGGCGAACTCGAGCGTGCCGCGATGACGTTCCGCGACCGCCTTGACCAGGCTCAGGCCGAGCCCGCTGCCCGGCAGGCTGCGGCTCTGGTCGAGGCGCGCGAAGCGCTGCGTCACACGTGTGTACTCTTCGCTCGGAATGCCCGGACCGCTGTCCGCCACGGTCACGCAGACCGTCCCCGGCGCTGCGTCCGCGTTGCCCTCGCGCCGCACCGTCACCATCACCGTCGTTCCGGCTGCGGTGTATTTCAGAGCATTGTCGATGAGATTCGCGATGGCCTGGAACAGCAGGTTGCGATCACCGGTGATGTTGCACCCGGGCTCGGAGTCGGCCGCGAGCACCACCCCGCGCTCCTGCGCGAGGCCCTGGTAGAGGTCGAGGGCGTCATCGACGATGCGCGCGAGATCGACCGGCTCGATATGCGCGTCGTAGCTGCCGGACTCGATGCGTGCGATGCGCAGCAGCGCGGTGAACGTGGCTAGCAGGGCATCGGCCTCGGCGACGCTCGCTTCGAGTTCGCCGCGCAGTTCGTCGGGTGCGTCGCGCGCGGCCAGTTCGATGCGGTTGCGCAGCCGCGTCAATGGCGTGCGCAGATCGTGGGCGATGTTGTCGGAGACGTGACGTACCGTTTCGAGCAGCGCCTCGAGGCGGTCGAGCATCACGTTGAGATGGCCGGCGAGCAGGTCGAACTCGTCGCCGCCACCGTGCTCGTCCAGGCGTCGGTCGAGCCGCCCGGCAACGATCTCCGAAGTGGTACGCGTGAACGCGGAGATACGGTTGAGCACGCGGCCGGACATCAGCAGCCCTCCAGCCGCGGCGAGCACGAAGGTCAACCCGCCGCCGATCAGCAGCGCGCGGTTGAACGTCTGTTTGAGTTGGCGCAGCTGGCCGATGTTGCGCCCGACGAGCAGGTGCAGCCCGTCGCGCAGCAGGTAGACGCGTGCGCGGGCCGGCACCTCGCGACCGTCGGCGCGGCGGTGCACGAACTCGATCCATCCCTCCTCGTCCGGCGTCGCCGGCGGATAGGCAGCGAGGTTGCCCGCGAGCGGCTGGTTGTCGCGGGTCGTGAACAGGTAGAGCATGTCACCGCTGGGGTCGTTGCGAATGCGGTGCGCGATCACCTGGACCAGGCGATCCAGGCCATGCTCGAGATACTGCTCGGCCAGCCCCGTGATTTCGGATTTCAACGTGGCGTCGGTCTCGCGCACGATGAGACCGATGGTCGACCAGTAGAAAAAGAGCGTGAGCAGGCTCACCGAGATCCCGAACAACGCGATGTACGACAGCGTCAGGTGGAAGGTCGTCGTGCGCAGTATCGCGCCGAGCCGCTGGCGCAGACGCCGCATCAGGCCTGCTCGCTGCCGGCGGCGATCTTGTAGCCCGCGCCGCGCACGGTGTGCAGCAGCGGCTCGTCGAAGCCCTTGTCGATTTTCGCGCGCAAGCGGCTGACGTGAACGTCGATGACGTTGGTCTGCGGATCGAAATGGTAATCCCACACGTGCTCGAGCAGCATGGTGCGCGTGACCACCTGGCCCGCGTGGCGCATGAGGTATTCGAGCAGGGCGAACTCGCGGGGCTGGAGGTCGATCGCGGTCCCGCCACGGTGCACGCTGCGCGTCATGAGGTCCATCTCCAGGTCGCCCACGCGCAATAACGTGGCCGGCCCTTCGGGCGCCGTGCGCCGGGCCAGCGCCTCGAGCCGCGCCTCCAGTTCGCTGAAGGCGAACGGCTTGACCAGGTAGTCGTCGCCGCCGGCGCGCAGGCCGGCGACACGCTGATCGACTTCCCCGAGCGCGCTCAGAATCAACACCGGCACGCGATTGTCCGAGGCGCGCAGCGTGCGCACGACGGTCAGGCCATCGACCTCGGGCAGCATGCGGTCGAGCACGATCAGGTCGAAACTGCCGGTGCTCGCGACGAGCAGGCCGTCGCGCCCGTTGTCGGCGACATCGACCGTGTGCCCGGCCTGCATCAGGCCGCTGCGCACGAACTCGCGCGTATCGCGATCGTCCTCCACGACCAGGATGTGCATTGCAGTCTCTCCGCTGTCCGCGCCCGAATGCCGCGCCGGTTTCGATTATGCCCGCGCGGCCGGTTCGCGGCGCCGGCATTACGAAAAGTTAATGTCCAGGAAAGCACCGTGTAATCCGTGCGCCCCTACCTTAGGCGCATCGCCAATCCGATTGAAGGAGCGCACGATGAAATCAGTCCTGGCCAAATTTGACCAACGCCCTATCCGGCGCACCGCCCTGTTCGCGGTGCCGATCATGCTCGGCGTGCTCGCCCTGCAAGGCGTCGGACCGGTGGCTGCGATCGAGTCGCCCGCGCCCGCTGCCCGCCCGGTCTTCGAGCGTGTCCAGTTCGCCGACGTGATCGAGCGCGTACAGCCCGCGGTGGTGAAAATCGACGTCACCAAGACCATCGACGGCATCGCGCAGCTCGGCGGCCAGGCGCTGCCGTTCCGCGAGGGCGGACCGTTCGGCGAGTTCATGCGCCGTTTCGGCGTGCCGTTCGGGCCGCAGAACGGACCGGGGATGAGTGGGCCGCCGGCGCAGGCAGAAGGCCTGGGGTCGGGCTTCATCATCGATGCCGAAGGTCACGTGGTCACCAACAACCACGTCATCGACGGTGCCGACAAGATGACCGTGACGCTGCACGACGGCACCGAACTGCCCGCCCGCCTGGTCGGCCGCGACCCCCTGACCGATCTCGCCTTGCTCAAGATCGAGGGCGGCGACGACCTGCCGACCATCGCCTTCGGTGATTCCGAGCGCGCCCGCGTCGGCGACTGGGTCGTCGCCATCGGCAACCCGTTCGGGTTCGGCGGCAGCGCCACGGCGGGCATCATTTCGGCACGCGGACGCGACATCAAGTCCGGACCGTACGACGATTACCTGCAGATCGACGCGCCCATCAACAGCGGCAACTCCGGCGGGCCGATCGTCGACGCGAGCGGTCAGGTGATCGGCGTCAACACCGCGATATTCTCGCCCAACGGCGGTAACGTGGGCATCGGTTTCGCCATCCCCGCGAGCGCGGCCGCGAAGGTCATCAGCGAGTTGAAAGCGAACGGCAGCGTCACGCGCGGCTGGCTGGGCGTGCAGATCCAGCCGGTCACGGAGGACATCGCCGCGGCGCTCGAACTCGACGAAGCCGCCGGCGCCCTCGTCGCCACGGTCGTCGACGACAGTCCGGCAGCGCTCGCCGGGGTCACCGCGGGTGACGTCATCGTCCGCTACGGCGACGTCGATATCGCCGATCCGCGCGACCTCAGCCGCGCCGTCGCCGCGACCGACCCGGGCGAAAAGGTCGCCATCGCCGTCGTACGCGGTGGCCGGGAGGAACGCCTGGTCACCGTCATCGACCGCCATGCACGGCAGGCGCTCGCCGCCGCCGAAGGCGGTGCGCGGGACGGCGGCAACGGCGATGATGCCCTCGGTCTCGGCCTCGCCCTCGGCGAACTGCGTCCCGACGCACGCCGCCGCCTGCGCCTCGACGAGGACGTCGACGGCGCCTTCGTCGTCGGCGTCAAGAACGACGGCCCGGCAGCGAAAAGCGGCGTGCGTCCCGGCGACGTCATCGTCCAGGTCAACCAGCGCGCCGTGGCCGATGTCGACGACGCACAGGCGGCGCTGCGCGAAGCGAAGAAGGCCGAGCGCCCCATCGTCGTACTCATCCGCCGCGGCGGTGACCAGTTCTTCGCCACCATGAAGGTGGCGTGAGCGACCCTTCATCTTCCTTCACACGGATGTCTCCCGCCCTCCCAAGGCATTACCCCGGCCCCGGCCGGGGTTCTTTTTTTTGCCCATCGGAACCTCGACATGGGCCGGCTCGCGCCCATCCCCGGGCACGAATCAGGCAATGGTGTCTGACACTTTTGCTCAATCTTTGACCACGCCTAATCCCGCCGGGCGCGTGGCGCCGTTGCCCGCGTTCGCTGACGCAGCCCGCGTCGCGCGCCTGCCCAAACGATTCCTGCGCCCGGGCAAACGCACGTGCGTCGCTTAGTGCGCAAGACTTGAGCAAAAGTGTCAGACACTTTTGGGGTGAGCGGCGCGTTCGTGGCAGGGCGAAAGTGTCTGACACTTTTGCTCCTTTTGCTCCTGTAGGTCGCCTATTCGCCGCGTTGCGCCGGGATGCGGGTATGCTTGCGGCAAGCCATTCCGCGAGTCCTTGCCGTGCCCCACCTCACTGCACCGTGGACGCTGCTCGCCGATGCGGCGGCCCTGCTCGTGCTGCTGCTCTACCATGCGCGCCTCGTCCACCACCTGCGCCACGATCCGGGCCGCACCGTGATCGGGCGCAACCGCGGGGTGCGCCGCGCGTGGCTGGCCGAGGTCATTGCCCGCAAGGCCGATATCCTGGCCGTGCAGACCCTGCGCAACTGGGCGATGACGGCGACGTTCCTGGCCTCCACCGCCATCCTCGTTGCCGTGGGCATCGTGCATTTCATGTTCACCAACGTGCCGGGCGCGGCGGCGGCCAGCGAACTGTTGCGGGCACCTTGGGCGGGCGCGAAGCTGCTCACGCTCGCGAGCCTGTTCTTCGTCGCGTTCTTCTGCTTCGCGCAGACCCTGCGCGCCCTCAACCACCTCGGGTTCGAGATCGTGGTGGCACGCGACGAGACGTTCGAGACGGTACTCGCGCACCTGCATCGCCACGCCGACAGCTTCACGCTCGGCATGCGCAGCTTCTATTTCAGCCTGCCCGTCTCGCTGTGGCTGTTC
>JAUIFX010000216.1 GCA_030429865.1 Gammaproteobacteria bacterium | reverse complement strand
GTGGAGCGCGACCGTCTTGCCGGCGCCGGACAGCCCCGAGATGATGAGGAAGCGCGTGCCATCGCTCATCGCGCCGGCCGCACTCAGTCCTTGGCGCCGTTTGCGGCGGTCAGGGCGGTGAACACGTCGTCCACCCGGGCAGCGTCGCGCAGGCTGTCGACGAAGTGCTTGTCGCTGAAACGGGAAGCCAGGGCAGCGAGCAGGTCCAGGTGCTCCTGGCAGGCTTCTTCGGGCACGCAGAGCGCGAAGAACAGGTCGACCGGCGCGTTGTCCACCGCGTCGAAGTTGATCGGCTTGTCGGTGCGCAGGAACGCACCGATCGACTGTTTGCCGGTGGACACCCGGCCATGCGGGATGGCGATACCGGCCCCGAGGCCGGTGGTGCCGAGGCGTTCGCGCGCCAGCAGGCTGTCGAACACCTCCTTCGACTTCAGCTGCGGGTCGGCGCTCGAAAGCATGCCGGCGAGCTTTTCGAGCACGGCCTTCTTGCTGGCCAGGTCGAGATCGACCGCGACGCGGTCCGGCGAAAGTATTTCGGTGATTTTCATCATGTGTGGCGGACTTTGCGGGCGCGCGGCGTGAGGCATGCGCGCCGCATCAGGCGCGGTGGTTGGTCAGTTTCTCCTTGTGCTTCTTGACCTGCCGATCGAGCTTGTCGAGGAGAAAATCGATGGCCGCGTACATGTCGTCGTTCTCACTGTGCGCGTGGATCGTATTGCCGGCGACGTGAATCGTCGCCTCCGCCTTGTGCCGCTGCTTCTCCACGCTGAGCACCACGTGCACGTCGACGACCTGGTCGAAATGCCGTTCGATACGGTCCATCTTGGTGCGGATGTAATCCTGCATGGACTCGGTCACGTCGACGTGATGACCATCGATACTGATTTGCATTGAGAATCTCCTGTTGATTGGCGGCGTCGAGGTTGGCGCGCAGGGCGGATCCGGGGTGTCGGCGGCTCGTCATGCTGCATCACAGCATGGAAGAAGGACAGGCCCTAGGCAAGACGCTTTCTCTCGTTCGACGGCGGTATGGACATGGCTTCGCGATACTTCGCGACCGTGCGCCGGGCGACCTGCACGCCCTGCTCCGAAAGAATCGAGGCTATCTTGTTGTCGCTGAGCGGCTTGGCGTTGTTCTCTGCCGCGATCAGCTTCTTGATCACGGCGCGGATGGCGACCGAGGACGCCTCGCCGCCGAGCGTCGTGCTGACGTGGCTCGAGAAGAAATACTTGAGCTCGAAGATACCCCGCGGCGTGTGCATGTACTTGCGCGTGGTCACGCGCGAGATGGTCGATTCGTGCATCTCCAGTACTTCGGCGATGTCGTGCAGCACGAGCGGACGCATGGCTTCCTCGCCGTGTTCGAGGAACGCGCGCTGGCGCTCGACGATCGCGGAGGCGACCTTGAGCAGCGTTTCGCTGCGGCTTTGCAGGCTCTTGATGAACCAGCGTGCCTCCTGCAGGTGGGCGCGCATCGAGGTGTTCTCTTCGCTCGCGTCGGCGCGCTTGATCAGGCTGGCGTAGTACGGATTGACGCGCAGCGCGGGCATGGTGTCCGGGTTGAGTTCCACGCGCCAGCGATCGCGGTGCTTGTAGACGAACACGTCCGGCACGACGTACTCGGGCTGCTCGTCGCTGTACTGCGCCCCGGGGCGCGGGTTCAGCGTCTGGATCAGGGCGAGTACCTGCGCGAGCTCCTCTTTGCTCAGCTTGAGCTTGCGCACCAGCTGGTTGTAGTCGCGGTTGCCGAGCAGGTCCATGAACTCGTCGCAGCAGCGCCGGGCCTCGTCCAGCCAGCGGGTCCCCGCCGGCAGCTGCGCGAGCTGCAGCAGCAGGCACTCGCGCAGGTCGCGACCGGCGATGCCGACGGGGTCGAGTCCCTGTACGAGCTTGAGCACGGCCTCGACTTCGTCTTCCTCCGGGCCTTCGCCATCGTCCGCGGCGAGCGTCGCGCACAGGTCCGGTACGCTGACGGCGAGGTAGCCGTCGCGGTCGAGCGCGTCGACGATGGCCAGGGCGATGGTGCGGTCGGCGTCGCTCAGGGGGGTCAGGTTGAGCTGCCACAGGAGGTGCTCGGCGAGCGATTCGTCGGCGCTGCCGGCGCGCTCGTAGTCACCGCTGTCGAACTCGCGCGTCGCCACCGAGCTGCCCGAGCTGAGCATGGTGTCGTAGATCTCGTCCCACTCGGTGTCGACGGGCAGATCCTCGGGGATGTCGGGGGCCGCGACGGGTGCTTCCTCGTCGGACGGATCGCCGCCGCCGACCTCGTGCGGCGCTTCGAATTCGGCGTCACCCGAGTCGTCGCCCTTGTCGTAGGCCTCGTTGTCGTTGAACGTGTCCTCGCCGTCGGCAACTTCCAACATCATGTTGGAATCGAGCGCTTCCTGGATCTCCGTGGAGAGTTCCATTGCCGACAATTGCAGCAGCCGGATGGCTTGCTGCAGCTGCGGCGTCATCGTCAGATGCTGCCCGAGCTTGAGTTGTAGGGACTGTTTCATGTCCTCCGCGAAGGCGGTCGGCAATTCGGTTCAAGAGCGTAGTTTAGCGCAAGGTGCGCAGCGCGGGATCGCGCGCCAAAGCGGCCGCGTACCCGGCTTCTCAGGCACTTAGCGACCCGCCCGGGGGGTGTCTTGAGCGGCTCGGGCACGGCCTGCGGGTCAGAGTTTGAAGGCGTCCCCGAGGTAGACGCGGCGGACTTTCTCGTCGCGCAGGATCGCCTCGGCGTCACCTTCGGCGATGATCGTACCCTCGTTGACGATGTAGGCACGGTCGCAGATGCGCAGCGTCTCCTGCACGTTGTGATCGGTGATGAGGACCCCGATCCCTATCTGCTTGAGATGGCGGATGATGCGCTGGATGTCTCCCACCGAAATCGGGTCGACGCCGGCGAACGGTTCATCGAGCAGGATGAAACGCGGTTCGGTGGCGAGCGCACGCGCGATCTCGACGCGACGCCGCTCTCCGCCCGACAGGGACATGCCCAGATTCTCGCGGATGTGCTCGATATGGAACTCGCGCAACAGGGCGTCGAGCCGGCGCCGCCGCTGGTGCTCGTTGAGGTCGGGCAGGATCTCGAGCACACCCATGATGTTCTGCTCGACGGTCAGTTTGCGGAACACCGAGGCTTCCTGCGGCAGGTAGCCGAGGCCCTTGCGTGCGCGCACGTCCATCGGCAGGCGCGTGAGGTCCTCGCCGTCGAGGTCGATCGCGCCGCCTTCGCTGGGCACGAGGCCGACGATCATGTAGAAGCTGGTGGTCTTGCCTGCGCCGTTGGGGCCGAGCAGGCCGATGACCTCGCCGCCGCGCACGGACAGGCTGACGTCCTTGACCACCTGCCGGGAGCGATAGGTCTTGGCGAGGTGGCGCACGGCGAGCACGCTCGTCCTGGCGCCGCGAGCGGTGCTCCCGGCGTCGGCGTCGGAGGCGCTGGTCGCGGCCATGGCCGTGCTGGCGGTCTGCTCAGGGGGCATCGCCGACCGCACCTTCACCCCCCGGCGCCGGTTCCTTCTTCTTCGGCGGGATGATGATGCGCACGCGCCCGGAGGTCTCCTTCGGCTGACTGTCCTTGTCCGCGCGCGTGGCGCGGGCCGAGCGCACGGTGACGATGCTGCGCTCGGTGTCGTAATTGATGCGATGGCCCTGCGTGAGGCGTTCGCCCTGGGTGACCTTGGCCTTCTCGATCAGGTAGATCATGTTTTCCAGCGCGTGGTACTCGATGTTGATGGCCTCACCCTCGACGTCTTCCTTGCCTTCGTCGGGCGTCTGCTTGAACGTTGCCAGGCGGCCTTCGAGGTAGGCGTCCTTGAGCTCGCGTTCGGGCGTGAAATTGACCCGCAGGCGATCCCCGGTCATGCGAATCGAACCCTGCACCACGACCACGTTGCCGATGTAGACGGTCGTGCCTTCCTCGTCGTCGAGTTCGGCGAAGTCGGCCTCGATCTCGATCGGCTGCTCGCGGTCCGTGGACAGCGCCCGCGCCCCGTCGGGCACGACCAGCGCCGCGAGGAGCACGACGACCGCCACGGGCAGGCGGCACTTCCACTCGTGCAGGACGGTTCTAGCTGCGCGGCTTGCTTTCATACCTGCTTCTTACCCGGTTGATCAGCTCGAGACGGTCGTGGGCGAAATTGGCTCGCATGCCGATGGCGTGCGTCACCGTGGCGGGCGTGACGATGATGGTTGGATTGTCGGTCTCGGCGTATTGTTCCCCGGGCAGCACGCGCAGCTCCGTCGTCAGGACCTGGTACTCGCGCTCGCCGCCGGCGCCGTAACGCCAGATTTCGACTTCACCGTGGAGCAGCACCACGTCGTTGCCGGAACTGATCCAGCCACGTTCGGCGATGACGTGCCACGGCTCGGAGGGGCCATTGTAAATCTCGAGGTGGGGGCTGGCCAATTCGGTCGAATCGTCGTCCGGGAAGTGCTCGACGCGCGTCGCGCGCAGCACGTTGCGCAGCGAACCGTCGATGCCGAGGGTGCGCCGGACCATGTTGTCGACGTAGTAGTCGGGCTCGTGGGGGGCCGCCCGGCGCGGCGCGATTTCCGACTCCTCGAGTTCCTGCAGCAGCCAGAAGCTGAACACGGCGAAGGCGAGGACGGCGAAGGTGGTGAGCCAGGCGTTCATGGCAGTGGCCCGTGTTCGAGCGGGCCGCGTGCGGCGCGCGCGGCGAGGATCAGCTCGCACAGCTCGCGGGCCGCGCCACGGCCGCCGCGGGCCCGTGTCGTCCATGCCGCACGGCGCCGTACCTCGGCGCTGGCATCGGCCACCGCGACGGCGAAGCCGGCCGCCGCCATCGCCGGCAGGTCCGGCAGGTCGTCGCCGAGGTAACAGGTCTGTTCCGCCCCGATGCCGAGCTCCGACTGCAGCGCCAGCAGGGTCGCGTGCTTGTCCCGTACGCCCTGGTAGACGTGATGGATGCCGAGTTCGCGCATGCGCGCCGTGACCACCGCGGAGCTGCGTCCGGTAATGATCGCGAGCGTCACTCCCGCTTCGCGCAGGCGCACCATGCCAAGCCCGTCGCGCACGTCGAAAGCCTTGTGCTCGCTGCCGTCGGCGCCGAGGATGATGCGCCCGTCGGTGAGTACGCCGTCGACGTCGAATACGGCCAGTTCGATCCGCGCCGCGCGCGCGCGCACCGCGATGGGGGCGGTCACAGCACGCGCGCCCGCAGCAGGTCGTGCATGTTGAGTACGCCTTCGAGGCGGTTGTCGGCATCGACCACGAGCAGCGCGTTGATCTTGTGTTCCTGCATCACGCGCAGCGCTTCGGCAGCGAGCAGGTCGCGGCCGACCGTCTTGCAGCTGCGCGTCATGACTTCGCTGATGCGCGCATCGCGCACGTCGTGATCGTGTTCGAACACGCGGCGCAGGTCGCCGTCGGTGAAAATGCCGAGTACGCGCCGCCCGGCGTCGACGACCGCGGTCAGGCCGAGTCCGGAACGCGTCATCTCCACCAATGCCTCGGCCACGCTGGCGTCCGGTCCGACCGTGGGCATGGCGTCGCCGTGGTGCATGAGGTCGTCGATCTTGAGCAGCAGGCGCCGGCCCAGTGAGCCGCCGGGGTGTGCGCGGGCAAAGTCGCGCTCGGTGAAGCCGCGTGCCTGCAGCAGCGCGATTGCGAGCGCGTCGCCCATGGCCAGCGCGGCGGTCGTGCTGGAAGTCGGCGCGAGGCCGAGCGGGCAGGCTTCCTCGCTCGCCTCGACGTGGATCGCGACGCTGGCGGCGCGCGCCAGGGTCGATTCGGGGCGGCCCGTGAGCACGACCAGCGGCACCCCGAGGCGTTTGATCAGCGGCAGCAGCACGGTCAGTTCGTCGGTTTCGCCCGAGTTCGACAGCGCCAGCACGACGTCGCGCGGCGTGATCATCCCCATGTCGCCGTGGCTTGCTTCGCCGGGATGGACGAAGAAGGCGGGCGTGCCCGTGCTAGCGAGGGTTGCGGCGATCTTGCCGCCGACATGGCCGGATTTGCCCATGCCGAGCACCACCACGCGGCCGTCGCAATCGAGCATCAGGCGGGCCGCCTCGACGAACGCGGCATCGATACGGTCGACCAGCCGCGCCAGCGTGCGGGCCTCGATCTCGAGCACCGCGCGGCCGATGTCGGCAAGCGCGCGCGCGTCGGGATCGCTGAGCAGTTCGGGGTAGTCTCTGGCTGTCGTCATGGGCTTGGGTCCGTCATGGTACTTGGGCCGTGGACGCGGCCCTGGACAGGCTGAGCAAAAATCGCGGCGGACGCAATCGGCGATGGCACGCCGCCGGCCGGGGTTCCCGCGTGTCGCATGGGCATCGCTGCTTGTCTTCTCCCGGCCGGCATCGTGTTATCGGGCTCGAGCCGCGCTAGTGATCGAGAAAAAGCATCACCTGGTAGGCGACGAATGCGCCCAACAGGATAGCGCCGTCGAAGCGGCCGATGCGCTGCCGCCCGCGGCGCGGCCGGCACATCAGGAACAGCAGGACCGTGAGCAGGAGCATGCTCGGTACATCGCGCTGCACGACCTCGGCGTCGAAGGCGCCCGGCGCGAGTACGGCCGGAATACCCAGCACGCCGAGACTGTTGAACATGTTCGAGCCGAGCACGTTGCCGAGCGCGATGTCGTGCTCGTTCTTCCACGCGCTCGC
>JAUIFX010000019.1 GCA_030429865.1 Gammaproteobacteria bacterium | reverse complement strand
GGCGCTGGCGGTAGGCTAGCGGCAAGAGGCGGTGCGTCAGGCGTGGTGCGCCGGCGCGGCGCTGATACCGAGCCGCTCGAACAGCGCCTGGTCGGCGAGTACCTCGGGATTGGCCGTGGTCAGCAGTTTTTCGCCGTAGAAGATCGAGTTGGCGCCGGCGAAGAAGCACAGCGCCTGGAGCTCGTCGGTCATGCCGGTACGGCCGGCCGACAGGCGCACGTGGGAAGCGGGCATGAGGATGCGCGCCACGGCGATGGTGCGCACGAAATCGATCGGGTGGACCGGCGCGGTGTCGGCGAGCGGCGTGCCCTCGACGCGGACGAGCAGGTTGATCGGCACCGACTCCGGGTGGGTCGGCATGGTCGCGAGGGTGCGCAGCAGCTCGCTGCGGTCGCGCACCGACTCGCCGAGACCGACGATGCCGCCACAGCAGACGTTGATGTCGGCGTCGCGCACGTTCTGCAGCGTATCGAGGCGGTCCTGGTAGGTGCGCGTCGAGATGATGTCGCCGTAGAAATCGGGCGAGGTATCGAGGTTGTGATTGTAGTAGTCGAGGCCGGCGTCCTTCAGGCGCTGCGCCTGCGCGGCGTTCAGCATGCCGAGGGTCACGCAGGATTCCATGCCGAGATCGCGCACGGCCTCGATGAGGGGAACGACCTTGTCGAGATCGCGGTCCTTGGGTGAGCGCCACGCCGCGCCCATGCAGAAGCGGGTTGCACCGGCGGCCTTGGCGGCGCGCGCGGACTGCAGCACGGCATCGACGTCGAGCACGGCGGATGCCTCGACGTCGGTGTCGAAGCGCGCGCTCTGCGGGCAGTAGGCGCAGTCTTCCGGGCAGCCGCCGGTCTTGATGTTCAACAGCGTGCTGAGCTGGACCGCGTTCGGATCGAAATGCTCGCGGTGAACGCAGTGCGCGCGGAACAGGAGATCGTTGAAGGGCAGTGCGAAGAGCGCTTCGACCTCGCTCGCACGCCAGTCGTGGCGCATCGTGGCGGCGGTGTCGATGGGGTGTACATTGGTCGCGTGCATGGTCCGGTGTTCCCGCTGGGCTGGCTGGTGGGGTGCGAGCCGGTAAGCTCGCGCAGCGTGCATTATGGCGGTGATCGGACGCCCGTCAACTTCTGGGGAATACAGGGATGTGTACGCAAAGCGGCGCCGGGTCGTGGACCTGCGTACTGTGCAGCGGGCCGGCGGCGGCCGGGATCTGCACGGGGTGTGAGGCCGATCTGCCACGCGCGGCGCAACCACCGGTCGCGCACCGGATCCGTGGCATCGATGCGGTGCAGATCCCGTACCGCTATGCCTATCCGCTCGACGTGCTCGTGCGCGCGTTCAAGTTTCATCGCGACCTTGCGGCCGGGCATGCCCTTGCCATGATATTTACATCGAATGTAAGCAATCACTTACAATCAATCGACCGGCTCGTCCCGGTACCGCTCGCGCGGGGTCGCTACCTCGCGCGGAGCTTCAACCAGGCCGCGCTCCTGGCGCACGCACTGGGCGCGGTGAGCGGCATCCCGCTTGCCGCGGACGGCGTGCGCCGGATCGGCGGCAGCGAGCAGCAGTCGCGCCTGTCACGGGCCGCACGCCGGCGCAACCTGGCCGACGCATTCGCGCTCGTCGAGCGCGTGGATGGCGAGCATGTCGCGATCGTCGACGACGTCGTCACGACCGGCGCGACGGCAGCGGCGCTGGCCCGCGCGCTGCGTCACGGCGGCGCGGCGCGGGTCACGCTGGTCGCGCTTGCCGTTACCGACAACCGCCGTGGCGGCCCGTGAGGTGACCGCGGTGCGCCTGCCTCAGGTATCGAGGTTGGTCACCGTGCGCGCGTAGCGCTCGATGAACTCCCGGCGCGGCTCGACCTGGTCGCCCATGAGGACGGAGAAGATCTGGTCGGCGGCGACCGCGTCCTCGATGCGTACCTGGACGAGGTTACGCGTTTCCGCGTTCATCGTCGTTTCCCACAGCTGCTCGGGATTCATTTCGCCGAGGCCCTTGTAGCGCTGCACGTAGGTGCCGCGGCGGGCCTGGTCGAGCAGGGTTTCGAAGACCTCGCCGAGAGAGCTGACCGGCGTCTCGCCGTCGCCGCGCAGGATGCGTGACCCGGCAGCGAGCGGGTCGGCAAACAGATGGCCGAGCCGGCTGAGGTGGCGGTACTCGGAGCTGACGAAGAAATCGCGGTCGAGGTTGTCGGTGACCAGGGTGCCGCTGCTGGTGAAACGGATTTCGACGTTCCAGCTGTCGGCGCTGACGAACTGGTAATCGATGCCGAGCACGGCGCGCTCACCGACCACGCGTACCAGCGCAGCCCGGTAGTCGGCCGTCCATGCTGCGAGCGATGTCTCGCTGACGAGGCCTTCGTGGTTGAGTTCCGGGGCGAGTTTCAGCGCCTCGAGCACCTGGGCCGGATGGCGCGATTCCAGGCGTTTCTGAATCTGTTGCAGGAGTAAGTACTCACGCCCGAGCTCGGTCAAGCGCGCGTGGTCGAGACGGCTGTCGACGAGATCGACTTCGCGATCGTGAATGGCGCTTTCGAGGAAGTATGCGCCGAGTTCGCCATCGTCCTTCAGGTAGCGTTCCTGCTTGCCCTTCTTGACCTTGTATAACGGCGGTTGCGCAATGAACACGTGACCGCGCTCGATGAGCTCGGGCATCTGGCGGTAGAAGAACGTCAGCAACAGCGTGCGGATGTGCGAACCGTCGACGTCGGCGTCGGTCATGATGATGATACGGTGGTAACGCAGACCTTCCGGGTCGTACTCCTCGCTGCCGATACCGCAGCCGAGCGCCGTGATCAGGGCGCCGACTTCCGTCGAGGAGAGCATCTTGTCGAAACGCGCCTTCTCGACGTTGAGAATCTTGCCCTTGAGCGGCAGGATGGCCTGGTTGCGGCGGTCCCTGCCCTGCTTCGCCGAACCACCGGCAGAGTCGCCCTCGACGATGAACAGCTCGGAGCGCGACGGGTCGCGTTCCTGGCAATCGGCGAGTTTGCCCGGCAGCCCGGCGACGTCGAGCGCGGTCTTGCGCCGGGTGAGTTCTCGCGCCTTGCGAGCCGCCTCCCGCGCCCGCGCGGCTTCGACGACCTTGCCCATGATGCTGCGGCCGTCCTGCGGGTGCTCGAGCAAGAACGTGTTGAGGTTGTCGGCCACCACCGCTTCGACCACGCCCTTGACCTCGCTCGAGACGAGCTTGTCCTTGGTCTGGGAGGAGAACTTCGGGTCCGGCACCTTGACCGAGAGCACCGCGGTCAGGCCTTCGCGAACGTCCTCGCCGGCGACGGAAACCTTGTGCTTCGCGGCCAGGCCTTCGCGTTCGATGTACTGGTTGAGCGTCCGGGTCAGCGCGGCACGCAGGCCCGCGAGGTGAGTGCCGCCGTCACGCTGCGGAATGTTGTTGGTGAAGCAGAAGATGTTCTCCTGGTAGGAGTCGTTCCACTGCAGCGCCATCTCGACGACGATGTCGTCCTTCTCCGAAGTCATGTGGATGACCGAAGGATGCAGCGGCGTCTTGGACTTGTTCAGGTGCTCGACGAACGCCGCAATACCGCCTTCGTATTCGAACAGGTCCGTCTTGTTGGTGCGTTCGTCGACGAGTTCGATGCGCAGCCCGGAGTTCAGGAACGACAGTTCGCGCAGCCGCTTGGAAAGGACGTCGTAATGGAACTCGATATTGCTGAAAATCGCTTCGCTGGGGAGGAAACGGATTTCCGTACCGGTGGAATCGATGTCACCGACCGCTTCGAGCGCGCCGGTCGGATCGCCGTTGGCGTACTCCTGACGCCACAGGCGGCCGTCGCGGCGGATGATCAACAGGAGTTCGGATGACAGGGCATTGACGACCGATACGCCGACGCCGTGCAGACCGCCGGAGACCTTGTAGGAGTTGTCGTCGAACTTACCGCCGGCGTGCAGGGTGGTCATGATGACCTCTGCGGCGGAACGCCCCTCCTCCTCGTGGAGGTCGACGGGAATACCGCGGCCGTCGTCGGTGACGGTTACGGAATTGTCCGCGTGGAGACGTACTTCGATGCGCGAACAGTAACCGGCGAGCGCTTCATCCACACAGTTATCCACCACTTCGAAAACCATGTGGTGGAGTCCGGTACCGTCATCGGTGTCACCGATATACATGCCGGGACGCTTGCGAACGGCATCGAGTCCCTTCAGGACCTTGATGTTCTTGGAATCGTAAGTCATTAGTTTCTCCGGACTTCAGGCAGGGCTCGCGGCTCGGTGATGTTCCACGTGGAACACATCGTCGGTCCGTTCGGTGACTGCGGGGAGGTCGGATGGCCTGATGGCCGTGAAGATGCATTGACCCCCACGCGACGTGATGATGTCCACAGCCTGGCTGCACAGTTTATCATCAAGCTCGGCGTGGAGATCGTCGACCAGGAAGACCGGCGTGCGGCCGGTCTCACCCGCGATGAATTTCGCGAGCCCGGCGTACAGGGTTGCCACCAGCAGTTTCCCCTGGCCGCGCGAGATGCGTCGCGCTACCGCCCTCCCCTCACAGCGAATCGCGAGATCCGCTCGATGGATGCCAACGGTCGTGTAACCCGCCTGGGAATCACGTTGCCAACTGGAACGCAATTGTTCCCGATAGCCCATCTCGCGGTCCCAGCCCGGACTGTAGCGGATCGACAGCGTGCCGAGGATGTCATTCAGCGCGCTGCCCGCCAGCATGTCGCTCATCGCGTCGACAACGCGGGACCGATCCGCATCAATCGCTTCACCGAGCGTCGCGAGCCGTTCGTCCCAGAAAACCACGTCCCTCGACGGCGCACCCTGGCGCAAGAGTTCATTGCGTTGTCGCAACGCCTGGCGGTAGGCCTTCCAATGCTCCACGTAGCGACGTTCCACGTGGAACATCGTGCGATCAATGAGCGCACGCCGATTGCTCGGATTCTCCGTGAGCATGTCGGCTGCCTTGGAATTCATCACCAGCGTAGGCACCGCCCGCGCGAGTGTCGACGCCGACGGGACACTCTCCCCGTCCATGCTGATCTCCGTCTCACCGCGAACCTTGCGCACCTGCACCGTCATGCTGCGTCCAGCGCCGGGATCCTGGATGCGCGCGCGCACCGAAAGCCCGCCCGACCCATGCCGCACGATATCGCTCAGCGTATTTGAGAGGAACGAGCGCCCCAGGCTCGCCATGGCAAAACCTTCCAGCAGGCTAGTCTTGCCGCTGCCGTTTGCCCCGCATACGAGATTGACACCCGGGCCGGGCGCGTATTCCGTCAGTGCCAGACAGCGGAGATTGGCAACCGAGAGAAATTCGAAATGCATTGCGGACGCGCGGCCGTCACGGCCCCGCTGCCGGCCATCGTGGCCTTGACCGCGTCACAGACGCATCGGCATGACGACGTACCGTGAACTCGCGTCTTCCGGCATCCGCAGCAGGCAACTGCTGTTGGCATCAATCAAATCGATGCGCACCGACTCGCTGCGCATCACGCCGAGTACGTCCAGCAGGTACGAGACATTGAAGCCGACTTCCATCTGCTCGCCCGCGTAGGTGACCTCGATTTCCTCTTCGGCCTCCTCCTGTTCCGGGTTGTGCGCGACGGCGACCAGGAGGTCGTTCTTCAGAATCAGGCGGATACCACGGAACTTCTCGTTGGAAAGGATCGACGCCCGGCTCAGTCCCGCCCGCAGCAATTCACGATCGGCAATCAGCGAATTCGGGCTCTCCGGCGGGATCACGCGCTCGTAATCCGGGAAGCGTCCGTCGACCAGTTTCGTCGTCAGCGACTGCGCGCCGCCGCTGACCCGCAGATGATTCTCGCCGATGCTGATCGTGACCGTGTCCCCGGCCCCGTTCAGCAACCGTGCTATTTCGAGTACGCCCTTGCGCGGGACGATCAGCTGGCGCACACCGTCGACGTCGAGTTCCAGCGTCTTGTCAGTCAGTGCGAGCCGGTGGCCGTCGGTCGCGACCGCGCGCAGCCGGTTGTTGTCCATCTCGAACAACAGGCCGTTCAGGTAATAGCGCACGTCCTGGTGCGCCATCGCGAAGTGGGTGCTCTCGATCAAATCGGTCAGCATCTCCTTCGGCAGCTCGAATTCGATGCCGACCTCGAAGCTGCCGATGGACGGGAATTCGTCCGCCTTCATGCTGGCGAGCGAGAACCGGCTGCGCCCGGATGCGATCTTGGCCTTGCCGGTGCCGGCCTCGATGGTCAGCTCGGCCTCCGCCGGTAATGCGCGGCAGATATCGAGCAGCTTGCGCGCTGGCAAGGCAACGGCACCGTCGCTGCCGGCCTGGTGCTCGATCTCGCACACCAGCTCCACTTCCATGTCCGTTGCCGTGACGGTGATTCGCGGACCTTCCACCTGGAACAGCAGGTTGCTCAGGATCGGCAAGGTCTGACGCCGTTCGACGACGTTGTTCGCGGCCTGTAGCACAGGCAATAACATTTCTCTTGAGATCTTGATCTTCATGCTGTGTCTACTATTAGCCGGTCTAATTCTGGGGAGAAGTCAGGTTTCCCTTGATACTCAATACCTTGCAGAACGCTTCGGAGCGTATTCCAACGGGGTCTGCCTGTGGAAAAACTGGGGGTGCTTTGGCCCGTTTCGCCACGTCGTTTTTATCCACAGGTAATGCTGCTTTCTACCCTCAGGTTGTGAGTATCCTTTCAAGATTGGCGTAATCTTCCTGGATGCGCGCGTCGCTCGCCTTCAGTTCGGCGACTTTGCGGCAGGCGTGGATCACCGTCGTGTGATCGCGCCCGCCGAACGCGTCGCCGATTTCCGGCAGGCTGTGATTGGTCAGTTCCTTGGACAGCGCCATCGCGACCTGGCGCGGGCGCGCAATGGAGCGAGTGCGCCGCTTGGACAGCAGGTCAGCGACCCGGATCTTGTAATACTCGGCCACGGTCTTCTGGATATTGTCCATCGTGATCAGCCGATCCTGCAGGGCGAGCAGGTCACGCAATGCTTCCTTGGCGAATTCGAGGGTGATGGCCTGACCCGTGAAGTGAGCGTTCGCTACCACGCGATGCAGTGCGCCCTCGAGCTCGCGGATATTCGACCGGAAGCGCTTGCCGATGAAGAAGCCGACTTCGTCGGGCAGCTTGATGCCGGCCTGCTGCGCTTTGCTCATGAGGATCGCGACACGCGTCTCGAGTTCGGCCGGCTCGATGGCGACGGTCAGACCCCAGCCGAAGCGCGATTTCAAGCGCTCTTCCACCCCCGACACTTCCTTCGGGTAACGGTCGCAGGTCAGCACGATCTGTTGCTGACCTTCAAGCAAGGCGTTGAAAGTATGGAAGAATTCTTCCTGAGAGCGTTCCTTGCCGGCGAAGAACTGGATGTCGTCGATGAGCAGCGCGTCGACCGAGCGGTAGAAGCGTTTGAAGTCGTTGATGACGTTGTGCTGCAGCGCCTTGACCATGTCGGCGACGAAGCGCTCCGAATGCAGGTAGACGACGTGCGCCGACTTGCGCTGGCTCATGATCATGTTGCCGACGGCCTGCATCAGGTGCGTCTTGCCGAGCCCGACCCCGCCGCAGATGAACAGTGGGTTGTAGCCCTTGCCCGGGTTGCCGGCGACCTGCAGCGACGCGGCGCGCGCCAGCTGGTTCGACTTGCCCTCGACGAAACCGTCGAAAGTGAAATCCGCCTTGAGGCCCGTGCTGCGCTTGGCGTCGGGTTCGGTAGCGACCTCGACCCGCGGTGACGCCGGGGCGGCAGCGCTGCCGGGCGCCGTGCGGACCGCTTCGCTGCGGCCGGGTGCGCTGCCCACGCTGACCTTCAGCGCGAGGCCGCGTTCGGGCGCCAGTTCGGTCAGGATGCCGCCGATCCGGTCGCAGTACTTGTCGCGGATCCAGTCGAGCACGAAACGGTTGGGGGCGAGGATTTCCAGCTCTTCGTCACCTTCGATCGCCTGCAGCGGGCGAATCCAGGTGTTGAACTGCTGCGACGACAGCTCGCGCTCGAGCTTGCGCAGGCATTGTTGCCAGATCGAGTCCTGCACCGCTTTCGGCCGTCCCGCTCGTGTCCCGTCAAGGTGAACCCGCGGCGAGTGTAACCGCCTTGACCCAACTTATCCACACGGCACCCGAAGCAGAATTACAAAGCTGAAAATATTGACTTTTTTGCTCGCGGCAGCCTACTATCGCGCCCCCTTGCGGGCGCGCCCGTGCGCTGGCCTCGCTACCCTTCCACCGTTGAGTTTGGTTGCACCATGAAACACACATTCCAACCGGGCCGCCTGAAGCGCGTCCGCAAGCACGGTTTTCGCGCCCGCATGAAGACGCGCGGCGGCCGCAAGATCATCAAGGCGCGCCGCACGCGCGGACGCGCCCGGCTGGCGGCCGACTAGGGCTGCGTAAGGTCACCGCCCCTTGCGGTACGCGTTTCACCCGTGCGCAGCGCATCCTGCGTACGAGTGAATTCGAACGCACCCTGCGTGGCGGCCGGCGCCTGCACCACCGTCTCTGCACCATCCATCATCGCGGCAACGATCTCGGCCATGCCCGGCTCGGCCTCGCCGTCAGCCGTCGCGTGTCGCCCCACGCGGTCGTGCGCAATACGATCAAGCGCATCGTGCGTGAGTGCTTCCGCCGGCGCAGCGCCGAACTGCCGCCCGTCGACCTCGTGGTCGTCGCCCGGCACACCGCCGCCAGCGTGAGACGCGCCGAGCTGCGCGCCGGGCTACTCGCCGCTTTCGAACAACTTTCAGTGCGTACCGCGAGTGACGGTGCGCCACCGCCGGAAACCTCGTAGATGGAAAACGTGCGCTTGATGCTGGTCGTGGCCCTGGCCTTCCTCGGCCTCATGTTGTGGGAAGCCTGGCAGGCGGATTACGGTCCGCGTCCCGAGCCTGCCGGCGCCGCCGCGCCCGCTGCCGACAGCCAGTCATCACCCGCGATGCCCGCCGACGCACCGGACGTCGCGCCACCCGCCGTACCCGCCGCCGCCCCGGTCGAGCCTGCTGGCGCCGCGGCGAGTGCCGATACGGCCGTACCCGTGCAGGTCGAGACCGACCTGTTCGCGATCACGCTCTCCACTGCCGGTGCGACGATGGAGCGCGCCGCGCTGCGCGAATACCCCATCGATCCGGAAGCGCCGGAGGTGCCGGTCGAGCTGCTCGGCGTCGCGCCGCCCAAGACCTACGTCTACCAGGGCGGCCTCGCCGGCGACCCGGCGCTGCCGACGCACCATGCGCCCTACACGAGTGCCGCGGCGAGCTATCGCCTCGCCGATGGTCAGGACGAACTCGTCGTACCGCTGCGCTGGCAGGGTGCCGGCGGTGTCGAGGTCGAAAAACGTTACCGCTTCCGCCGCGGCAGCTACGTCGTCAGCGTCGAGTACGTCGTCACCAACGGCCGTGACGAGCCCCTGCGCATTCACCACTACGAGCAGCTCAAGCGCAACGAGGAGTCTTCGCGCCAGGGCATGGTCTACACCTTTACCGGCCCGGTGCTGTCGACGCCCGAGAAGCGCTACGAGAAATTCGACCTGGATGATCTCGAAGACGCGCCGCTCGACGTCGCCGCCGCCAACGGCTGGGTCGGGGTCATGCAGCACTACTTCGTCTCGGCGCTGATCCCGCCGGCCGAGCAGACCGTGCAGTATTACTCCAAGGTGCTCGATCCCGAACACTACCTGGTCGGGTTCCTCAGCCCGGCGACGACCGTCGGCGCCGGCGAGACGGCAACGCTCCGAAGCACCGTTTACATCGGCCCCAAGCGGCACGACATCATCACCGACCTCGCGCCCGGGCTGGAGCTAACCGTCGACTACGGCATCCTGTGGTTCATCGCCAAGCCGCTGTTCGTCGTGCTGCGCTTCATTCACGACCTCACCGGCAACTGGGGCTGGGCGATCATCATCCTGACGGTGTTGCTGAAACTCTTCTTCTACCCGCTGTCGGCCAAGGGCTACCGTTCGATGGCAAACATGCGCCGCGTGCAGCCACGCATGCTGGCACTGCGTGATCGTTACAAAGACGATCGCCAGCAGCTCAACCAGGCCATGATGCAGCTCTACAAGGACGAAAAGATCAATCCGCTCGGCGGCTGTCTGCCGATCGTGATCCAGATCCCGGTGTTCATCGCGCTCTACTGGGTGCTGCTCGAAACCGTCGAGATGCGCCAGGCGCCGTTCATCCTGTGGATCACCGATCTCTCCACGCGCGATCCGCTGTTCGTGCTGCCCCTGCTGATGGGTATCAGCATGTTCGTGCAGCAGAAGCTGAACCCCGCGCCGCTCGATCCGACCCAGGCCAAGGTGATGCAGATCCTGCCGTTCGTGTTCACCGTCTTCTTCGCCTTCTTCCCGGCGGGCCTGGTGCTCTACTGGCTGGTCAACAACATTCTCTCGATCGTGCAGCAGTGGAGCATCACGCGCTCGATCGAGCAGGCCTGAGCGCGCCGCGTGGCCGCGCCGGCGTCGCCGCGAGCTTCCCGCTGCGCCGGCGCTGCCGTGGGCGTCCCTTACCCCCGGACCGGCGGCTGCCGCGGCCGCTGAGCGCACGCTGCAGCACCGCCCGATGGCCAGCGATACCATCGTCGCGGTCGCGACACCGCCCGGACGCGGCGCCATCGGCGTCGTGCGCCTGTCGGGTCCCGCCACGACGCCGCTCGTCGCGCGCCTCGCCGGTGACGTGCCGCCGGCACGGCGCGCGAGCCTGCGTACCCTGCGCGATGAGCACGGCGAGCCGCTCGACGACGCGGTCGTGATCCGCTACGCGGCCCCGGCATCCTATACCGGCGAAGACATGGCTGAGCTGCAGTGCCATGGCAACCCGCTGATCCTCGAACGCCTCGTGGCGAGCGCCTGCGCTCTCGGCGCACGCCGTGCACGCCCAGGCGAGTTCACCGAGCGGGCCTACCTGAACGGCCGTCTCGATCTCGCCCAGGCCGAGGCGGTCGCGGACCTCATCGCGGGCGCGACCGAGCGCGCCGCACGCTCGGCCCTGCGCACGCTGCACGGCGAGTTCGCAAGGCTCGTCGATGACCTCGTCGCACGCATCCGCACGGCCCGCGCCGAACTGGAAGCGAGCATCGATTTCGCCGACGACCTGCATGGCGCCGAACTCGTCACCGCGCAGCACGGCATGCTCGCGGCACTGTGTAGCGACCTCGATGACGTCATTGCGCGCGCGCGCCAGGGCGCGACGCTCGCCAGCGGCGCCAACGTCGCCATCATCGGCGCGCCCAACGTCGGCAAGTCCTCGCTGCTCAACCGGCTTGCCCGCGAGGAGCGCGCGATCGTCACGCCGACCCCCGGCACCACGCGCGACCTCGTCGACGTCGATGTCGTCATCGGCAGCGTGCCGGTGCGCCTGGTCGATACGGCGGGGCTGCGTGAGAGCGACGATGTCATCGAACGCGAAGGGATGCGCCGCTCGCACGCCGCCGCCGCGCGCGCCGATCTCGTCATCATCGTCAGCGCTGCGGATATCGCTGCCGGCGCGTTGCCCGAACTCGCGACGCTGCAAGCGCCTTGCATCCGCGTGCGCAACAAGATCGATCTCGAACGCGCCGCGCCGCGGATCGAGAACACGCCGCAGGGGCCGCTCGTGCATCTCTCCGCGCGCACCGGTGCGGGCCTAGAGCTGCTCGCCGAGACGGTCGAGCGGACGCTCGGCGTCGCCGCCGAGGCAGAAGGCGAGTTCACGGCGCGTGCGCGCCACGTCGACGCGCTGCGCGCTGCGCGCAACGAACTCGCGGCCATCGACGCAGCGACGCTCGCCGATGCGCCCGAGCTCGCCGCCGAGCGCTACCGGGCGGCGAGCGCCGCGCTCGAGCGCATCACCGGGCGCTACGACGTCGAAGATCTGCTCGGCGACATCTTCGCGCGTTTCTGCATCGGCAAGTGAGCGATACGCGATGTCTCCGGGCCTGCCACTCATCGTCGTCACGCTCAGCAACATCGGTGATGCCATCATGACCACGCCGGTGCTCGAGACACTCGCCGCACGGTACCCCGAGCGCCGCATCGACCTGCTCGCCGACCGGCGCTCCTCGGCGCTGTTTGCCGCCGCGCCGTGGCTCGGCACCATCCATCACCGCGACAAGCGCGCCGGCCTCGCGCAGCAATGGCGCCAGCTCCGCGAGCTGCGCCGGCAACGTTACGCGCTCGCTGTCGACCTGCGTACGCCGATCATCGGCCGGCTGTTGAACGCCGAACGACGTCTTACCAAGCGTGGACGCGAACTGCCGGACACGCATGCCGTGGTCGAACACTTCGCGGTACTCGAACCGCTGGTCGGGGCGCTCGCCCCGCCGCCCTGCCGGGTGCATCTCGATGCCGCCGCGAGCGCCGAGGCCGCGGCCCTGACCCGGACGCTGCCGGCCGGCCGCTGGCTGGCCATCGCGCCGGGCGCCAACTGGCCGGGCAAGCGCTGGCCACCGGCCGCCTTCGCCGCGCTCGCGTCGCGCGTCGCGGCGTGTTTCGACGGCCTGCTCGTGCTCGGGGGGCCCGACGATACCGCGGCCGCGGCGGCACTCGCTGGCGTCGCCCTGCCGCGGCTCGACCTGACCGGCCGCACCACGCTGCCGCTCGCCGCGGCCGTGCTCGCGCGTGCCGCGGCCTTCGTCGGCAACGACTCGGGCCTCGGTCATCTCGCCGCGGCGCTCGGCGTGCCGACGCTGACCGTGTTCGGCCCCGGCCGCCCGGTGCGCTACCGGCCCTGGGGACCGCGCGCGCGCATCGTGCTCGCGCCGGGTGCCGATCTTGCGCGGCTGGCGCCCGAGCCGGTCGCGGACGCGCTGATTGCCCTGCTCGGGGAACGGCCCTGATGCGCATCGCGCAGGTCATGCTGGCCAAGGGTTTCGGCGGCGCCGAGCGCTCGTTCGTCGACCTCACCAACGAACTCGCCGCGCGCGGCATCGAAGTCCTCGCGATCGGTGACGCGCGCGGCGTCGCACTCGACGCGCTGGACGATGCGCCGACGCTGACGCGCTTCGCGCTGCGCTGTCATGGCAGCTGGGACCGCCTCGCCGAACACGCCATGCGGCGCGAGATGAGCCGCTTCGAACCGCTCGTGGTCCATGCCCACCTCGCGCGCGCCGCGCACCTGGCGGGGCGCGCGGCGCACGCGCTCGGCCGCCCGACGCTCGCCAAGACGCACAACCTCGTCAACCTCAAGTACTACCAGCACATCGATTGCCTGGTGCCGACGACGCGCGCGCAGGAACGCTACCTCCTCGAACGCGGCATCGCACGCGAGAGCATCGAACGCATTCCGAACTTCAGCCGCGTGCCGGCCGTCGATCACGTGCCGCACGCGGGCGCTCCGCCGTTCCGCATTGCCGCGCTCGGCCGCTTCGTTCCCAAGAAGGGTTTCGATACGCTGCTCGAAGCGTTCGCCCTGCTGCGCGCCGGCGGCGTCGCGGCGACCCTCGAGATCGGGGGCGACGGTCCCGAACGGGCACGCCTCGAGCGCGACATCGCGCGACATGGTCTCGAGGCCGCGGTCACGCTGCGCGGCTGGATCGACGATGCGCGCGCGTTCCTCGACGGCGCCGCGCTGTTCGTGTTGCCGTCGCGCGACGAACCGTTTGGCATCGTCTTGCTCGAAGCAATGGCGTGCGGTGTGCCGATCGTCGCCACGCGCACCCAGGGCCCGCTCGAGATCCTCGCTAACGATGCCGCGACACTGGTCGATGCCGATGAGCCCGCCGCGCTTGCCGCGGCGATGCGTGCGAGCCTGGACGGCGCCGGGCGCGAACACGCCGCGCAGGCGCTCGCGCGTTACCGCGGCGAGTACGCGGCCGCGATCGTCGTCGACCGATACCTCGCGTTGTACGAACGGCTCGGCCGGGAGGCGGGCGCGACGGGTTCGCGCTGAGCGCCGCGCAAGTTCACGTCTCCGGAGCGAGTACGCCGGCCGCGCGGATACGCGCCCACACCTGCTCGACGTCGAGCGCGTGCAGGCAATCGGCCGTGCGCCGACCACGGTAGTCCGCCAGCAGCTCGACGCCGGCGATGACGTGCTCTTCCTGGCCGAGTGCGTGGTTGCGCCGCCAGTCGCTCGGACCGAACAGGCCGAACACCGCAATGCCCGCGGCAGCGAGCACGTGCATGGGCCCCGAATCGTTGGTCACCGCGAACGCTGCGCGGCGGCCGACCTCGGCCAGCGCGAGGATGTCGAAAGCGCCGCTCGCATCGAGATCGCCCGGCGCCGCGAGCGACGCGTTGAGGTCGCGTTCGGCGGCCGCGCCGAGCCACACCGGCGTACAGCCCGCGGCGCGCAGCCTGGCGGCGAGGGCGGCGAAATGCGGCCAGCGCTTCTCCGGCCGCTGGGCGCTCGCGCCAGCATGCAGCAGGACCAGGCGCTGGTCACGCACGCCGTTGGCGGCGAGCCAGGCATCGACGGTCTCGCGCTCGCGTGTGCCGGCCGGCAGCAGCGGCGTGTTGCCGTCGACGACCACCCCGGCGCTCGCGAGTACCTCGACCATGCGTTCGAAGATGTGCGACTGTCCGGCCCAGGCCGTGGCGGGATGGTGGGTGTACGGATAACGTGGATGGTTGCCGACGCGTTCGCGCGCGCCGGCCAGCAGGCACAGCAGGCCCGTGCGATCGTTGCCCTGCAGATCGTAGATACGATCGAAACGGCCGGCGCGCAGCCAGCGCAGCAGGGCGAGCATGGCACGCGCGCCGCGCCTCGGAGTCGCATGCACGGCGAGCCGCGGCCACGGCGCGAACAGCGGCGCGAACGCCGGCGTCGTCACCAGCGTGACCGTGGCGGCGGCGTGATGGCGCACGATGGCATCGATGAGCGGCGTCGCCATGACGACGTCGCCGAGCGCGCCGAGCTTGATGACGAGGATGCGCTCCATGAGAATCAGGCGCTCGTCGTGCGCTGAACGAAGACCACGGCGGACACCCTCCCGTTACCAGAGCATCGTCGCGTGAGCACCCAGATCATCCCGCCCGGCGCTTTCCGGCGCCGCTCATGGCGCCGCGCCCTCGGCAACTTCGCGCTGCTCAAGTCGCGCCACTGCGACGGCCAGCTGCTCAGCATGCACCAGTCGGGCACGCACTGGCTCAAGTTCATGCTGGCCAATGCGCTCGCGCAGCGCTACGGCATTCCGCCGCCGCGCTACAACCACGCCAACGACATCATCGGCGGTCCGAAGGACCCGGTGTGCTACCCGCAGATCCCCGTGCTCAAGGCCAGTCACAGCATGCCGCATCCGCTGTTGCGCTGGCGCGCCGTGCACGCGCTGCTCGGCCTGCCGCGCTACGTCGTGCTCGTGCGCGACATCCGCGCGGCGCTGGTCTCGAATTACGCCAAGTGGGCGGCGCGTTACGGCGTGCCGTTCAGCGTCTACCTGCGCGGCGACCCGCGCGGCAAGCGCTACAACAGCGACCTGTGGTGGTCGATCCGCTTTCTCGACGCCTGGGGTGATCTCCTCGCGCGCCTGCCGGATCGCGTGCTGCTGGTGCGCTACGAGGACCTGCGCGCCGACCCGGCGCGCGAGCTCGCGCGCGTCGCCGCGCACTTCGCGCTCGATCTCGATGCCGCTGCGCTCGCGCACGGTGTCGCGGTCTCGGGCAAGCAGGCAATGGCGGCGAAGGACGACCCGGCGCGCCCGCCGGGCGCGGTGCGCGCCACCGCGGCCAATCCCTTCGACGAGTTCGATGCCGACGACCGCGCGTTTCTCAGCGCCGCGTGCGCCACGCACCTGCGTCATTCGCTCGGCTACGACTACGCGCACTGGGACTGACATCCCGGTGTTCATCGCGCGAGCGACTCGTAGACCGCGAGCGTCGCCGCCTGCATCGCTTCGACCGTGTAGGGATGGGTCCGTGGTACCTGCCACGCGTCGGCCTGCTCGTCGGCCAGCAGGTCGAGCGTTGCCGCCACCGCGCCGTCGACATCGCCCACCGCGACGCGGCCGCGCGGTAACACGCGGGCGAGAATCTCGCCCGTGCCGCCGTGGTCGTAACCGATCACCGGCGTGCCCAGGCTGAGCGCTTCGACCGTGGTGCGGCCGAACGCCTCGGGCACGTTGGTCAACGAGTAGGCGACGTGCGCGACGGCGAGCAGTTCGCGCAGGTCGTTGCGCTGGCCGAGGAAGGTCACCGCGTCGTCGATGCCGAGTGCGCTGGCGCGGGCATAGAGTTCCTGTTCGAACGCGCGCTTGCGCGGATGGGCGCCGCCGATCAGCAGCCCGTGCACGTCGTCGCGGCCGGCCGCGCGCAGGCGCGCGAGGAGTTCGAGAAAATCCGCCTGGCCTTTCCAGCGCGTCAGCCGCGCCGGCATCGCGAGCAGCGTGCGCTCGAGCAGCGCCGGGTGTTCGGCGAAGAAACGATCCTGCCAGCTGCGCGGCGGTACGTAGCCATACGGCCAGGCGGCACGGTCGACGCCGCGCGGGATCACGGTCACGGCGGCGGGGGATACCTCGGGATAATGCTGCGCGACGTAGTCGCGGATGAAATCGGAGATGGCGATCACGCGCTCGCCCGAGACCATGATGCGGCTGTAACGGTTGACCGTGTAAGGTCCGTGCACGGTCGTCACCCAGCGCGGGCGCCGCGTCTTCGGCAGCAGGCCGCGCGCGAACCAGGCGAGCCACGCCGGCAGGCGCGAGCGCGCGTGTACGACATCGACGTTGCGTGCGTGCATGAGGCGGGCGAGCGTTGCCGCGTGGCGCAGGCTCCAGGGCCGCTTCACGCCGATGCCGAGCGTGACGTGCTCGGCGCCGAGCGCGTTCAGCTCGCCGACCAGCCGGCCGCCGCCGGAGACGACGATCGCACGGTGGCCGGCCGCGACGAGCGCGCGCGCGATCTCGACCGTGCCGCGTTCGACGCCGCCGACCTCGAGTTCGGGCAGCACCTGCATGACGGTCAGGGCACGGCTCATGCCTGCCGTGCCCGCGCCGCGAGGTCCGGCCAGCGCGCGAGCAGCGCTTCGGCGCAGCGCGCGGCTTCGGCCAGGGTGGCCGTGGCCGGCGGCTCGCTGCCGACCGCGGCCGCACGGCCCTGTGCGATCAACGCCGGCGCGATCGCGGTGATGCGATCGGCGCGCTTCGCGCGCACTGCGATGACGCCGAGGCGGGCGCCGGCGCTGAGTGCCTCGTAGAGCATCGCGACGCTGTCGGCCGTGACCCAGGCGACCTGCGCCCGTGCCAGCGTCGCCGGCAGCCAGTCCGCGGCAGAGCTCGCGAACGGCACCAGCGCGACCTGCTCCAGCCGGCGCGCTGCCAGGGCTTCGCGCAAGGCCGGCATCAGCGTCGGCGGCGTGCGTCGCGAGTCGCCGATCTCCCAGCGCAGGCGCGGCGCGGCGCCGACGATGGCGAGCACCTGTTCGACGATCGCGGCATCGTCCCAGTCGTGGTGCGCCGACGGCCCGCCGAGGAGGATGATGCCGAGATCGTCCGCGCGCCGCGGCGCCGGGCGCATCGGGCTCAGCGTGCCTTCGCTTTCGATCACGCGGGCATGCCCACCGACAGCGTCATGGCGGGGCACGATGCAGGCGTCGAAACAGGCCAGCGGCAGGTTCGGGCGCATCAGGTACACGGCACGGCCGCCGCGCGCGCGGCGCGCGGCGAGCAGCGCGAGTTCGCAGCCGCTGCCGGCGCCGACGAGCAGGTCCGGCGCGGGCAGGCCGCGGCCGGGCGGAAAGCGCCGCGTGATCCAGTCGCCGAGCTGCGCGGCGCGGCCGCGCGTGATCGCGACCACGTGCGTGGCCAGCGGCACGCGCGCGGCGAGCGCGCCGAGCAGTCCTTCGGCCTGGCGTTCGTGTCCGCGCTTGCCATCGGCGAGCTGCCACGCGACGAGCGGCCGCGGGCTCACCGTGCCGGCAACCCGCGAGCGGCGCGCAGCGCGTTCAGACGATCGTCAGCCACTCCGCCGGCGCATCGCGCTTGCCCATCACGAGATCGAGATAGGCCTGCTGCAGCTTGCGCGTCACCGGCCCGCACTGGCCGGCGCCGATCTGGCGGTTGTCGAGTTCGCGGATCGGCGTGACCTCGGCCGCGGTGCCGGTGAAGAAGCACTCGTCGGCGATGTAGATCTCGTCGCGCGTGATGCGCTTCTCGACGACCTCGATGCCGACTTCGCGGGCGAGGCCGAGGATGGTGTCGCGGGTGATGCCTTCGAGCAGCGAGGCGAGTTCGGGCGTATAGAGCACGCCGCGGCGCACGACGAAGATGTTCTCGCCCGAGCCCTCGGCGACCATGCCTTCGTTGTCGAGCAGCAGCGCCTCGTCGTAACCGTCGCGTGCGGCTTCCTGCAACGCGAGGATCGAATTGATGTAGTTGCCGCAGGCCTTGGCGCGCGGCATCACGCTGTTGACCAGGCCGCGCGTGAACGAGGAAGTCTTGATGCGGATGCCTTTCTCGAGCGCATCGGCGCCGAGGTAGGCGCCCCAGAACCACGACGCGATGGCGACGTGTACCGAGAGGTTGTTCGCGTGCAGGCCCATGCCTTCCGATCCGTAGTAGACCAGCGGGCGGATGTAGGCCGAGGCGAGCTTGTTCTGGCGCACGTTGTCGATGCAGGCGTCGCGCACCGTCTCGACGCTGAACGGCACGTCCATCTCCAAGATCTTGGCGGTGTCGAACAGGCGCCGCACGTGATCGTCGAGGCGGAAGATGGCGGTGCCGCGCTCGGTCTCGTAGGCACGGATGCCCTCGAACGCGCCTACTCCGTAATGCAGCGTGTGGGTGAGCACGTGCACGTTGGCTTCGCGCCACGGCACGGTCTGCCCGTCCATCCAGATCACCCCGTCGCGATCGGCGTAACTCATCGTCTCGGCTCCCTCGTTAACTGTCAGCGTGCGTCAGGCAAACACAGAGTCCCAGATCTCGACGACGTGGCCGCGGTGTTCCCGGTGACGCCCGGCTTCGACCAGCCCGTCCGACTGCTGCAGGGCGCAGCGGTGGATGTCGGCGCGGTAGGCGAAGTAGGCGTCGTGCAGGCGCCGGCAGGACTCGGCCGGCAGCAGGCCCAGGTCGGCAATCGTCTCGAGCAACCGGAGGTTGTCCGTCCAGACGAGCAGGGGCGGATGTTCGCAGGCCCATCTGAGGACCGCGTATTGCACCACAAATTCGATATCCGTCATACCGCCGCGGCCCTGCTTGAGGTCGAACAGCGCGTCGTTGCTGCGGTCGAGCTCGCCGCGCATGCGGCTGCGCATGGTGGTGATGTCCTCGGCCAGTCCGGCCGCATCGCGCGGCCGCGCCAGCGCGGTGCGGCGCACGGCGTCGAAGCGCGCGATGAGCGCGGCATCGCCGGCCACCGCGCGCGCGCGCACCAGCGCCTGCAGCTCCCAGGTCCAGGCCTTCTCGGCGAGGTAGTCGGCGTAGGCCGCGACCGGCGAGACGACCAGTCCCGCGTTGCCGCTGGGGCGCAGGCGGGTGTCGATCTCGTAGGCGACGCCGGCGCCGGTGGTGGTCGAGAGAACGTGGATGAAGCGCTGCACGAGGCGTGCGAAGAAGACATCGTTCTCGATCTCCTTCGGTCCCGCCGTGTGCTGCGCGGCGCCCTGCGAGTCGTGCAGGAAGACGAGGTCGAGATCGGAGCCGTAGCCGAGTTCCCAGCCACCCAGCTTGCCGTAGGCGATGACCGCGAAGCGCGCCTCGCGCCGGCCGCCATCGTCGTCGCAGCACGGCGCGCCGAAGCGCCGCGTGAGATCGTGCCAGGCCATTTCCAGGCCCTTGGTCACGCACGCCTCGGCAATGAACGTCAGCTGGTCGCTGACCCGCGCTACCGGCAGGTGGCCGGTGACGTCGCTCGCGGCGACGCGCAGCACCTGCTGGTTGCGGAAGCTGCGCAGCGCGTCCATGGCCTGCTCGAGGCCGTCGTCTTCGCGCACCTGCAGGTGCACGAACTCGTCGAGACGGGCACGGTCGGGCGGCTGGTAGAGCGCGCGCGGGTCGAGCAGCTCGTCGAGCAGCAGCGGGTGGGCGATGATCTGGTCCGCGATCCACGGGCTCGCCTTGAACAGCCGGGCGAGGCGCTCGAGCGCGCCCTCGTTGTCGGCAAGGAACGCGAGGTAGACGCTGCGCCGCGCGATGGCGTGCAGCAGGTCGGCGAGGCGGCGCGTCGCCGCATCGGACAGCCCACCCTCGGCGGTTGCGCGGATCAGCAGCGGCATGAGGCGGTCGAGCCGCTCGCGGCCCTGGCGGCTCAGGCGCGACAGGAAACGCTCGGACTTGAGTTCCAGCAGCACCTCGACCTGGGTTCGGCTCGCCGCGTGGCCGAGCTGGCCGAAGCGCGTCGCGAGGCCGTCGGCATCGTCCTCGCAGCGCCAGATGTCACGCCACGGCGCCGCGCCCTCGCTGTCCCCGGCCGGCGCCTCGAGCAGCTCGGCGAAATGCGCGCGGGTCGCCTCGCGATGGGATTCGAGCACGTCGCGGAAAGCGTCCCAGTCGGCCTTGCCCATGGCGAAGGCGAGGCGCCGGCGCGCGCAGTCGTCGTCCGGCAGGGCATGGGTCTGTTGATCGCGGACCTGCTGCAGGCGGTGCTCGGTGGTGCGCAGGTAACGGTAGGCGGCGAGCAGCGTGGCGACGTCCTCGCGTTCGAGAAAGCCGAGTTCGGCACAGGCGTCGAGCGTGCGCACGAGCGAGCGATCGCGCAGGCGCGGCTCGCGGCCGCCGCGCGTGAGCTGGAACAGCTGCCCGGTGAATTCGATCTCGCGGATACCGCCGCTGCCGCGCTTGACGTCGCTCGCGAGTTCGGCCGAACTCGCCTCGCGGTTGATCATCGCTTTCATCTCGCGCAGCGCGTCGAGCGCGCCGAAATCGAGGTAGCGGCGGAACACGAACGGGCGCACCGTGGCTTCGAACTGTGTCACCGTGGCGGCGTCGCCGGACAGCGCGCGCGCCTTGATCAGCGCGTAGCGCTCCCAGTCGCGCCCGTGCACGGCGTAGTAGTGTTCGAGCGCGGCGAGCGAACTCGACAGCGGCCCGCCGTCGCCGAACGGGCGCAGGCGCATGTCGACGCGGAACACGAAGCCCTCGGCGGTGGTTTCGTTCAGCAGCGCGATGAGTTCGCGCCCGACGCGGTCGAAATACTCCTGGTGCGGCAGCTCGCGGCGCCCGCCGCGGGTCTCGCCGTTCTCGCCGTAGACGAACAGCAGGTCGATGTCGGAAGAGAAATTGAGTTCGTGGCCGCCGAGCTTGCCCATGCCGATGACGGCCAGTTCGAGCGGCCGGCCGTCGCTGCCGTAGGCGCGGCCGAAGCGCGCCTCGAGGCGCTCGTGCAGCCACGCGACGCTGGTCGCGACGACCGCGTCGGCGAAATCCGACAGCTCGCCCATGATGCCGTCGACATCGGCGCCGCCGTGCAGGTCGCGCCAGGCGATGCGCACCATCTCGGCCTGGCGCAGGCGCCGCAGCGCGGCCTTGGCCGCGGCCTGGTCGGCGGCGTCGGCGAGCGCGGCGGCGACGCGGGTGTCGTAGTCGGCCCGCGAGCGCGGCGCGGCATCGGCGACGAGCACGGCGAAGTCGGCGGGACGCCGGATCGCGAACTCGGCGACGAAGGGACTTTGTGCAAACACGGCCAGCAGCGCCGTATCGAGCGGCGCCGCCGTCCCGCAGGCCGCGGCGGCCTCGCGGTAACGCGCCGCGAGCACCTCGAGCTCGGGGCGCAGGCAATCCGGCAGGCCGGGGGGCAGGAGGGTCTCGGGGACGGTCGTGTCGGCAGCGGTCATGGGGCGGGGCGTCGGCTTCGTCGCGGGTTGCGGGGGGCGGCGGGCGTTCGCGTTGCCGCCTGCGCGCCATTGTCCAACAAACGATCCGAACTCGCAGCCCGCCGCCTGCGGGCGCCACCCTGCGCCGGCCGGCCGATCCGGTATAGACTGCAGCGCCCCGGCGACCCGTTCCGGCAACCGCTCCGCGAGCCACCATGACCGTTCCCCCGCCCCGCCTCGACAGCAAGCTGCCCGACGTCGGCACCACCATCTTCACGGTGATGTCGCAGATGGCCCACGACCACGGTGCGATCAATCTCTCGCAGGGCTATCCCGACTACGACGGGCCGGCCGTGCTGCGCGAACGCCTGCAGCATTACGCCGGCAACGGCTACAACCAGTATGCACCGCTGGCCGGCGTGCCGGCGCTGCGCACGCAGATTGCGGCCAAGGTCGCGCGCTGCTATGGCCGCGACATCGATGCCGACACCGAGGTCACGGTGACTCCGGGCGCGACCGAGGCCATCTACTGCGCCGTCACCGCGGTGGTCCGCCCCGGTGACGAAGTGATCCTGTTCGACCCGGTCTACGACTGCTACGACCCGGCCGTGCGCCTGTCCGGCGGCGTGCCGGTGCATCTCACGCTGGCCGCGCCCGGCTACCGCATCGACTGGGACGCGGTGGCGCGCGCGATCACGCCGCGCACGCGCCTGATCATGGTCAATTCACCGCATAACCCGACCGGCAGCGTGCTCGAAGCCGAGGACATCGCGGCCTTGCGCGAACTCGCCGTGCGCCACGACCTCATCGTCGTCGCCGACGAGGTCTACGAACACCTCGTGTTCGACGGCCGCCGCCACGAGAGCGTGCTGCGCGACCCGGTGCTCGCCGCGCGCAGTTTCGCCGTGTTCTCGTTCGGCAAGACCTACCACGTCACCGGCTGGAAGACCGGCTACTGCGTGGCGCCGCCGGCGCTGACGACCGAACTGCGCCGCGTGCACCAGTTCGTCGCCTTCGTCGCCAACACCCCGGTGCAGCATGCGCTGGCCGATTTCATGGCCGCGCATCCCGAGCATCTCGACGAGCTGCCGGCCTTCTACCAGGCCAAGCGCGACCGTTTCAACGCGGCCCTCGCCGGCTCGCGCTTCCGCCTGCGGCCGAGCGCCGGCACGTTCTTCCAGCTCGCCGACTACGCCGCCATCAGCGACACGCCGGACCGCGACTTCGTGCGCTGGCTGACCACCGAGGTCGGCGTCGCCGCGATCCCGATGTCGGTGTTCTACGCCGCGCCGCCCGGCGAGCGCGTGGTGCGCTTCTGTTTCTGCAAGGAGGACGCGACGCTGGACGAGGCCGCGGCGAAACTCGCCGCGTTGTGAGCGCGCCCGGGCGCGCGGCGTGCCGTCAGGGCAGGCGGCGCGGCGGTTCGTCGTCGTCGTTCTCGACGCGGTAGTCGCCTTCGTAGGTATGCGTCCCGTGCGCGCCGCCGCGCTCGCCCGGCGCGCCCGGGCGCCACGGTCCGCGCCCGCCCGGCTGGATGCTGCGCACCACGAGCTGCGCGGCGAGACCCTTGGCGAGCGCGCGGCGTACACCCGGCAGCAGGACCAGGAAGCCGATGGCGTCGGTGATGAAACCGGGGGTCAGCAGCAGCACGGCGGTGATCAGCAGGATCAGGCCCTCGACGAGTTCGATCGCGGGCAGCTCACCGGCCTCGAGCGCGGCGCGCACGCGCGCCAGCGTGACCAGGCCCTGCAGGCGCAGCAGCCAGGCGCCGAGCACGGCGGTGAGGATGACGAGGCCGATGGTGGTGCCGGCGCCAATGGCGCGGCCGACCTTGATCAGCACGTAGAGCTCGGTCAGCGGGATGCCGATGAGCAGGATGACGAACAGCAGGAAGACCGGCATGGACTCGGGGCGGATACCTTGAATTGGCGTGGTGCGGCACGCGGCGGGCGCCGCCGCCGGGGCACGCTGCGGCGGGCCCGTACGATAACATGGGCGGCGAAGCGCGCGGCCAACGGGACGTCGAAACGGCCAGCCCGTATCGTGCCGCCGCCACCGACCCGCGAGCAGACCAGGAACGAGACATGAGCGCCCCCGACACGAGCAGCCACGCCGGCGCCCACGCGCAGGCCGTCGTCGCGCTGTGCACCTGCCCCGACCGCGCCACCGCGCTCGGCCTCGCGCGCGCGGCCGTTGAACAGCGCCTCGCCGCCTGCGTCAACCTCGTCGAGGGCGTGACCTCGGTCTACGCCTGGCAGGGCAACATCGAAGAGGACGCCGAGATCCTGCTCGTCGCCAAGACCACCGCGGCCGGCTTCGGCGCACTCGAGGCGGCCTGGCGCGACGCCCATCCCTATGAACTCCCCGAGATCATCGCGGTCGATGTGACACACGGTTCCGGACCCTACCTCGCATGGATCGACGCCGCCGTCTCGTCCTGAGCAGCCTCGCGCTGCTCGTGCTTGCCGTCGCCGGGCCGGCGGGCGCGGGCGTGCTCGACGCGCTCGAACGCCTCGGCGGCGCCGACGCCGCCGGCCAGCGCGAGTTCCTGCCGCCCGACGAGGCCTTCCGCCTGACCGAATCGCTCGACGCGGACGGCGCGCTGCGGCTCGACTTCGACATCGAGCCCGGCTACTACCTCTACCGTGACCGTTTCCGCTTCACGCCGCGCGGCGACGACGTCGCCCTCGGCGCCGCCGAGCTGCCGCCGAGCGAGCCCAAGGACGACCCCGAGTTCGGCCGCGTCGAGGTCTACAAGCACGACATCACGGTGCGCCTGCCGATCCTCGAAGCAGGCGCCGACGCCGCGCTGATCGAGGCCGAGGTGCGCTACCAGGGCTGCGCCGAGGATGGCATCTGCTACCCGCCGATCACGAAGACGGTGGCCGTGGCGCCGCCCGCGTTCACGCCGGCGCGCGGCGCGCCGGGCAACGCCCCGGGCAACACCCCGGGGAACACTACGGGCAGCGCGGCCGAGCGGGCGATGCCGTCACTCGACGCTGCCGCACCGGCACCCGGCGGCGTCCCCGCGCTGTCGGCCAGCGACCGCATCGCGCGCGAGCTAGGTGAGCGCTCACTGTGGGCCACGCTGGCGACTTTTCTCGGTCTCGGCCTGCTCCTCGCGCTGACGCCCTGCGTCTTCCCGATGGTCCCGATCCTGTCGGGCATCATCGTCGGCCAGCGCCAGCCGGTCTCGACCGCGCGCGCGCTCGCGCTCTCCGCCGTCTACGTTCTCGCCATGGCCGCGACCTATGCGCTGGCCGGGGTCGCTGCCGGACTCGCCGGGCAGAACCTGCAGGCCGCGTTCCAGCAGCCGGCCGTGATCGTCGCTTTCGCGCTCGTCTTCGTCGCCCTCGCCCTGTCCATGTTCGGCTTCTACGAGCTGCAGCTGCCGTCAGCGCTGCAGGCGCGCCTCGACGGCCTCAGCCGGCGCCAGAAGAGCGGCTCGCTGGTCGGCGTCGCGGTCATGGGCGTGCTCTCGGCGGTGATCGTCGGCCCCTGCGTCGCGCCGCCGCTCGCCGGCGCCCTCGCCTACATCGGTACCACCGGCTCGGCGACGACCGGCGGCCTCGCGCTGTTCGCACTCGGCCTCGGCATGGGCGCGCCGCTGCTCGCCGTCGGCGCCTCGGCCGGCGCCCTGCTGCCGCGCGCCGGGGCCTGGATGAAACGCGTCAAGCAGGTTTTCGGCGTGGTCTTCCTGGGCGTCGCCATCTGGTTCCTCGAACGCGTGCTGCCGGGTCCGCTGGTGCTGGTGCTGTGGGCCGCGCTCGCGTTGGGCAGCGCGGTCGCGCTCGGCGCCCTCGCGCGCACCGAACGCGCCGCGCCCGCGCGCACCCACCTCGCCCAGGCGCTCGGCCTGCTGCTGCTCCTCTACGGCGGCGTGCTCGTGGTCGGTGCCGCGGCCGGCGCGGTCGATCCCCTGGCGCCGCTCGCGCCGCTCGCCGGCGGCACGCGCCCGGCGGCGGCGATGCCGGCCTTCCGCGCGGTCAAGAGCGCCGAGGACCTCGCCGCCGCGGTCGATGCCGCGGCCGCCGAGGGGCGCGCGGTGATGCTCGACGTCTACGCCGACTGGTGCATCGAGTGCAAGCATCTCGAGCGCGAGACCTTTGCCGCGCCCACCGTCAGCCGGCGTCTCGCCGGCCTGACCCTGCTGCGCGCGGACGTCACCGCCAACGACGCCCGCGACCAGGCGCTGCTCGCCCGCCACGAACTGTTTGGCCCGCCGGCGGTACTGTTCTTCCGCGACGGCGCCGAGCTGCGTGACAAGCGCCTCGTCGGTTTCGTCGATGCCGATACCTTCCACGATCACCTCGACGGACTCGCCCCACCCTGATGCGCCCTTTTCACCTCGTTCTCGTCGCGCTCGCCCTGCTCGCCGGCAGCGCGGGCTATGTCACCCACCGCGCCCTGCGCCAGGACGTCAGCGCGCCGCCGGCGGCCGTCGCCGGACCGGCAGTCAGCCCGGCAGTGAGCGTGGCGCGCGCCGGCAACGCGGCCGACGCCACGCTCGACTGGCGCCTCGCGACGCCGGCTGGCGAGGAGCAGCGCCTGGGCGATCTCGCCGGTCGCGTTACCGTGCTCAATTTCTGGGCGACGTGGTGCCCGCCCTGCCTGCGCGAGATCCCGGCGTTCGTCGCGTTGCAGGAAAGGCACGGCGCGGACGGGCTGCAGTTCATCGGCATCGCGCTCGACGAAGCCGCGGCGGTGGCCAACTTCGTCGCCGAGAAAGGCGTCAATTACCCGGTGCTGGTCGGCGCCAACGACGTCGTGCGCCTGATGCAGACCCTGGGCAACGAGATCGGCGGCTTGCCCTACACCGTGGTGCTCGATGCGGCCGGCGAGGTGCTGTTCACCAAGCAGGGCGAATGGCCTGCCGACGCGGCCGCCGAGCGCCTCGCCGGATTTCTGAAAGGTTCCTGAAAGGTCCGATAAGCGAGCCCTTACGCGCATAAGTTGCCGGGAAAATCGGAAAACGTGTTTCCGCCGGCGGTGCCGATGTGATAGCTTCGCGGCTCGTTTCAACGCATCGGCGTAAAGGGGATTGCCGGCTGTGGCCAGGCTGCTCGTCATCAACGGCCCGAATCTCAACCTGCTCGGCCGGCGCGAGCCCGGGATCTACGGCCGCACCACCCTGCCCGAGCTCGAGGAGCGGCTCGTCGCGGCGGCCGCGGAGCGCGGCCACGAAGCGCGCTGCTTCCAGGCCAACGGCGAGGGCGCGCTGGTCGATCGCATCCATGCCGCTGCCGATGAAGGCGTCGAACTCATCGTCATCAACCCCGGCGCCTACACGCACACGAGTGTCGCGCTGCGCGATGCCCTGCTCGGCGTCGCCATCCCGTTCATCGAGGTGCACATCTCCAACGTGCACGCGCGCGAGCCGTTCCGGCGCCATTCCTACCTGGCGGACGTGGCGGTAGGCGTGATCGCCGGGCTCGGCCTGGCCGGCTACGAACTCGCCCTGGCGGCGGCGGACGAGGTGCTCGCTGCGCACCGCCGCCGCGCCTGAGCCGGGGCATCGCAAGCGTGAGTGAAACCGCCCACGGACCCGCCGCAGCGCGCGGCGCCGAGGCGGCGGTTTCCTCGAACCAACCAATCAGCGGGCGCAACGGCCGCCCACAGGGGACTGCAGGTGGATATCCGTAAGGTCAAGAAACTCATCGAGCTGCTCGAGGAATCGGGCGTCGCCGAAATCGAGATCCGCGAAGGCGAGGAATCGGTTCGCATCAGCCGCGGCACGAGCGCGGTACAGTACGTGCCGTCGCCGGCAGCCGCTCCGGCAGCGCCGGCCCCGGCCCCGCTCGCACCGCCGCCCGAGGCGCCGGCCGAGACGCCCGCCGCGCCGCCCGCGCCCGAAGGCACGGTGGTCGAATCGCCCATGGTCGGCACGTTCTACGGCGCGCCGTCGCCGGACTCCGCACCGTTCGTCAGCGTCGGCCAGACGGTCAACGTCGGCGATACCCTGTGCATCATCGAGGCGATGAAGATCATGAACCCGATCGAGGCCGAGATCGGCGGCAAGGTCACGGCCATCCTGGCCGAGAACGGCCACCCGGTCGAATTCGGCCAGCCGCTGTTCGTCATCGCCTGAGGCGCGTACGCATGCCGATCCTGAGCCGCTCGTGCGAGCGCGCGCCGTGTTCCCGCGCCATGCGCGATGCCGCTGCCGGCGGTACGCGCGGAGAAGATTTCCATGTTCGATAAGGTCGTCATCGCCAACCGCGGCGAGATCGCGCTGCGCGTGCTGCGCGCCTGCCGCGATCTCGGCATCAAGACGGTCGCCGTGCATTCCTCGGCCGACCGCGATCTGAAGCACGTACGGCTCGCCGACGAATCGGTCTGCATCGGTCCGCCCTCGCCGACCGAGAGCTACCTCAACATTCCCGCCGTGATCGCCGCCGCCGAAGTCGTCGACGCGGTCGCCATCCATCCCGGCTACGGCTTCCTCTCCGAGAATGCCGATTTCGCCGAACGCGTCGAACAATCGGGCTTCGTGTTCATCGGCCCGCGCCCGGAGACGATGCGCCTGATGGGCGACAAGCTCTCGGCCATCAAGGCCATGCAGGAGGCCGGCGTGCCCTGCGTGCCGGGGTCGGGCAAGCCGCTCGGCGATGACATCGGCGAGAACGCCGCGCTCGCGCGGGCCATCGGCTACCCGGTCATCATCAAGGCCGCCGGCGGCGGCGGCGGGCGCGGCATGCGCGTGGTACACAGCGAAGCCGGCCTGCGCAACGCCATCGGCCTGACCAAGCGCGAGGCGGCGGTCGCGTTCCAGAACGATGCCGTCTACCTCGAGAAGTTTCTCGAACGTCCGCGCCACGTCGAGTTCCAGGTGCTCGCCGATGCACACGGCAACTGCATCCATCTCGGTGAGCGCGATTGCTCGATGCAGCGCCGCCACCAGAAGATCATCGAAGAGGCGCCGGCGCCCGGCATCGACGAGGCGACGCGCCAGCGCATGGGAGCGCTGTGCGTCGAGGCCTGCAAGCGTATCGGCTACCGCGGTGCCGGCACGTTCGAGTTCCTCTACGAGAACGGCGAGTTCTATTTCATCGAGATGAACACGCGCATCCAGGTCGAGCACCCGGTGACCGAAGAGATCACCGGTATCGATCTCGTCAAGCAGCAGCTGCGCGTGGCCGCCGGCGAGCCGCTCGACATCCGCCAGGAGGACATCAAGATCCTCGGTCACGCCGTCGAGTGCCGCATCAACGCCGAGGATGCCTACACCTTCCGGCCTTCGCCCGGGCGCATCGGTGTCTACCATCCGGCCGGCGGTCCGGGCGTGCGCATCGACTCGCACATCTACGACGGCTACGTCGTACCGCCTTACTACGATTCGCTGATCGGCAAGCTGATCTGCCACGCCGAGAATCGCGAAGCGGCGCTGACGCGCATGCAGAACGCGCTCACCGAGCTCGTCATCGAAGGCATCGAGACCAACATCCCGCTGCACATCGATCTCGTTTCCGACGCTGCGTTCCGCGCCGGCGGCACCGACATCCACTTCCTCGAACGCCGGTTGGGCCTGGCCTGAACGCGCCTGCCGCCAGGCCCGCGCCGGCGGACGCCGCGCCGTGACCGACGCGCCCGGCTGGCTCGAGCTGACGGTCGAGGTGTCACGCGAGGCCTGGCCGCGGCTCGAGGCCCTGCTCGAGGAGCTCGGCGCCGCCGCGGTCACCCAGGCGGCCGGCGACCACGCGCTGTTCGACGAGCCCGGTGTGCGCAACGACGCCGACTGGTCGCACTTCACCGTCGAGGCCTTGTTCGACGGCGCCTGCGACGCCGACGCCCTCACCGAGGCGTTGCGTGCGCTGCTCGGCGGGCAGGCGCCGATCGGCGTGCGGCGCATTGCCGACACCGCCTGGGCCGATGCCTGGAAAGCGCACTGGCAGCCGCTGCGCTTCGCCGGTGGTATCTGCGTGTGTCCGAGCTGGCTCGAGCCGCCGGCCGGAGCGCGCCACGTGATCCGCCTCGATCCCGGCCAGGCGTTCGGCACCGGCACCCACGAGACCACCGCGCTCGCCATCGACTGGCTCGCCGAACAGGCGCCGCTCGACGGCCGCAGCGTGATCGACTACGGCACGGGCTCGGGCGTGCTCGCGCTCGCCGCCGCCGCGCTCGGCGCCGACACCGTCACCGGTGTCGACATCGATGCCGACGCCGTTGCCGCGGCCCGGGCCAACGTGCGCGACAACGGTGCGGCGGGACGGGTCACCATCGCCCACGTCGACGACGCAATCCTGGCGCCGGCCGACCTGCTCGTCGCCAATATCCTGCTCGAACCGCTGCTCGCGCTCGCCCCGCGCCTCGCCGCGCTGGTGCGCCCGGGCGGGCAGCTCGCGCTGACCGGTCTGCTCGCCGCGCAGGCCGACGCCATCGCCGCGGCCTACGGCGAGGTGTTCGAGCTCGCGCCGCCGCGGGCACGCGGCGAGTGGATTCTCGTCGCCGGGCGGCGCCGCGCCGACTGAGCGCTGCCCGCGGGCAGCGCGCCCTGCGCCGCGCCGGCATCGCGTATACACTGCGCGGGTCGAACGCCGTGTGCCCCGCCGGCCGCGAGGCGCACCCCGCGATCGACGCCGCCCACCCCTGCCGGGAGATCGCGCGCCGTGCTGACGCGTTGCCCATATTGCCAGAGCTGGTTCCGCGTGCGCGCCGAACAGCTCAGCATCGCCCACGGTCGCGTCACCTGCGGCACCTGCGACCGCGTCTTCAGCGCACTCGCGACGCTGGTCGACGACGAGCCCGCGGCAGCGCCGCGCCTCGACGTGAACGCACCGTCGACGCATCCCGCGCCTGCGCCCGCGATCCCGGCGGCAAGCGAGAGCGAGACAGCCGCGGCGGAAACTGCCGAGGGCGATATAGCCGAATCCGAAGTCGCCGAATCCGAAGTCGCCGAGGCCGACACCGCCGAGGCCGACACCGCCGAGGCCGAAACCGCCGAAGCCGAAACCGCCGAAGCCGAAACCGCCGAAGCCGAAACCGCCGAAGCCGAAACCGCCGAAGCCGAAACCGCCGAAGCCGAAACCGCCGAAGCCGAAACCGCGGCGCGCCGGAGCGTCGACACCGGCGGCGCGCCACCCGCGGACGATGTGCCGGCCCTGTTGCGCGAGGAATACGCGGCGCTGGCGCGCGCGCAGGCGCGACAGCCGCGGCGCCGCCCGTGGTGGGCGGTGGCCTGCGTGCTGCTCGGATGCGCTCTGTTGGTGCAGTTCGCCGTCGTCGAGCGGGCCGCGCTGGCGGTGGCGGTGCCGGCTGCCGCACCGTGGCTCGAACGGCTGTGCGCCAGGCTGCCCTGTCCACCACTGGCCGCGGACGGACGCGGCGGCGTGCGCCTCCTCGCCCGCGACGTGCGCGAGCATCCGCAATACGAGCACGCCCTGCTCGTCAACGCGACGCTCGTCAACGACGGCGCGACGAGCGCCCCGTTTCCGATCATCGAACTCGTGCTGCACGATGCCGGTGGGCGTGCCGTCGGCGCGCGGCGCTTCGACCCTGCCGAGTACCTCGACCACAGCATGCCCGTTGCGGCCGGCATGCCGCCGCGGCAGCCGGTCTACGTGGTCATCGAGCTGGCCGGGCCCGACGCCGCGGCGACGAGTTTCGAGTTCCGTTTCCTGTGAGCCCGGCCGCGCCGGGCGGCGCGGCGCGCCACGTCCCGTGCTGCGCCGCGCCAGGCCGTGTCAGCGGGGGCGCGCCCGCGCCGGCCTTCCGATGCTCCGGCAGAATGGCTATCATCGGCCCCTGCGCCGGCACCGGGGGACATCGAGCCGGCGCATCTCCACGATTTCCCTGAGCACGATCATCCGCGCCAGCCGCGCGGCGCTGTGGCGTGATCGCTTCCCGTTGACGAGCACTGGCGACGACACACGACATGCATATCGGCCCTTTCCAGTTCGACCAGCCGCTGGTGCTGGCCCCGATGGCGGGGGTGAGCGATCGGCCCATGCGCCAGCTCGCGCGGCGCTTCGGCGCGGCCTACGCGGTGACCGAGATGGTCTGCGCACAGACCCACTTGTGGTCGAGCAAGAAGACCCGCACGCGCCTCGTGATGGACGACGAGCCGTCGCCGCGCATCGTGCAGATCGCCGGCGCCGAAGGCGCGCCGATGGCCGACGCCGCGCGTGCCGCGGTCGCGCTCGGCGCAGACATCGTCGACATCAACATGGGCTGTCCGGCAAAGAAGGTGCTCGACAAGCAGGCGGGCTCTGCGCTGCTGCGTGACGAAAACCTGGTCGCCGCGATCCTGCACGAGGTCGTGGCCGCGGTCGACGTGCCGGTCACGCTGAAGACGCGCACCGGCTGGCGCCGCGCGGCGCGCAACGGCGTGCGCATCGCGCGCATCGCCGAGGATGCCGGCATCGCGGCACTGACCGTGCATGGCCGCACGCGCGAATGCGCGTTCAAGGGCCACGCCGAGTACGACACCATCGCGGCGATGAAAGCCGCGGTGCGCATCCCGGTCATCGCCAACGGCGATATCACGAGCGTCGCCGAGGCCCGCCACGTGCTCGCCCACACCGCCTGTGACGGCCTGATGATCGGGCGCGCCGCGCGCGGCCGGCCGTGGCTGTTCGCCGAGCTCGCCGCCGGCCTTGCCGGGCGGTGCCATACCCGCCCCGCCGCCGCCGCGCGGATCGCCGTGCTGCGCGAGCACCTGTGCGGCATCCACGCGTTGTACGGCGCGCACGGCGTGCGCATCGCGCGCAAGCACGTCGGCTGGTATTTCGAGGACCTCGGACTGTCGCGCGAGACACGGCGTGCGTTCAACGCGCTCGAGAGCACGCAGGCGCAGCTCGACTTCGTCGACGCGCTCGCCGCCGCGCCGTGGGAGCTCGCAGCGTGAGCGAGCCGGGCAAGAAGCCGAACCCGCCGCTGTGCGAGCTCGTCGCGGACGCGCTCGAACGCTACTTCGAGGACCTCAACGGCCAGCAGCCGGCCGACCTGCACGAACTCGTCATCGCACAGGTCGAGCGTCCGTTGTTCGAGATCGTGATGCGCCAGACGCGCGGCAACATCTCGCGCGCCGCCGAGCTGCTCGGCATGAACCGCGCGACGCTGCGCACGCGCCTGAACAAGTACGGACTCAACGGCAAGGCATCATGAGCACCACCCCATCCGAGACCCCGGTTCGCGCCTGGGCACTGATCAGCGTTTCCGACAAGCGCGGGCTGTCCGATCTCGCGCACGGCCTGGTGCGTGCGGGTTACGGCATTCTCTCCACCGGCGGCTCGGCACGCGCGCTGCGCGAGGCCGGCGTCGACGTGCGCGACGTCTCCGAGCACACCGGCTTTGCGGAGATGATGGAAGGGCGCGTGAAGACCCTGCACCCCAAGGTGCATGGCGGCATCCTCGCCCGGCGCGGCATCGACGACGCGGTGATGAGCGAGCACGGCATCGAGCCGATCGACATCGTGGTGGTCAACCTGTACCCGTTCGAGCAGACCATCGCGCGGCGCGACTGCACCCTGGACGAGGCGATCGAAAACATCGACATCGGCGGTCCCGCGCTGCTGCGCGCGGCGGCCAAGAACCACTCGCACGTTGCCGTGGTGTGCGACCCGGACGACTACGGCCTGGTGCTCGAAGAGATCGACCGCTCGACCATGGTCAGCGCGGCGACGCGCTACCGCCTGGCGACGAAGGCCTTCGCGCACACCGCGCACTACGATCACGCCATCAGCACCTTCCTCGGTGCGCGCACCGGCGGCGAACCCGAACCTTTCCCGGCCCAGCTCGACATCCGGGTGCGCCTCAAGCAGCCGCTGCGCTACGGCGAGAACCCGCACCAGCAGGCGGCGTTCTACGTCGATGCCGACGCGCCCTCCGGCACCATCGCGAGCGCGCGCCAGCTCCAGGGCAAGGAACTGTCCTACAACAACATCGCCGACACCGACGCCGCGCTCGACTGCGTGCGTTCGTTCCGCGAGCCGGCGTGCTGCATCGTCAAGCACGCCAACCCCTGCGGCGTGGCCGAGGCGCGCGACCTCGAAACCGCCTACGAGCTCGCCTACGCGACCGACCCGACCTCGGCCTTCGGCGGCATCATCGCGTTCAACCGGCCGCTCGGCGCGAAGCTCGCCGCGAGCATCGTCGAGCGCCAGTTCGTCGAAGTGATCATCGCGCCGGAAATCGAACCCGCCGCACTCGAAGCGCTCGCGCACAAGACCAACGTGCGCGTGCTGGCCTGCGGCCAGTGGCCAGCCGAGCCCTTGCGCCAGCTCGAATACAAACGCGTCATGGGCGGCCTGCTCGTGCAGGATCGCGACTTTGCCGCGCAAACCACCGCGGCCGGATCGATCAAGCCGGTCACGCGGCGCAGCCCCAGCATGGAGGAACTGCGCGACCTGATCTTCGCCTGGCGCGTCGTCGCGTGCGTGAAGTCGAACGCCATCGTCTACGCGCGCGACCGCCGCACCATCGGTATCGGCGCCGGGCAGATGAGCCGCGTCTACAGCGCGCGCATCGCTGCCATCAAGGCGGCCGACGAAGGTCTCGAGGTGCCCGGCTCGGTGATGGCCTCCGACGCCTTCTTCCCGTTCCGCGACACCATCGACCAGGCCGCCGAAGCCGGCATCCGTGCCGTCATCCAGCCGGGCGGCTCGATGCGCGACGAAGAAGTGATCGCGGCGGCCGACGAGCACGGCATGGCCATGGTGTTCACCGGCGAGCGCCACTTCCGCCACTGAGCGGCGAGCAAAAGCGAGCAAAAGTGTCAGACACTTTTGGCAGCGCAGCATGGCACGCGCGTGTCAGGCCGGGAGCCGCGCCGCACCCGTGCGCTTCACGCCCGCGAGATCGAACCCCATGAGCAAAAAGTGAGCAAAAGTGTCAGACACTTTTGGCAACGCAGCATGAGACTGCCTTGTCAGGCAGCGGGTCTCGCGGCGTCATCGCGCAGCGCATCCGCCGGCGTCGAAGCGCTGCGCGGCCCGGCAGCGCTGCGGCCGGCTTTCCAGCCGCGCGTGTGAGGCGCGCGCGAGCCAACGAATGGACGACATCACATGAAGGTTCTCATCATCGGCGGCGGCGGGCGCGAGCACGCGCTCGCGTGGAAGTGCGCCCAGTCACCGCTTGCGAGCGAGGTGCTGTGCGCGCCCGGTAATGCGGGCACCGCGCGCGAAGCGCGCGTACGCAACGTCGACATCGCGGCCGAGGACATCGACGCCCTCGTCGCTTGCGCGCAGGAGGAAGGGGTCGGCCTGACGATCGTCGGCCCCGAAGCGCCGCTGGTCGCCGGCGTGGTCGACGCGTTCGAGGCCGCGGGCCTGAAATGCTTCGGTCCACCCAAGGCTGCGGCCGTGCTCGAAGCCTCGAAGTCCTACACCAAGGACTTTCTCGCGCGCCATGGCATTCCGACCGCGGGCTACGCCGTTTTCGACGTCCTCGATGACGCGCTCGCGCACATCGACAGCCGCGACGCACCGATGGTGGTCAAGGCCGATGGCCTCGCCGCCGGCAAAGGCGTGGTGGTGGCGGCGACTCGCGAAGAGGCGAGGGCGGCAGCACGCAGCATGCTCGGCGAAGGCGCGTTCGGCGCGGCGGGCGCGCGGGTCGTCATCGAAGACTTCCTCGATGGCGAGGAAGCGAGCTTCATCTGCATGTGTCACGGCGACATCGCGATCCCGTTCGCCTCATCGCAGGATCACAAGGCGCGCGACGATGGCGACCGCGGGCCCAACACCGGCGGCATGGGCGCCTACTCGCCGGCGCCGCTGATCGACGAGGCGATGGCAGCGCGCGTCATGCGCGAGGTGATCGAACCGACACTCGCCGGCATGCAGGCCGACGGCCGGCCCTACCGCGGCTTCCTCTACGCGGGCCTCATGATCGGCAGCGATGGCGTGCCGCGCGTGCTCGAATACAACTGCCGGTTCGGCGACCCCGAGACGCAGCCGATCATGATGCGTCTGAAGACCGATCTCGTCGCCGCCTGTCTCGCCATGCTCGACGGGCACGGCAAGGACATCGATCTCGAATGGGATCCGCGTGCAGCGCTCGGCGTGGTACTCGCCGCCGGTGGATACCCTGCGAGCTACGCCAAGGGCGCACCGATCTCGGGTCTCGACGACGACCTCCCGGACACCTACGTGTTTCACGCCGGCACGCGGCTCGCCGACGGCGCCTGCGTGACGAATGGCGGCCGCGTCCTGTGCGCGGTAGGTCTCGGCGAGACCGTCAGCGACGCGCAGGCTGCGGCCTACGCGCGGGTCGCGCGGATCAGCTGGGACGGCATGTTCTACCGTCGCGACATCGGCTACCGTGCGGTCGCCCGCGAGCGGGGCGCGTAACGCTCTGACATGTCAGTGCGCCGCGGGCGCCATGCGCAGATGACTGCGCGTGTCGTCTGCTGCTTGGCCGGGCGCGACTAGTGGCACGACGGCCCGTGACATCGACCGAGATGCTGCACGGCTCGCCACGTTTCGCGCGCCGTTGCGTCGCGCAACGCATTGCGTGGCCCGAGCGCTGTGTTTACCGTGCCACGCTGCGCCCGGAGGCGCCGTTGCTAAGGGCGCACTCGCCAAGCCAAGGCGCACGGGATGAGACTGCCGTCGACCGTGAGTAAGGATCATCACAAGCGGTCCAGTGGACTCAGCACGCCCTTGCCGCCGCGATTGAGCACGTGGGTATAGATCATCGTCGTCGAAACGTCCGCATGGCCAAGCAGTTCCTGCACCGTGCGGATGTCCTGGCCGGCTTCGAGCAGGTGCGTGGCAAAGGAATGGCGCAGCGTGTGGCAGGTGACGGTCTTCGGCAGATCGGCCGCGCGGGCAGCGCGCCGCACCGCCTTCTGCAGGCCGCTTTCGTGCGTGTGGTGGCGACGTGTCTTCTTCGAGCGCGGATCGACTGATAGCCGGCCGCTCGGAAACGCGTATTGCCACACCCACTCTGTCGGCGCCGAGGGATACTTGCGCGCGAGCGCATGCGGAAGGTACACCTCGCCAACGCCATCCGCCCGGTCCTGCGCAAACACATCGCGTACTTCGTCGAGATGCGCCTGCAAGGGCGCTCGCAGCGCGTCCGGAAAAGGCACGACGCGGTCCTTCGCGCCCTTGCCATCGCGCACCACGATCTGACGATAGTCGAAATCGATATCCTTCACGCGCAGCCGCACGCACTCCATCAGGCGCATGCCCGTGCCGTACAGCAAGCGCGCCATCAGCAGGTGACGCCCGCTCATATGGCTGAACAGCAGCCGCATCTGGTCGGGTGACAACACGACCGGCAGACGTTTCGACAACTTAGCCCGGACCAGGGCCGTGAGCTCCGGCAGCTCGATGTCCAGCACCTGCGTATAGAGAAACGCCAGCGCATTCAAAGCCTGGTTCTGTGTGCTGGCAGAAACCACGCGTTCCGCGGCGAGATGGTTGAGGTAGTCGACCACGTGATCCGCACCCAACTCGCGTGGCTCGCGATTGCCGTGGTAAAGGAGGAAGCGACAGACCCACTGTTCGTAGGCCTGCTCGGTGCGAATCGAATACGACCGTCGGCGGATCTCCGACACCAGCGCATGCAGGGTCTTAGCATGCCTGACACGCGCGGTCTTCATCACCTGCGTGTTGATGCGGCGGCCAACCCGGGGTGACGGCAACACCAGGCCAGCAGTCTGGTAATCGCGCGCAACCGTGGGATGTGTGCGATCCAAGGTCCGCGCCGAGGCCAGCCAGTACTCCCAGTCGAAATCGGCCGCCCACTCGAGCGCGAGCAGTTCCTCGAAGCAGATCCGCAGCGCCATCACCGCTTGCCGGAACTGCCGTCCGCCACCACGCGTCGCCCTCCCGGCGCGCGTGAACCAGGCCGAGACATCGTGGTCCCGGTGACGCACAAGCGGCAGCTCCGGATGCGCCTTGAGGTAGCGTTCCATGCGCCGCACCAGCCAAGCCAGCTCCGAGGCATCGGAGACATGGCGCCGGGCCGCCGCAATGAACTTGTCCCAGAAACGATCGTCAGGCAGCAGCGAGTCGCTGCGATACTTCCTGCCCATTCCCGAACCTCCCTGTTCTGGCATGGGGTGGCACGCGGTTCAAACCGCGATAAGCTCTCACCAATCCCGACTATAAATAATCCCAATCAAATGAGCTATACGGATTCTGCCTATTACCCCGGTACGAGATTCCGTCTACTTAACTGTTAGACGTTGCCAACCGCCACCGCGAGTACGCGGAACTACCAACTCTCTACGATAACGGCTAGCCCCGACGCCTCTGAAAAGCGCCTACCAGTCCACTGCACATCAGGAGTGCCGTTGCCGGTTCCGGAACCTTCACCGAGCTAATTGCACCTACTGCATCGATGTCTGCACCTACGGTATCGCCCGAGCCCGAAGGACCCTGATTAGGATCGTCCACCAGCTGCACAGCATCAAAGCGGAGGGCACCAGCCGCGAACCCGGTAAAGAACGCGTCGATATCAATCGAAGCGACACCACCTGATATACCCCCAACCTCATAGAATCCATCGCCATTGAGGTCAAACACTGGTCCAAGCAGCGCGGCAGTCGCTGCTGTAGGCCGAACGGAAACTAGAGTACTTTCTATCGCAGTGCCGATCTCGAAAACATGCAGGTCGAAAGCGTTGCTTCCACTATTAGTCAAAAGGTTGTCAACAAAAAGCAGTTCAAGCAGGCCCCCATCCCCGAGAGCTACCGCCCCGATCCCTCCTGATTCGTCCGGAGGTCCCAAAGATTGGAGTGGGTCGTTGTAATCTGGCGATGTCGGGACCGTGCCGCCGGAATAGGTCGGGTCGTACCGAATAACTTGATCTGCGAAGCTGCTCGTTCCCTGGGGGAAGTCTATGCCTCCGAACAGAGTTGCCATTGCAACGCCTGGGGTACCTAAAAGCGCAGCCAAGCAGCCGCAAGCGGTCAGATTCTTCATTCTTTGATGCTCAGAGCGGTAAGGAGGCCCAATTAAACCCATCGCAGTAAGTCTCGCCTACGCATGAAAAGTAAAAATGTGCAAAATCGCCCCATAGATGAGCAGGCCGAGAGAGAAACGTCTAACAATCGGTTGGAGTCGGACGCGTTACAGCAGGCCTTGCTCCAGCGGCTCCGCATTTTCGCCTCCGCAAGGCCCGCTGTAACGCGCCGCTCAACCGAGCGTTAGGCGCCTCGCATAATCAGGCCTTTGAGTATGGGCTACGACTTTAGTAAGAAGTACATGGACAAGTGGGCCATGGACCAGTTCGCCGCGATAGATAAGGATATCGGCCGCCGGTACGGAGCTGTAGTTCGGGCGATTCCTCTTTCGAACCGGGAATATCAACACCGATACGACAAGCTCAAAGACAGCCGCAATATGAAGCGGCCGCCGAGTAGCGAGCGAATCTTTCCGGGATATCTCGCAATCCGTAGATTTGGCACGAAGCAAGAGTACGAGACTTGGGTTCCAGATGATGCTTTCGAAGAGATGTACAAAGCAATCGAGTGATGCCCTTGAATAACTGTAATCAGAAAAGGTGGCCAGCAAACGCCGAGCGCCTAACAACGCGTTCAACACCGACGCTTGACTGCTGCGTCGTTTCGCTGCCGCTTCACTCCTCGCAGTCAAGCGCGGGTTAACGCGGCGTTAGCTTGCCGGAGAAACGCCGATGGTCCGGTACTCCACCCTCCTTAAGCTCGC
>JAUIFX010000215.1 GCA_030429865.1 Gammaproteobacteria bacterium | reverse complement strand
TACGGCGATGATCGCACCACCGGTGCGTTCGAGCGGCTGGGAGAAGCCGATGAGATGACCGTGGACCGCCACGGCCGGCGCTGCCGAACCCGCGCCCGGCGCGGCGTACGGCAGCGCGAGATCCGCCACGTGCGTGCCGGCGAGCGCTTCGAGCGAGGTATCGAGCAGTTGCAGGGCATGGTCGTTGGCCCAGCCGACGCGCTCGTCGGCGTCGAGCACCACGAGGCCCAAGGCCAGTTCGGTGAGTATCGTGCGCGCCGTTTCGGGGTGCAGTCGGAGCATGCGGATGTCCTGGCGCCGGCGGGCGCCACGCGCCGCGGGGCGTTACGGTCCCGGCGCGGAGAGATGGCTGGATACGGGCCGCCCTCGGCGCGCGCCGCCTTACCGGAAGCCTAGCGGCATCCGCGGGCGTTTCCTTGAGAACGGGGCCGCCGCGCGGCGCCGGCGTCTGCCCGCGCTCAGCGCGGCGCGGTCGCGCGCAGGAACGCGGCGTCGAGGGTCGTCACGCCCTGTTCGGTGACGAACCGCGACGGCGCGCCGTCGAAGGCCAGGCGGCCCTGGTGCAGCACGGCGACACGGCCGGCCAGCGCGTCGACATCGGCGAGCAGGTGACTGCTGAACAACAACGTCGTACCGGCGTCGTTCAGCGCGCGCAGCCGCGTCTTGATCAGCGCACGCGCGCGCGGGTCGAGCCCGCTCATCGGCTCGTCGAGCACCAGCAGGGGCTTGGCGGCGAGGATGCAGGCGATGAGGCCGAGCTTCTGCGCCATGCCTTTCGACCAGGTGCCGAGCGGCGCGGCGAGCGCCGCGCTGTCGAGCTCCAGCGCGTTGGCCTCGTCGCGGGCGCGGCCGGCGTCGAAAGCCAGGCCGTCCAGCGCGAGCAGGTGACGCAGGAACTCGCTGCCGCTGGCGAAAGCCGGCGGATGAAAGCGTTCGCCGAGATAGCCGAGCGCCGCGCGCGCCGCGGTCGCGGTGTGGGCATGCCCGGCGATACGGATGCTGCCGGCGTCGAGCCGCACGAGGTCGAGCAGTGCGCGCAGCAGCGTGGTCTTGCCGGCGCCGTTGACGCCGACCAGCGCGACCGCCTCACCCGGCGCCACGTGCAACGAGAGGTCGTCGAGGACGCGCCGCGCGCCGTAGCGCTTGCAGAGCCCGCGCAGCTCGAGCATGGCGCGCGCCATGCCCTCAGTAGAGGTAGACCGCGTTACAGAGCTGCTGGTTGGTCTCGATGTCCCAGATCATCGGCGTCTCGCTGGTATCGACGCAGTCGGCGCTCGATTGCGAGATGGTGCCGAAGGTGCCGCCCGTGGTCACCGCGTGGCGCAGCACGCCCGAGCGCGGCAGGCCGTCGTCGATCTTGCGATCGAGTTCGGCCAGCACGTTGACCGGAATGCCGGCGCCGAGGATCAGGTTGAGCTGCTCGCTCGGGCTCGCATTCGGATCGGCGTAGTCCGAGCTGCGGTAGAGCATGAGGAAGCCGTTGAAAGCGTTGCGCGGCGCCTGGTCGGTCTCGTCCACGTTGGGCTGGTCGCTGCCGCCGACGTAGTTGCCCTGGATGAAGCGCGACTTCGAGAGGTGCTCCCACAGGGCCAGCGCCTCGGTGTAATCGTTGCCGCTGACCGCGTCGAGGCGTCCGTTGGCGTTGCCGCCGGTGGTCACGCCGGGGATCGCCTTGACCGCGTTGGCCTGGCTCCAGTCGCCGGGCACCTGGCGGTAGCGATCGATGAAGCCGTAGTACGCCGCCTGTACACCGCTGTTCTGATCGGCGATGTTGCGCACGCGCGCGCTCTGGATGAGCTCCTGCCCCTTGAGGATGCCGCCGAGCAGCAGCCCGATGATGACCAGGACGATGGCCATCTCGACCAGGGTGAAGCCGCCTTGGCGTCGTTGCATCGGCATGGTGCCCGCTCCGCGATCGCTGATTCAGGAAAGAAGCACGAAACGCTGCAGGAATCGCGCCAGACGCGTAACTGCTTGATTCTCCATGTAGCGCTCGCCGTGGCTGCGAAAACCCGCAGCGCGGTTGTCAGGATCCCGCCAGCAGGTGTCGGAAATTCGTCAACCCGGCGTGACCCCGCCACCCGGCGTCATGCCGACGGCGCCGGCGACGTCGATCCGCCATAATACGCAGCGCCCGCGGCGCCGCGCGCCGTCCCCCTGCCGAGCGCCGATGCCCGATGGTCACCCGTTTCTCCGTCCGCGCCCACCGCCTGCAGTCGCTGCTGGTGTTCGGCGTGTTCGTGCTGCTGGGCATCAACGCGCTCGGCCTGCTGGATTTCCGCGCGCTCGCGCTCGGCCAGCTGCGGGTGAACACGGACCTTATCAGCGCGCTGCTGCACGGCGAGGCGGGCGGCGGCTTCGCGCGCGCCGACGTGCTCGGCTTCTTCGCCACCGGCGCGGTGCTCACGCTGCTGCTGCCGCGGCTGCCGCCGCTCGGCGCCTCGGCGCTGACCGCCGCGGCCATGCCGGTGCCGTTCGTCGTCGCCTGGTTCTTCCCCGTGCCGCCGCCGCTGGTGCCACTCGATTACACCTTGCTCGCCATCCTGCTGCTGTTCGCCGTCAACGTGCTCGCCGGCTACTTCGTCGAGACGCACGAGAAGCAGAAGATCATGGCGCTGTTCGGGCAGTACGTGCCACCGGCGCTGATCGGCGAGATCGCGCGGCGCCCGCAGCACTTCTCGCTCGCCGGCGAGGCGCGCGAACTGTCGGTGCTGTTCTGCGACGTGAAAGGCTTCTCGGCGATGGCCGAGACACTCGAGCCGCGCACGCTCGCGGAGATGCTCAACCATTACCTGACGGCCATGACCGACGTGCTCCATGCGCACGGCGCGACCATCGACAAGTACATCGGCGACGCGATCATGGCGTTCTGGGGCGCGCCGCTCGCGCAACCCGACCACGCGGCGCGCGCGGTCGCCTGCGCGCTCGCCATGCAGCAGCGCATGCGGAGCGTGCGCAAGGATTGCGCGGCGCGCGGCTGGCCCGAGCTCGAAATCGGCGTCGGCGTGGCGAGCGGCCCGGTCAGCGTCGGCAACATGGGCTCGCGCTACCGCGTCGCCTATACCGTCATCGGCGACGTCGTGAACCTCGCCTCGCGGCTCGAAGGCCTGACGCGGCTCTACGGCGTTGCCGTGCTGGTCAGCCCGGCGACCCGCGCCGCCGCGGGCGCCGTGGTGTTCCGCGAGATCGACCACGTGCGCGTCAAGGGCAAGGCAGCCGCCCTGCGCATCTACGAACCACTCGCCGCCGACGCGCTCGACGCCGCCCGGCTCGGCGAGCACGACCGCGCGCTCGCCGCCTATTACGCCGGCGACTGGGCCACGGCCAGCGCCGGCTTCGCCGCTCTGACCGCGCCCGCGCCGCTCGATACCTACTACGCGGTGATGACCGAGCGCATGGCATCGCGCCCCGCGCCGCCGGCCTGGGACGGCGTGGTCAGCTTCGGCAGCGAGCTCGGTTACTCGCTGGGCGCATCCGAAGACCCGGCGCTGACACCGCCGCCATCACCCGCGGTCCCGGCATCGAACTGACGTTCGAGCTCGTCGAGCCGCCGCGAGAGAAACCAGCGCTCGTGCGGATCATCGATCTCGCCGCTGTCGAGCAAGCCGCCGAGCAGCACTTTCGCGCTTTCGAGCTCGCCCATGTCGGCCAGCACGAAGATGTGCATCTGGCGCGCCCACGACGGCAGCGGTGCGGCCGGCGGCGCCGCGGCGAGGTCGCGCGCGAGCGTGAGCGCGAGATCGAGATCGTCGAGCCGATGCCGGGCCAGGTAGACCGCGTGGGCGAGCCACGGCCAGCGCCGCGCCGGGTCGACAGCATAGGCGCGGCGCACGAACGCGATCATGCGCCGCTGGCGCGTCGGGTCGGCGACTTCGCCGTAGACACGCGTCGCGGCGAGCAGCGGGTACTGGAAGCCCGCGTCGAGCGCGAGCAGGCGCGCGAGCCAGTCTTCCAGGCGCGCGTAGTCGAGTGCGCGGAACGGCACGCTGATGCCGGGCTGATCGTCGAACGCCTGCAGCCACAGCATGAGCAGCCGCGCGAGCACACCGGGTTCGCCGAGCGCGGCGACCTCGAGCACCGCCTGCGGCGGCGCCGCGGGCAAGGCGCGCACCTGCGCCTGCGGGCCGGCGCGCAGCACCCCCCAGGCGAGCTGCAGCAAGATTGCCGCCACGAGCAAGAGCGGCACCGCGCGGGGCAGCGCGCCCAACGGGCGTTGCGCGCGCGCCATTCAGGCTTCGCTCCGGTAGAAATCGAATAGCCCGATCGCGATCACGAGCGCGATGAACACGGCGCTGTCGAGCGCCACCGGCAGGAGATCCGGCGCGTCCGCGCCGCTCCGCAACCACGCCGCGGACGTGAAACGATCGAGCGCTGGCAGCACCAGCGCGATGAGCCGCACGGCCTCGCCGACGACGCGGCCGGTCCACTGCGTGGGATCGGCCACCGCGGCCTGGCTCATCAGCACCATCGCATCGATCGCACGGGCGAGAAGATAGAACGCGCTCGTCACGCTGACCGCGGACGTGACCTGGCGCAGGGTCACGGTACAGGTCTGGCATACCGCGGCCACCACGGCGAGCTCGAGCGCGAGCGAGACCCCCCACGCGCACACCGCGGGCGCGGGCGCCAGCCACAACAGGGGCGTGCTGGCGAGCACGGCGAGCACGACCCCGCCCGCGGCGAAGCCGCTCAGCCGGGCGAGAAACCATTGCCCGCGCGAGACCGCGCGCGCCAGCGTCAGGTCGAGCAGCCGGTCGGCGAGTTCGCGCGCCAGGCTCTGGGCGACGAACAGCATCGTCACCAGCACGCAGACCAGGCGCGCGAGGGCGGCATAGATGCCGGTGCGGTAGCCGGCGCTGTCGGTGATGGCGAGCCCGGCGGCGAATTCGGCGAGCAGCAACAGCACGACGAGCGCGACGAGCGCGAGCAGCCAGACCCGCGTGCGCCACGCTTCGATCAGGGTGAGACGCGCGATGCTCGAGAAGGCTTTCATGCCCCGAGTGCTCCGCACGCCGGCGCCGCGGCGCCGCCCGCGTGGCGGGGCGATGATCGCGCGCGGCGCGGCCGCATCGTCGCGCTAGCCCGGAAGCCGGTGCGGGCAGCGGTGTTACGCGCCCGCGGCACGCGCGAGGTGAACAATTGTTGGGGCTGGCGGGGTTTCACGGGCTCCGTCTGTCACGCACCGGCGCGCGCACTCATCGGGGCATACTATAGAAGCGATCGGTGGACCGTACACCGACCCGCGAGGACCGGGCGAGACCGCATGAGACCAGACCCGCTATCACGCAACACGAACGGGCCGCGCCATGGGTGAAGGCTACCCCCTGCTCGACCGCCGCCACGAGCACTGGCTGCTCGCCTCGATGCTGCTCGTGCTGCACGCGGCGATCGACGCCGGCTTCGACGGCGCACTGTCGCGCGCCCTGATGACGACCCACCTCGGACTGTTCTTCCTGTGGCAGCCGATCTGGCAGAAGGATCAGCGCCTGCAGCCGCGCGCGATCGTCCTCGTCGTGCTGCTGGTCGGCGCGATGCTCGCATCGCTCAGCTGGTGGACGGTGTTCGCCTGGCTGGTGGTGCTGATCGGCATCGTCGCCGGGCGCTCCTTCTCGACGCGCCAGGAGCGCTACGTCTATCTCGTCTCGCTCGCGTTCCTCATCACCGAGCTGCTCATCGCCTGTGCCGCGCGGCTGTTCCTCGACGAACCCCTGCGGCCGGCGGTTTCGCAGCCGGTCCGGCTCGTGCTCTACCTGATGCCGCTCGCGCTCTACGCCATCCCGCCGATCACGGTCCCGTCACGCGAGCCGTTCCCGGTCGATTTCTTCCGCGGCATCTCGTTCGCGCTGATGACGGCGCTGCTCGCCGTGTTCAGCGCGCTGATCACGTTCCGCTGGGAGATCGACTACCCGCTCGCGCTGATCGCTTCGCTGATCGGACTCGGCATGCTGCTGCTGTTCCTGAGCTGGCTCGCGACCCCAGGCGTCGGCGGCATCGGGCTGCTCGCCGTGTGGGAAAAATCGGTACTCAACATCGGTACCCCGTTCGAGACCTGGCTCGGCAATATCGCCAACCTCGCCGCGCAGCGCACCGAAGCCGACGACTTCCTCGAGGCGGCGATCGAGGAACTCAACGACATACCGTGGATCTCGGGCGTGGCCTGGGAAACCACTACCAGCAGCGGCATCTGCGGTCATCAATCGCACCATTGCCTCGACGTCGAAACCGACCAGATACGCGTCGCGCTGCACACCGAGCGCAGCTTCAGCACGGCATTGCTGATCCATTGCCGCCTGCTGATCCAGGTGCTCGGCCATTTCTACGTCGCCAAGCGGCGCGAGAACAAGGAAACCGGCGAAGCCCACCTGCGCGCGATCTACGAGACCGGCGCGCGCGTCACGCACGACATCAAGAACCTGCTGCAATCGCTCAACACCATGGCGAGCACGCTGCAGGCCGCGACGACGCCCGAGCAGGAGCACCGCGGCTTCAACCTGCTCAAGCGGCGCCTGCCTGAGATCGGGCGGCGCCTGCGGCGTGCGCTCGAGAAACTCGAACGGCCGGCGGCAGGCAGCCCGGAGCGCATCGGCGTGATCGAATGGTGCGACCGGCTCGGCGAGCGTGTCGCCGCCGAAGGCATCGAGCTG
>JAUIFX010000214.1 GCA_030429865.1 Gammaproteobacteria bacterium | reverse complement strand
CGAAGCTCAGGATCGCGCTGGCGCCTTTCGGCGTGTATTTCCGTGCGAGGTCGTAGTAGCGATCGCCCTCGAGGCCCGGGTAGCGCACCCATTCGACCAGCGGATGTTCGCTGAGGAAACGCGCCACGGCGAGCGCATTCTCGCAATGGCGATCCATGCGCACGTGCAGCGTCTCGATGCCTTGCAGCAGCAGGAAACTGTTGAACGGGCTCAAGGCCGGCCCGAGCACGCGCAACTGCTCGAGGCGAGCGCGCATCGAGTAGCCGAAATCGCCGAAGGTCTCGTAGAAGCGCACGCCGTGATAACCGGCCGAGGGTTCGGTCATGCCCGGGAACTTGCCGTTGTCCCACGGGAACTTGCCCGACTCGACGATCACCCCGCCGATAGTGGTGCCGTGGCCGCCGAGGAACTTGGTCGCCGAATGGATCACGATATCGGCACCGAAATCGAACGGGCGGCACAGGTAGGGCGTGGGAAACGTGTTGTCGACCATCAACGGAATGCCGGCGTCGTGCGCGACATCGGCGACCTTCTCGATGTCGAGCACGTTGATCACCGGGTTGCCGATGGTCTCGGCGTAGATGACCTTGGTGTTGGGCCGGATGGCGGCGGCGAAGGCTTCCGGGTCGTCGGCATCGACCAGCGTTGCCTCGATGCCGAAGCGCTTGAAGTTGAAATCGAGCAGCGAATGCGTACCGCCGTACAGCGTCCGCGCGGCGACGATGTGATCGCCCTGCTCGACCAGCGTCACCAGCGCGATCATCGAGGCCGCCATGCCCGAGCTGACGGCGAGCCCCGCGCGGCCGTTCTCGAGCGCGGCCATGCGCTCTTCGAACACCGCCGTGGTGGGGTTGGAGAGCCGCGTGTAGATGTTGCCGAAGGTCTGCAGGTTGAACAGGCTCGCCGCGTGCTCCGGATCGTCGAAGACGTAGGACGAGGTCTGGTAGATCGGCACCGCGCGGGAGGCGGTCGCCGGGTCGGGCAGCTGACCCGCGTGCAGACACAAGGTTTCGAAGCCGAATTCGTGGTCGCGGGCCATCTCAGTTCTGGATCACTTTCATGCGCTTGGAGGAAATGACGCGGGTGTTGACGCCGACGAAGTTGAGGCCGCCGAAGAGCCGCGCGTGTTCGATCTTGATGCAGCGGTCCATCACCACCTCGAGACCGGCCGCTTCGGCCGCGGCGGCTACCTCGAGATTGATCACGCCGAGCTGCAACCACAGGCATTTCGCGCCGATGGCGATGGCCTCATCGAGGATCGGCGGCAGGTCGGCCGGCTTGCGGAAGCAGTCGACGATGTCGACCGGCTCGGGGATCGCGCCGAGATTCGGATAACAGGTCTCGCCGAGGACCTCGTCGTACATCGGGTTGACCGGAATGACGCGGTAGCCGTGCTCCTGCATGTACTTGGCCGCGAAATTGCTCGGCCGGTGCCAGTTCTGCGACAGGCCGACGACCGCGATGGTGTGCATCTCGCCGAGGATGCGGCGCAGCGTGGGGATGTCACCGAGATAATCCTCGGCGACGCAGGTTTCAGCGTTCACGCACGTAATCTCCCGTGATCTGGTCGACGCGGGTCACGCCGAGCAGGGCCATGTCGCGTTCGACCTCGGCGCGCAGCAGCGCGAGCGCGCGGTCGACGCCGGCTCGTCCGCCGGCGCCGAGCCCGAACAGGTAGGGGCGGCCGATCATGCACGCCTGCGCACCGAGTGCGAGCGCCTTGAGGACGTCGGTGCCGCGGCGCACGCCGCCGTCGAGAATGACTTCGACGCGGTCACCGACGGCCTGCTTGACCTCCGCCAGCAGGCTTATCGGCGACGCTGCCTGGTCGAGCTGGCGCCCGCCGTGGTTGGACAGGATCACCGCGGTCGCGCCGATCTCGGCGGCGCGCACGGCGTCCTCGACGCAGCAGATGCCCTTGATCGCGAACGGCCCCTGCCATTGCTCGATCATCCATGCCGCCGCGTCCCAGTCGACCGAGGGATCGAACTGCTTGGCGAGGTAGCCGACCAGGGTGATCAGCTCGTCGTCACCGACCGGCGCCTTGTGCGCGACGTTGGCGAGCTGGAAGGGATCGGAAGTGAGGTACTTCAGGCCCCACAGCGGGTGCAGCAGGAAATCGAGCCAGCTCGCCAGCGTCAACTGCGGCGGGATCGACATCCCGGTGTAGAGATCGCGCTCGCGGTTGCCCGGCACGGGCACGTCGACGGTCAGGCACAGTGCGTGGTAGCGCGCGGCGCGGCAACGGTCGATGAACTCGGAGACCAGCGCACGATCGCGGAAGACGTAGATCTGGAACCACTTGGGACCGGCACAGACTTCGGCGACCTGCTCGATGGAGCGCGTGCTGACCGTCGACAGGGAATAGACCGTGCCGGCATCGGCCGCGGCCGCGGCGACGGCGAGCTCTCCCTCGTTGTTGAACAGGCGCGACATGCCGGTCGGCGCGAGTACCACCGGGAAGTCGATGGGCGCGCCCATCACGGTCGTGCGGGTGTCGATGTGGCTGACGTCGACGAGGTAGCGAGGCAGCAACTCGTAGCGATCGAAGTCGCCATGGTTGTGCTTCAGCGTGACTTCGTCGTCGGCGGCGCCGTCCATGTAATGGAACATCGGCGCCGGCACGCGCCGCCTGGCCCAGCGGCGCAGATCGGCGATGTTGTGGCTGCGCTTCACGCACCAGCCGTTGACCATCTCGTCGATGCGTGAAACCAGTGCAGGCACCATCGCGCTTTCCCCCTCCCGTCAGTGGCGCCGCACGATAGCAGATCGACCGCGCGCGGGCACCGGCCCGCGCGGCCGGCTCACAGCAGCGCGGTGTCGAGCGACGCCACGACCTCGGACCCGTCGACGATGGCCTGCTCGAGCGCGCTCGCGCGCGGCAGGATCTGCGCACAGTAGAAGCGTGCGGAGGCCAGCTTGGCCGCGTGGAACGGGTCGGCGTCGCCGGCGGCGAGCGCGACGCGCGCCGCCTCGGCCATCATCCAGCCGCCGCACACGGTGCCGGCGAGCATCAGGTAATTGACCGCCGCCGCCGCGCCTAGGCGCGGATCCGCGGCGCCGGCGAGCAGCCAGTCGAGGACACGTTCGAGCCGGTCGACGCCGGCAGAGACGGCATCGTGCACCGCCTTGCCGCCGGCGCCCGCGGCGTCCAGCGCGGCGAGGCTCTCGCGCATGTCGGCGATCAGTTCGCGGACCGCGGCGCCGCCGTCGCGCAGCGTCTTGCGGCCGACCAGGTCACCGGCCTGGATGCCGGTCGTGCCTTCGTAGATGGTCGTGATGCGCGCGTCACGATAGTACTGCGCGGCGCCGGTTTCCTCGACGAAACCCATGCCGCCGTGCACCTGCACGCCGAGCGAGGCGACTTCCTGGCCGACCTCGGTACTCCAGGCCTTGACGATAGGCGTCAGCAGGTCACCACGGCGCGCCGCCCGCGCGCGGGCGTCCGGATCCGCGTGGCGCTCGGCAACGTCGTAGGCCAGCGCACAGACGTAGGACAGGGCACGCGTCGCTTCGACCTGCGATTTCATCGTCATGAGCATGCGCTTGACGTCGGGATGCTCGACGATCGCCGACCGCTCGGCGGCCCCGGGCGCCTGGCCCTGGATACGCTCGCGGGCGTGCTTGAGCGCGTGCTGGTAAGCCGCCTCGCCGACCGCCACGCCTTCGCGGCCGACCGCGTGCCGTGCGGCGTTCATCATCGTGAACATGTGCATCAGGCCGCGGTTCTCCTCGCCCACCAGGTAGCCGATCGCGCCGCCGTTGTCGCCGTAGGACATGACCGCCGTGGGGCTGCCGTGGATGCCGAGCTTGTGCTCGATCGACACGCAGCGCAGGTCGTTCCGTTCGCCCAGCGAGCCGTCGTCGTTGACGAGGAACTTGGGCACCGCGAACAGCGAGATGCCGCGCGTACCCTCGGGAGCATCGGGCAGCCGCGCGAGGACCAGGTGGATGATGTTCTCGGTCAGGTCGTGCTCGCCGTAGGTGATGAAGATCTTCTGCCCGGTGATGAGGTAGTGATCGCCGCGCGGTTCGGCCCGCGTGCGCACCGCGCTGAGGTCCGATCCCGCCTGCGGCTCGGTGAGGTTCATCGTGCCGGTCCACTCGCCGGCGATGAGTTTCTCGAGGTAGCGCGCCTGCAGGTTTTCGTCGCCGTGCTGCTCGATGGCCTCGATCGCGCCGTTGGTCAGCAGCGGACACAGGCCGAAGGCCATGTTGGCCGAGTCCCACATCTCGCTCACCGCGGTCGCGACCAGCTTGGGCAGCCCCTGGCCGCCGTGCTCGGGGTTCATCGCCAGCGAGCACCAGCCGGCTTCGCAGAACGCGGCGTAGGCGTCGCGCCAGCCCTCGGGCGTGTGCACGACGTCGCCCTCGAGGCGGCAGCCTTCGACATCACCTACCCGGTTGAGCGGCGCGAGCACGCCACTGGCGAACTTGCCAGCCTCTTCCAGGACCGCATCGACCAGGTCGGCGCTGACTTCCTCACATCCTTCGAGAACGGCGAGCCGGTCGCAGCCGATCATCTCCTCGATCACGAAACTCATGTCACGCAGCGGGGCGGCGTACTCCAACATCGGTCAATCTCCGCAGAAGCCTGGATCAGTCAAAGCGTTGCATTTTCGCACAGGGCGGCGGCGCAGGCTGCCCCGGGCACGCCGGGCGTGCGCGGCACACGCGCGGTTCTGGCAGGCGGCGCCGAGGACGCCGCGTGCCGCCGGCTCAGACGGCGGCGGCGAGCGGCGAGAGGACGGGAATCGGCCCGAGATCGATCGGACCGTTCTTGATCACCTCGTCCTGCCGCGTTGGCATGCCCTGGCGGGCACGTGCATAGGTGGCCAGCGCCCACACCGGGAAGTAGCGGCTGTAGCCGTGGTAGCGCAGGTAGAACACGCGCGGGAAGCCCGTGCCCGTGTATACCTCGTCGTCCCATTCGCCGGCCTCGTTCTGCGTGCGTACCAGGTAGTCGATACCGCGCTGCACGTGCGGCGAAGCCGTTTCGCCGACCGCCATCAGCGCGAGCAGCGCCCAGGCGGTCTGCGATGCCGTGCTGAGACCGTTGCCGGCGAGCGCGCGATCGTCGTAGGTGTTGCACGATTCGCCCCAGCCGCCGTCCTCGTTCTGCGCGTCCTGCAACCACTGCACCGCTTTACGAATGTAGGGCTTGGCCGGATCTTCGCCGATCACGCCCAGCGCGCAGAGCACGCTCCAGGTGCCGTAGATGTAGTTCACACCCCAGCGGCCGTACCAGGAACCGTCCGCCTCCTGGTCGCGCTGCAGGAACTCGATCGCGCGCTTGACCGGCGGGAAGGTGTTGTCGTAGCCGAGCATGGCGAGGAGTTCGATCGAGCGCGCGGTGAGGTCGGCGGTACCCGGGTCGACCAGCGCACCGTGATCGGCGAACGGGATCTTGTTCAGGTACTCGTAATTGTTGCCGATGTCGAACGCGCCCCAGCTGCCGTCCGGGTTCTGCATGCCGAGCACCCAGTTGACCGCCTGGTTGATGCGCTTGCGCTTGTGCTGCTTGTCGTGCGCGCCGGCGCGCAGCAGGGACATCAGTACCATGCCGGTGTCGTCGACATCGGGGTACTTGTCGTTCTCGTACTGGAATGCCCAGCCGCCGGGCTCGAGGCCGGGCGCCTGGTCGCACCAGTCGCCGGTGACGAAGATCTGGTGGTCGAAGAGCCATTCGATGGCCTGCTGCACGCCCGGGTGCTCGCCGGTTGCGCCGGCCTCGAGCAGGGCCGTCAGCGACAGGCAGGTGTCCCATACCGGCGACACGCAGGGCTGCACGTAGGACTCGCTGACGTCGTCGAGCACGAGATCCTCGATTGCCTGGATGGTACGTGCGAGATCGGCGTCGTCGGGCTTGGCCCCGAGCACGGTGAGTGCCATCGCGGCATTGGCCATGGCCGGGTAGATCGCGCCGATGCCGCCCTTGCCCTTGGCGTGGTCGCGCATCCAGCGCTCGGCGCGCTTGATCGCGCGCTCGCGGACGAAATCGGGGATCAGCGGTTCACAGGTCTTGAGTACGCGGTCGAGCAGCACGAAGCAGTTGCGCAGCGGCTCGCCGGCGGAGAAGTGATCGAGATTGCGCAGCTTCTTCGGCGAGGACAGGAACAGTTCCTGCACACCGAGATGGTCGTCGACGTGGACCACCGGGCGCCGCGCGAACAGGATCAGCAGCGGCACGATCACGCAACGCGACCAGTAGGAAACCTTGCTCAGGTTGAAGAACCACCACTTGGGCAGGAACATGATCTCGACCGGCATGGCCGGCACCGTGCGCCACGGCACCTGCCCGAAGATGGCGAGGGTGATACGCGTGAACACGTTCGCCGCCTCGGCGCCGCCGTTGTTCAGCACCCAGCGCCGCGCGCGCACCATGTACGGCGCGTCGACCGAGTGGCCCATCAGCTTGAGCGCGAAGTAGGCCTTGACCGTGGCGCTCAGGTCGCCCGGCCCGCCGTGGTAGAGCGCCCAGCTGCCGTTGCGGTTCTGGCGGCGTCGCAGGTAGCGCGCGATCTTGACCTCGCGCTCGGGGTTCTTACGTCCGAGGAAATGCTGCAGCAGAACGTATTCGGATGGGATCGTCGCATCGGCCTCGAGGTCGAAACGCCAGTGGCCGTCTTCCGCCTGCCGTTCGAGTAGCGCCTGCGCGGCACGATTCAGGCTGGCCTGGATGGGGTCGCCGCGACGCTCCAGGGGCTGCACGGTCTGCTCGTGCAGGATGGCGCTGGCGGGAATCGGCTCGCGCTGCTCGGTAGCCCGGGGTTGTGCTTGGAGTTGTTCTTCG
>JAUIFX010000018.1 GCA_030429865.1 Gammaproteobacteria bacterium | reverse complement strand
TACCAAGCTCGACAAGCTCGGCATGCGCGGCTCGAACACCTACCCGATCTTCTTCGACGACTGCGAGGTGCCGGTGGAGAACGTCCTCGGCGCGGTCGGTGACGGTGTGCGCGTGCTGATGTCGGGCCTCGACTACGAGCGCGCCGTGCTCGCGGCCGGCCCGCTCGGCATCATGGACGCCTGCATGGACGTGGTCCTGCCCTACGTGCACGAGCGCGAACAGTTCGGCCAGCCGATCGGCGAATTCCAGCTCATGCAGGGCAAGCTCGCCGACATGTACACCACCTGGCAGGCCTGCCGTGCCTACGTCTATGCCGTCGGACGCGCCTGTGACGCCGGCGACCACAGCCGCAACCTGCGCAAGGACGCGGCCGGCGCGATCCTCTACGCGGCCGAGAAGGCGACCTGGATGGCGGGCGAGGCAATCCAGACGCTGGGCGGCAACGGCTACATCAACGAGTACGCGACCGGCCGCCTGTGGCGCGATGCCAAGCTCTACGAGATCGGCGCCGGCACCTCGGAGATTCGCCGCATGCTGATCGGCCGCGAACTGTTCAGCGACACCAAGTAATAGCGCCGCAGCCGCGGCACGCAGGGGAGAAAGACGCCCATGCACGCGATCAAATCCGCCATCAACCCGCGCGCGGAGGAATTCCGCGCCAATGCCGCGCACATGCGCACCCTCGTCGAGGACCTGCGTGCAAAAGCCGCAGAAGTCGCCGCCGGCGGCGGCGAGCGCGCACGCGAGAAGCACGTCGCGCGCGGCAAGCTGCTGCCACGCGAGCGCGTCGACCAGCTGCTCGATCCGGGCACGCCGTTTCTCGAGATCGGGCAGCTTGCCGCCTACGGCATGTACGACGGCGAGGCGCCGGCAGCCGGCATGATCGCCGGGGTCGGCCGGGTCGAGGGCACCGAGTGCCTGATCATCGCCAACGACGCCACCGTCAAGGGCGGCACCTACTACCCGATGACGGTCAAGAAGCACCTGCGCGCGCAGGAGATCGCACGCGAGAACCACCTGCCCTGCCTCTACCTGGTCGATTCGGGCGGCGCCTTCCTGCCGCGCCAGGACGAGGTCTTTCCCGACCGCGAACATTTCGGCCGCATCTTCTACAACCAGGCCAACATGAGCGCCATGGGCATTCCCCAGATCGCGGTCGTCATGGGCTCGTGCACGGCCGGCGGCGCCTACGTGCCGGCGATGAGCGACGACACCGTCATCGTCAAGAACCAGGGCACCATCTTCCTCGGCGGGCCGCCGCTGGTGAAGGCGGCGACGGGCGAGGTGGTCAGCGCCGAGGACCTCGGCGGCGGTGACGTGCACACGCGCCTGTCCGGCGTGGCCGATCATCTCGCCGAGAACGACAGCCACGCACTCGCCATCGCGCGCTCGATCGTGCGCAACCTGAATCGCCGGCGGCCGCAGTCGGTGGTCGTGCAGCCGGTCGAGGAGCCGCTCTACGATCCCGAGGAGATCTACGGCGTGCTGCCGCGCGACACGCGTACGCCCTACGACGTGCGCGAAATCATCGCGCGTGTCGTCGACGGCTCGCGCTTCGACGAGTTCAAGGCGCGCTACGGCTCGACGCTCGTGACCGGCTTCGCGCATCTCTACGGCGTGCCCGTCGGCATCATTGCCAATAACGGCATCCTGTTCAGCGAATCGGCACAGAAGGGCGCGCATTTCATCGAGCTGTGCGCACAGCGCAAGGTGCCGCTGCTGTTCCTGCAGAACATCACCGGCTTCATGGTCGGGCGCAAGTACGAAAACGGCGGTATCGCGAAGGACGGCGCGAAGCTGGTCACCGCGGTGGCGACCGCGCAGGTGCCCAAGATTACGCTGATCATCGGCGGCAGCTTCGGCGCCGGCAACTACGGCATGTGCGGCCGCGCCTACTCGCCGCGCTACCTGTGGATGTGGCCGAACGCGCGCATCAGCGTGATGGGCGGCGAACAGGCCGCGGCCGTGCTCGCCACCGTGCGCCGCGACGGTATCGAGGCGCGTGGCGGCGCCTGGGCGGCCGAGGAGGAGGAAGCCTTCAAGGCGCCGATCCGCGACCAGTACGAAACCCAGGGCCATCCCTACTACGCCACCGCCCGCCTGTGGGACGACGGCATCGTCGACCCGGCCCAGACGCGCCGCATGCTCGGACTCTCGCTGTGGTCGACGCTCAACGCGCCGATTCCCGAGACCCGCTTCGGCCTGTTCCGCATGTGAGGAGCCGCACGATGTTCCACAAGATCCTGATTGCGAACCGCGGCGAAATCGCCTGCCGCATCATCGACACCGCGCGGCGCCTCGGCATCGCGACCGTCGCCGTCTACTCCGAGGCCGATGCCGCCGCGCGCCACGTGCGCCTGGCCGACGAAGCGGTGCTGATCGGCCCGGCCGCGGCGCGCGAGTCCTATCTCGTCGCGGAGAGGATCCTCGCTGCCGCCGCCGCGACCGGCGCCGAGGCGATCCATCCCGGCTACGGCTTCCTGTCCGAGAACGCCGCGTTCGCGCGCGCCTGTGCCGATGCCGGCGTCGTCTTCATCGGCCCGCCGGCGCAGGCAATCGAGGCCATGGGCAGCAAGTCGGCGGCCAAGGCGCTGATGGAGGCGGCCGGCGTCCCGCTGACGCCCGGCTACCACGGCGACGAACAGGACCCCGGGTTCCTTGCCGCGCAGGCCGGGGAAATCGGCTACCCCGTGCTGATCAAGGCCAGCGCCGGCGGCGGCGGCAAGGGCATGCGCCGGGTCGACGAGCCGGGCGCTTTCGCCGAAGCGCTCGCCTCGTGCCAGCGCGAGGCTGCCGGCGCCTTCGGCGACGACCACGTGCTCGTCGAGAAATTCGTGCTCAAGCCGCGCCACATCGAGGTGCAGGTGTTCGGTGACAGCCACGGCAACGTGGTCCACCTGTTCGAGCGCGACTGCTCGGTGCAGCGCCGCCACCAGAAAGTGCTCGAGGAGGCCCCCGCGCCGGGCATGACCGCCGAGCGCCGCGCGCAGATGGGTCAAGCCGCGGTCGATGCCGCGCGCGCCGTCGGTTACGTCGGCGCCGGCACGGTCGAGTTCATCGCCAACCCCGACGGCGGTTTCTACTTCATGGAGATGAACACGCGCCTGCAGGTCGAGCACCCGGTGACCGAGATGATCACCGGGCTGGACCTCGTCGAATGGCAGCTGCGCGTGGCCAGCGGCGAGCCCCTGCCGCTCACGCAGGAAGCGCTGGCCATCAACGGCCACGCGCTGGAAGCGCGCATCTATGCGGAGGATCCGGATGCCGGCTTCCTGCCCTCGACCGGCGCGCTCACGCACCTGTCCCCGCCGGCCGCATCGGCCCACGTGCGCGTCGATACCGGCGTCGAGCAGGGCGATGCCATCTCGCCGCACTACGACCCGATGATCGCCAAGCTGATCGTGTGGGACCGCGATCGCGACGGCGCGCTCGCGCGCATGCGCCGCGCGCTGGCCGAGTTCCGTGTCGTCGGCGTCGCCAATAACATCGCCTTCCTCGGGCGGCTCGTCACCTCGCCGGCGTTCGCCGGCGCGGATCTCGACACGGCGCTGATCGAACGCGAAGAATGCCACCTGTTCCCGCCCCCGGCGGCGACGCCGCGCGACGCCTGGCTGATCGCCGCGCTGGCGGAGATCGCGCAAACGGACGACGAGCTCGCCGCCCGCCTCGGCGCCGGCGAGGAGCGCTGCAACCCGTGGGGCGTACGCGACGACTGGCGCCTTAACGGCCGCGGACGGCGCCTGCTCACCTTGCGCGATGCCGACAACGAGAAGACCCTCGCGATCGGCGCCGACGGCGCGGCCTACCGCATCGAGCTGGACGGCGAGACGACCCGGGCCGGCATCACGCGCCGTAACGGCGCCGAACTGACCGTGGTCGTGGACGGAACCACCCACCATGTCGCCGTCGCGCTCGACGGCAACCGCCGCGACGTCTTCCTCGACGGCCGCGCCTGGACGCTGCACCGGGTCGACAAGCTCGAGGCCAGCGGCGAGGGGGAGGAAGGCGGCGCCGGCCTTCTCGCCCCCATGCCGGGCAAGGTCATCGCGCTGATCGCGGCCGCCGGAGACAGCGTCAGGAAAGGCGACAAGCTGCTCGTACTGGAAGCGATGAAGATGGAACACACCATCTGCGCACCGGCCGACGGCACGGTCAAGGCGTTTCTCTGCAGCGAGGGCGAACAGGTCACCGAGGGGGTCGAGCTGGTCGATTTCGAACACGCCTGAAAGCGCGCCCCCGGCGCCGGCATGCGTGCACGGCGACCACCTTGGCGCTACGCTAGCGGCCCTGAATCCATCCGCCGGAATGTCGTCGACTATGTCATTGCGTCAACTACTCGCGCGCGCCGCGCCGCTCGCCACGCTGCTGGCTACGCTATCCGCCGGTGCGGCCCAGCCCGAAGGCGAACAGCTGCTGTTCGCCAAGCCTGAAGGCTGGCACGAAGTCTTCTCCGAGGTCGAGGAAAACCTGACCACCAACGAGTACGTGCCCGAAGGGCAGACGGGCGATGACTGGGAGGAGATGGTCACGGTGCAAATCGTGCTCGGTATGTCGGAGGCCGATCCGAACGCGCTGCTCGCGCGCATCGCGCACCACCTTGCCGAAGGCTGCCCCGGTTTCAGCTCGCAGCCGATTGAACTCGGCGGCGTGGGCGAGGAGTACCCCACGCTCGCGGTGATGATGATGTGTCCGAAGAACCCGGACAGCGGCAAGGGCGACTTCATCCTCGTGCGTGGCATCGCCGGCAAGGAGAGCTTCTACATCCTGCAGAAAGCCTGGCGCGTGGCGCCGTTCGATGTCGATGCCGACCCACCCGTCGCGCTCGAGGACCGCAAGTTCTGGCTCGGCTACCTCGCTTACCTCACGGTGTGCGACCCGGCGCTCGACAACTGCCCGCAGAACGTCGAGATCGAGGACTAGCGGTGAAACTGGCGAGCCTGCGCGCGGGTGGCCGCGACGGCACGCTGATTGTCGTCGACGATGCCCTCACGCGCGGCCTCGTCGTCGCGGAGATCGCGCCTACCCTGCAGGCCGCGCTCGAGAACTGGGACGCCGTCGAAGCGCCGCTGCGCGCCGCCGCGACGGCGCTCGGTGCCGGCGCTGTCCGCGGTGACTTCGCGCTCGATCCCGACTCCCTGGCCAGTCCGCTACCGCGCAGTTACCAGTTCCTCGACGGTTCGGTCTACCTGCACCACATGGCGCGGGCACGCCGCGCGCGCGGCGTCGCGATGCCGCCCGATTACGAGACCGAACCGCTGATGTACCAGGGCGTGTCCGACGGCTTTCGCGGCCCGACCGAGCCGATGCCCCTGCCCTCGGAAGATCTCGACATCGACTTCGAAGCCGAGATCGCGGTCGTCGTCGACGATGTGCCGATGGGCGTCAGCGTCGAGGCGGCCGCCGGGCACATCCGCCTGCTGATGCTGATGAACGACTTTACCTGCCGTGCATTGACCCGCACCGAACTGCCGAAGGGTTTCGGCTTCCTCCAGTCCAAGCCCACCAGCTCGTTTTCCCCGGTCGCCGTCACGCCCGACGCCCTGGGCGCCGCGTGGAACGGCGAGCGCCTCGCCGGCACCCTCTGCTCCTGGGTCAACGGGCGCGCCGTCGGCACCCCCGACGCCGCCGCCGACATGTTCTTCACCTATCCGCGGCTGATCGCCCATGCCGCGCGCACGCGCCGCCTCGGCGCCGGCACCATCATCGCCGCCGGGGCCGTCTCCAACCGTGACCCGGCGACCGGCCATGGCTGCCTGGCCGAAGCGCGCGTGGACGAAGAGATGACGACCGGCCAGGCGGCCACGCCCTGGTTGCGCTTCGGTGATGTCGTACGCATCGAGATGCGCGACGCCGGCGGGCGCTCGATTTTCGGCGCCATCGAGCAGCCGGTCGTGGCAGCCTGAACGGGGTCGCCGAGCGCCGATGCGTCTCACGCCGGGTACCGCTGCCGACTTCGTGCTGGCGACCAGCGATCACGCGTTCGCACGAGACCCGTACGCCGATTACGCCATGCTGCGCGAGCACGCCCCGGTCTGTCGCCAGCCCGACGGCTCGGTCCTCCTGACGCGCTATGCCGACGTGCTCACGGCGTTCGGCGATCCGGCGCTGTTCAGCTCCGACAAGCGCGTCGACTTCTATCCACGCTTCGGCGACTCGCCGCTCTACGAGCATCACACGACGTCGATCGTATTCAACGACCCGCCCTACCACACCCGCGTACGGCAGCTGCTCGCGCCGTTCTTCGCTGCGCGCGTGCTGCGGCAGATGGAGGCGAGCATCGCGGCGATGGTCGACTCGCTGCTCGACCGCGCCGCCGCGCATGGCCGCATCGACGTGGTCCGCGATTTCGCGCTCGTCGTACCGCTCAACCTCATCGGCGAGCTCCTCGGCGTGCCCTACGGGGAACGCGCGCCGCTGCGCGGCTGGGCCAACGCGATCCTCGGCGCCCTGGAACCCGTGCGCACGCCGGCCGAGCTGGCTGCCGGCAACCAGGCCGTCGAGGACTTCAAGGCCTACCTGCGCGCGCTGATCGCGAACAAGCGTGCCCGGCCACCGGGCGACGAAGCCATGGACGTGTTGTGGGCGCTGATCGAGGCGGCCGACGAGCAGCGTGCCGACGACGAGCGGCTGAGCGAACTCGAGATCCTGCACAACTCGATCTTCATGCTCAACGCCGGCCACGACACCACCGGTAGCCTGATTGCCAATGGCATCGACCTGTTGTGCCGTTATCCCGAGCAGCGCGAGCGCCTGCTCGACGACCCGGCGCTGATCAAGCCGGCCGTGGAGGAGATGCTGCGTTTCGAAAGTCCGCTGCAGATCGGCAACCGCAAGACCACCGCGGCGTGCGAGATCGGCGGCGTGGAACTCGCCCCCGGCACCTTCCTGCACCTCGGCATCGCCGCGGCCAACCGCGACCCGGCGCAGTTCCCCGACGCCGAGACGTTCGACGTCGCGCGCACTCCCAACAAGCATCTCGCCTTCGCCCATGGCATCCATACCTGTGCCGGCAACTCGGTCGCGCGCATCGAGGCGCGCATCGCTTTCGCCAAGCTGCTCGAGCGCTTCCCGCGCTTCAGCCGCGTCGGCGCGGCGGCACGGCCGCACCGCTCGCGCTTCCGCGTCATCGATGAACTGATCCTGGACCTCGGCAACTGAGCCACGTGCCAGGACAGCCCCCCGCCTACGGACCAGGCCCCATGAATCGCTGCGCCATGGCGCCCGCACGGGGCTTTACGCTGATCGAACTCCTCGTTGTCGTGGTCATCATGGCAGCGCTCGCGGCCGTCGTCATACCACTGTTCGGCAACGCGCGCGACGACGCCACGCTCGCCGCGCTCGACGCCACCCTGGCGCGCCTGCGCGGCGCGATCGAGCGCTATCAGCACGATCACGGCGCCTGGCCCGGGCGCCGCCCCTCGGGCGGCGGTGCCAACTGCGCCGCGCAAACCGGGGGCGTCCCGGGCTCGGGCAGCGCGAACTCCGCGACGGCTCTGCTCGAGCAGCTGACCCGCTACACCAACGATGCCGGCCATGCGTGCAGCAAGCGCGGCGGCGCTTTCGTACACGGACCGTACCTGCGCACGCAAACATTGCCGCGCAACCCGCTCACGCAATCAGCGGCCGTCGACATCGTCACGGAAGGTTCGCTGAACCTCGCCTCTACGCGCACCGACGGCGGTTGGAAGTACGATGCTGTCAGTGGCCGCCTCGTTGCCGACCACGAAGATTACGACACGCGCTGAGCTGCCGGGCGCGCGAGGCGGTCAGGTCAGTCCGCGCCCGGAGGTGCCGGCGGCTCGGCTCGCGCACCGCCCGCACGCGGGAACACGCAGTCGTTCTGTTCGCACAGTTCGTCGACGTTGGCATACTTGGCCTCGCAGCCTTCGCGAAACGGCGCGATCTGCGCTTCGCTCATTGCCGTCAGCGCATCGGCGTACTGGTTGAGCGCGTCGTTCATCTCGTCATTGCTCATCCCGCCGCCGGAGAGGTCGGTGTAGAAGCGCACCGCCAGCATGCCGAAGGCGAACGAGCGGTTGGCCCAGGTCTGCTGCATGTCGCCGAGCGCCCGGTCGGCCTCCATGGCCGTCAGCGCCGAGCAGGTCATAGCGCCGTCGAACGCGCGTTTGAGCATGGTGCGTGCGTCGGGTTCGGCTTCCTGGGCGAGGAGTGGCAGCGCAGCCGACAGCAGCGCGGCGAAGACGGGAATTCTCATGCGGGACTCCGGGCGGGGAGAAACGGGTGGGCGGCGTTCATTGTGGACGCCGCGCGGCGCCGCGACAACGGGGGTGCGGTTGCAAGCCGCCAGCCGAATCATCAGGATAGGGCGCCGCAAACGAGAGGATGGATCACCTACCCATGACCGACAGCACTCCCAACGCGGTATTCGTTGGCACCTGGCAGCTCGTCGAGAGCTATTCGGACAAGCCCTCCGGGCGTGTCGCCTTCCCACTCGGCGAGCACGTCGTCGGGCGCATCAACTACGACGCCGCCGGCAACATGGCCGCGCAGCTCATGGGCGAGGGGCGCAAGCCGTTCTCCTCGCGCGACCCGCGCGAGGTGGCCGATGCCGAGTATCGCGACGCCTTCCAGAGCTATACCGCGTACTTCGGCACCTACACCGTCGACAGCGAAGCCGGCACCGTGACCCATCACGTGCAGGGTGCGACGGTACCCAACTGGCCCGGGCAGGACCAGGTCCGGTTCTATGAATTCTCCGGTGACCGCCTCGTGCTCAAGACGCCGCCGATGCGCGGCAACGACGGCGAGAAGGCCATCCACACGCTGGTCTGGCAGAAAGTCGTCTGAGCGTCGCGCGGCGCCGGCCGCTCGGGGCGCCGATGTTACGCCCGCTCGATGCCGCTGGTGGCGCCGCATCGAAACCCTGATCCGCGTCAGCATGCTGCCTCGCGCGAAAAGCGAGATTGAGCGTCCGCAAGCATACCGACCCGAACCACGGGAGGGATTCAAGCCATGGGCGACCAGTCATTCGAAGCTTTCATGAAACGCGTCCAGGAGGACGCCGCGCTCGAGCAGGAATTGCGCGCAAAGCTCGGCGATCCGGCTGCGGGCATCGCCGCCGCCGATCTCGAACGCTTTGCCGCTGAGAAAGGCTACGCGTTCGATCTCGAGGAGATCTCGGGCGAGCTCAGCGACGAGGACCTCGAGGCCGTCGCGGGCGGCGCCGGCACCTTCACCTCGCTCGTCGGCGATGTCTCGATCAAGTTCTACTCGCCGGGCACGCTGGTCTTCCCGAAGGTGGAGTCCACCATCATCAAGTGGTGAGCGCGCCCTGCGCGGACGACGTCGATGCTCCGCTGCCGTGTCTCGACGAGCCGGGCCTGGCGAATCGCGTACGGGGCGTCTTTGCCGATGCCGCTTACCGCGCCGATAACGTCGATGCCCTGATCGGCCGGCCGCAGGCGAACTGGCGCCGCGAAGCGGCGTCACGCGCGCTGCGTGCCGGCCGCGACACGCCGCTCACCACGCTGGTCAAGCTGTTCTGCGGCGCACGCCGTGTCGACACCGGCGTGCTCGATGCGGTGCTCGGCAGCGCCGGATCCGCGGCACTGGAAGCCGCGGGCCTGCTCGCGCGGGACGGCGACGAAGCGCGCGCGACGGTGCAGATCACGCCGCTCGGCGAGCACCTCTATGCCCATGACCTGCCCGCGCGGCATCATGCCCGCGCGGCGGATTTCGTCGTCGGACCGTCGCCGGTCGCACGCCTGCTCGGCGCGCTGACCGTGCCGACCCCCGTCGAGCGCGCGCTCGACCTCGGCTGCGGCGCGGGCGTGCTCGCCCTCGACACGCTGACAGGCGCACGTCATGTCACGGCCGTCGACGTCAATCCGCGGGCCGTGGCCCTGACGCGCTTCAACGCCGCGCTGAACGGCTGCGGCAACGTGACGACGCACGCGGGTGACCTTTTCGCCCCGCTCGGCGAGGCGCGTTTCGACCTCATCATCAGCAATCCGCCGTTCGTCATCGCCCCGCGAGCCACGTTCGTCTATCGCGACGGCGGCGCACCGATCTGCGCGCGCATCGTGCGTGAAGCGCCCGCCCACCTCGCCACGAACGGCATCCTGCAAATGCTGTGCAACTGGCCCGAGCGGACGGGGAGCGACTGGCGCGAGGTACCCCGAAGCTGGTTCGACGGCTGCGGCTGCGACGCCTGGGTGCTGCGGCTGCGCTCCCAGGCGGCACTCGAGTATGCGCTCGCCTGGCTCGGCCAGGAGTATGCCGGCGAGCCGGTACCGGCCGCAGCGCTGGCGGAATGGACCGACCACCTCGCCGGCCATGACATCGCGGCCGTGGGCACCGGGCTGGTTGTCATGCGCCGCTCGAGCGGGCGCCCGCCCTGGCTCGAGCTGCGCGACGCGCCGCCGCTGCGCGGCGCGGCAGGCGCGTCGATCGCACGGGTGCTCGTGGCGCGTGATGCGGCGGCGCGGCTGCACGACGACACGGCCCTGCTCGAAGCGCGCCTGTGCCCTGCGCCGGACCTCGAACACCACTCGCGCCGTCGCCCCGACGGCAGCGGTTGGCGTGCCGCGGGTGCCGAGCTGCGCCTGGCCGGCGGCCTCGGCTTCGCGGTCAAGGCGGACCCGGTCGCGACGGCGCTGCTGGGACAGCTAGACGGCAAACGCAGCGTCTTCGAGGCGCTCGAACGCGTCGCCGCGCAGGGCGGCGTCGCGGCGTCCCTGCTGCTGCCGCAGCTGCCCGCTGCCGTGCGCCGGCTGCTGCATCTGGGACTGCTGGTTCCGGCGGAGGCGCGCTGAACCGGCTGCGCCAGCGGCCGTCGGTGCGAGAGGCTAAGCGCCCGCTTCGCGGAGCAGCTCGCCGGCGATGATGACCTGGCGAATCTGGTTGCTGCCGGCAGCGATCTCGCCGACCTTGCCGCTGCGGTAGAGACGGTTGACCTCGGTTTCGCGCATGAAGCCCATACCCCCGTGGATCTGCACGGCCTGGTCGAGCACGCGCATCGCGCCACGCCCGGCGGCGAGCAGCGCGGCGGCGGAGCGCTTGTGCACCACGCCGCGCCCGCCCTCGCCTTCGGGCAGATCGACGATCTCGCGCCCCACCTGGTAGGTCAGCGCGCGCATCGCCTCGATCTCGGTGTACATGTCGGCGAGCATGGCCTGGACCATCTGGAACTCGCCGATGGCGCGCCCGAACTGCTTGCGCTGGCCGGCGTAATCGAGCGCGAGATCGAACGCGCGCTGGGCTATGCCGATGTCGAAGAAAGCGCCGATCACGCGCTCGATGTCGAGTCCGCTCATCATCACGATGTGACCCGCGTTCTCTTCTCCGACCAGGTTGCCGGCCGGCACCCGGCAGTCGTCGAACACGAGCTCGCCGGTGGGGCTGCCGCGCCAGCCTATCTTGTCGAGCTTCTGCGCGACCGAGAAACCGGGGAAACTTTTTTCGACGATGAACGCGGAGATGCCCTTCTGCCGCTTCTCCGGCGCGGTCTTGGCGTAGACCAGCAACACGTCGGCGACCGGCCCGTTGGTGATGAACAGCTTGCGCCCGTTGAGCACGTAGTCGTCGCCGTCGCGCCGTGCCGTGGTCGCCATCGAGCCGAGCGCGTCGGAGCCCGCGCCGGGCTCGGTCATGCCGAGCGCGCCGATCACCGAGCCGTCGCAGAAGCGCGGCAGGTATTCGCGCTTCTGTGCCTCGTTCGCGTTGCGCACGAGGTTGTGCAGACACAGGTTGTCACTGGCCAGCATGCCGGCCGCGATCGAGTGATTCCAGTAAGCCACCGCCTCGGCGATGAAACACTGCGCAAGCACGTCCATGCCGCCGCCGCCGAACTCGGTCGGCACGGTGACGCCGAGCAGACCCTGTTCGGCGAGACCGCGAAAGGCCGCCTCGGGGAACCAGTCTTCGTTGTCCATGCGCTCGCACAGTTCGTAGAGTTCGTCGCGCGCGTAGCGGTAGGCGAGGTCGTAGACGGCCTGGTAGTCGGCATCGAAGCCGAAGGACTCGAGGTTGGGAATGCTCATGGGTGTTGTCCCGTGCAGGACCGGCGCGGCGCCGGCATGCTCAGTTGCGTGGAGAGAGGAACGGTGCCACGCCCGCCCGCTCGAGCCGGCGAGGCACCCGGCTACGGCGTACCGACGCCGAAGTAGTTGATGCCCCCGGCGTGACGCACCTGCACCGGCATGCCGATCGGCTGTTCGCCGAACAGCAGCGCGCGCGCCGCCTCGCTGTCCGGTTCCATCACGGCCAGGAAGCGCCGCTCGTCGGCTGCCAGGCGCCCGACGATGTAGCCGCCCGAAGGTTCGCCGCGCGCATACACCGCGGCATAGGATTCGATGCGCCCGGCGCCCTCGGCGACTTCGGCGACGACGATGTCGCTGGCGGCCTTCGCCGCGCGGCGTTCCGCGGCGCTCGAGCGCGGCTGCCAGGCCGCGCCCGGCTGCGCGGCATAGATGCCGACCGAGTGCTTGGACAGGTAGCCGCCGTTGGCGGCGACGAGCGCATGCTCGGCGCCACCGCCGCGCAGGCGCGCCACGACTTCGGCGATCGCGTGCAGGCTGTAGTTGTTGCCGGGTCCGCCGAAGTAGGGCAAGCCGCCGGTCAGGGTCAGCGCGCGGCCGCCCTCGGGATCGATACCGAGATGCTCGCAGGCGCTGGTGACGGCAACCGGGAAGCAGCTGTAGAGGTCGATGTGGGCGATGTCGTCGACCTCGATCGCGGCGTCGGCCAGTGCGCGGCCGAGCGCGAGGCCCTGGGCATGGGACCCGGCCAGGCGCGGACGCCGCACCACAGGCAGTTCGTCGACGTCGGCATAGGCACGCAGGTAGACCCAGTGGTGCTCGGGAATGCCGAGCTCGCGCGCCTGGCCGACCGAGGTCATGACCACCGCCGCCGCCTGGTTGACCGCGTCCTGCGCGACCATCCACTTCGTGTAGGGTTCGCACAGCAGGAAATTCTCCGCCGACGGCGTGGCGATGAACGCGGCACTGCGTGCGTCGGGAAACTGCGCGTAGGGATTGGCCGCGGCGGCCGCGCTGAACGGCGCGAAAATACGCCCGATGCGTTCCCGGTAGGCGTCCTGCGACAGGCCGAGCTCGGCGCGCAGCGCCTGCTCGAACAGGCAATAGACCTGGATCGGAAACGTGATGCCGTGCGCCGTCTCGTAGGCGCTGGCCATCGGGTCGTCGGGCCACAGGTCTTCGAACTCGCCGTCGACTTCCTCGTGCCAGTCGAGCTCGACCCCGGCGCGGCGGGCGTTGCGGATCGTCGCCAGCGCCTCGGCACCGGTCAGCACCGCGGCGCGCACCGTGCCCGCGTGGATGTCCTCGGCGAGCTGGTTGACCAGGCGCTGCGGCGTCTCGCCGCCGACCTCGGCGTAGACCGCGCGGCGCGGCCGGATACCGAGACGCCTGGCGACCGACCACGGCATGTTGTTCGAACAGCCGAAGGGATTCGGCCACATCACGGTGTCACGCACGGAATGCTCGAACAGGCGCGCCACCGCGAGCACGTCGACGCGGGCGGCGAGGTCGCCGGTGGCGCCGGCATCGGCCAGCGCACGGCGCGCGACCTCGGCGGCCATGTCGGCCGGCGACAAGCTGGTCGCCGGCGAAGGCGCTTTGCGATCGACGTACTGCGCACCGCCGACCAGGATGGGGGTGGAGTCCTGCATGCTCGAAATCCTGGATGTGACCGGGGCCGCACCAGCGGGGCACGGCGCGCAGAAAATAGCATACCGCCGGAGTGCGCGACGGCGCGCCCCGGGGTGCGGCGCAGCAGCGGCGGCGCCGCGTGACTGCCGCCGCGGCGCTGACGGCGATGCCGGGCCACTTGTCAACGGCGCGGATCCGCGCCATGGTCGTCGCAGCGCGCGACCGCGCCGCCCGACTGCCCCGGAGAAGCCCCATGCCCCGTCAGCTCATCGACATCTCCATGCACCTCGAGAACGACGTCGTCTCCGATCCGCCCGGCTACGGACCGCACATCGACTACGTGACCCACCATGACTCGGCACGCGACGTCGTGCAGTTCTTTCCCGGCATGCGCGAGCAGGACCTGCCCGAGGGCGAGGGTTGGGCGATCGAATGGATTCGCCTGATGACGCATAACGGCACGCATCTCGACGCGCCCTACCACTTCCACTCGACGATGAACCACGGCGAACGCGCCATCACCATCGACGAAGTCCCGCTGGACTGGTGTCTGCAGCCCGGGGTGAAGCTCGACTTCCGGCATTTCGACGACGGCTACGTGGTCACTGCGGACGACGTCGAGGCCGAACTGGCCCGCATCGGGCACGAACTCCGCCCGCTCGAGATCGTCGTCGTCAACACGCGCGCCGGCAGCCGCTACGGTTGCGACGACTACGTCTCGTCCGGTTGCGGCATGGGCCGCGAGGCGACGCTCTACCTGCTCGAGCGCGGCGTGCGCCTGACCGGCACCGACGGCTGGAGCTGGGACGCGCCTTTCGTGCACACCCGCGAGCGCTACGCCGAGAGCCGCGACGCGAGCCTCATCTGGGAAGGCCACAAGGCGGGACGGGACATCGGCTACTGCCACCTGGAGAAACTGCACAACCTCGAACAACTGCCCGCCGACGGCTTCTCGGTCAGCTGCTTCCCGGTCAAGATCCGCGGCGCCTCGGCCGGCTGGACGCGGGCCGTGGCGATCCTGGAGGCCTGAGCGATGGTGACCCGGAACCCTGGCAGCCGCCGCGGCCCCTGGCGCAATGATGCCGCGGTGATGCCGCGGAACCCGCGTGCACGCACGCTCGCCGCCGCGCGACCCGCCGTAGTCGCGGCGCTGCTCGCCCACGGCATCACCGCGCCGGCGAGCGAACCGTGGGCCAGCCCGAGCGACAGCGACGGCTCCACGGCCACGTCCACCCACACCTATCGCTGCGGCGAGCGCGTCGTTACCGTCGATGTCGCGGCAACCACCCTCGAACTCGCGATCGACGGCGAACGCCTGGTGCTAGCGCACGTTCCCGCGGCCTCCGGTGCGAAGTACCGTGATGTGCACGGCAACCTGTTCTGGTCGCACGGCGAGCGCGCGTTGCTCGAGCTGCACGGCGACGCCTACCCCGAGTGCACGCGCACGGACTGTGGCGGCGCCCGCTGCGGCGACGGCCCGCGCGCGTCCCTCGGCGGCGTGCCGTGGGTGGTCGAAGACATCGGTGGCCGCGGTATCGTCGACCGCTCTCGGGTCACGCTCGCGTTCGACGGCGCCGGGCGTGTGAGCGGGCATGCCTCGTGCAATCGTTTCACCGCGAGCTACACGCGCGACGACGACATGCTGACCATCGGCCCGGCGGCGGCAACCCGCATGGCCTGCCCGCCGGCGCTGATGAACCAGGAACGGGCGTTTCTCGACGCCCTCGAGCGGGTGCGGCGCTTCGCGATCGACGCGAGCGGCGCGCTCGTGCTGATAGGCACCGGCAGCGACGATCGCCTGGTGCTTGCACGGCGTCCCTGACCGCCGGGGCGGGGGCCGTGCGTCCGGTACGCGCGCCGCGTCAGCAGCCGCGCGTGACGACGAACTCGTCCTCGCCCACCGACTCCAGCTGGAATTCGATCAGGCTCGCGAGATCCTTGCGCGTGCGGCTCGCGAGCATGCCCGCGAGCAACGTCTGCAACAGGGCACTGTCCATGACCTCGGGACTCATCGCCGGGTCCTGCGCGGCCTGCTGCATGGCCTGGCTGATGCACTGGCGTGCGACGTCGAACTCTCCGGCCACGATGAACTACTCCTGCTGCTGGATGGGACGACTGTAGCCGGGCGTGCCGGCAGCGCACTTGACCTGCATCATGCGCGCCGTGCGCCTCAGCGGCGCCGCGGATCGGGCGGGTAGTGCAGCCGTACACCGCGCTCGACGCCGACTTCGGCGGCACGCGGGAAGGGCGGCGGGAGGAACGGCTCGATGGCGCCCGAGAATGCGTAACCCTCGCGCGGCCGCCCTCCCGGACGGTCGAGGGTTTCGTCGTCGTTCTCGTCGTGAAACGCGAACAGTGCGTAGGGACCCGTGCCGTCGGCGCGCAGGGCGACGTCGACCGTCCCCTCGCGCGCCGCCGCCGAGCCGAAGCCGACGGCACCGGCGGGGTCGAGCGTGCGCCAGGTATCGGCATCGTCGAAGGCCAGCACGCGCACGCTGCCGCGCGCGCTGCGCACGCCGTCGATGCGCACCGTGACGATGGCCAGCGCCTCGAGTACTGCCCGCGCCCGCGGATCGTGCACCGGCGCCGGCGCGGGCGACGCGGCCGGCGCGCTCTCGACCGCCTGGTAGAGATCGAGCAGATCGTCTGCGGCGGCAGCCATGCCCGGGCCGGCGAGCAGCACCACGATGAGCGCGAGCCGGGACATCACGCGCGGACCGCGAGCCAAGCGCGGGCACCCATTCAGATGCCGAGACGGCGCAGCGCCTGCTGCGTCATGTACTGGTTGACGAGATCCAGATCGGGATCGAGCGCCGACTCCCAGCCGCCGCGACATTCTCGCGCATGATGGAAGCGGGTCACGTTGTTGCGCTTGATGTCGTGGCTGATGGCCCACCACCAGCTCCATTCGGGGCGGCCGTCGCTGGTGCGCAACTCGTGGCCGTCGGCCAGCGCCTGGCCGCCGCCGCCCTCGAAACCCTTGGCCATCTCGCCGGCACGATCGTAGGTGACCGCCATGCCGGCGCCCATGTTGCGCACATCGAGATAGATGCGCCGCTTGCTGACCGGCGCGGTGGGGAAACCGACCGGCTCGCCCTCGAACACGATGACTTCGGGAATGAGCGACTTGCCGACGTAGAAATAGCTCTGGCCCTGGTTGCCGCCGACCAGCGGTGGCCGCCAGTTCTCGTTGTCCGGCGTCCACTGGTAATGCGACGAGCCCAGGAACGGACCGCGGTAGATGATCTTCCAGTTCCCCCAGGTCAGCATCGGGTCGCCGGAGGCCCAGGCATCGGACAGGTAGAGATTCATCCCCGGCATGTAGGGCTCGAAGCGCTGATTGGCCGGGAACCGGCGCACACGCTTGAAGTTCGGCAGGTAGCCCCACAGCTCCGGGATCTCGCGCTGGTCGTAGTGCCAATGGCTGAGAAACGCGTGCCCGCGGATCTCGGGCGTCCAGGTGAACCAGATCGCCTGCAGCCGTGCGAGATCTTCGTGCCCGGGCAGGTAGGGGCCGGGCGCGTCCGGGTGCACCAGGCCCGCACACTGCTGCTCGGCCCAGACCCAGTCGTACTCGTACTTCTGCGTACCCTCGGCGTCGATGGTGACGGCGGGTGTCGCGTAGAGCGCACGGTCATGCCGCCCCCAGGACAACGTGATGTTGGCGATCGCCTGGTTGGCGTCGTCGACCTGCGGAAACGGCAGGCCACCGGTCCACGGCTGGCCATCGCGGGTGCGCACGTTGCCGGTCTCGTCGAACGTGGCCTGGCCCTGGTTGGCAAGCGTCGCGTCGAGGAAGTACGGCGGGTACATCGTCTCGATAGCCTGCTCGGCGGGCTGGATGAAGATCTTGCGCCGATCCTGGATGATTTCCTGGTAGATGATCGGGTCGAGCAGGTCCTGCACCAGGATCGCGTTGTCGGCGTCGATCACGTCGCCGACCTTGACCCGGCCCTTGGTGTAGGTCTCGATATCGAGCAGTTCGTCCGGGTAGGCGCCGGCGGCATCGCCGGCGCGGCAGATCTGTGGCCATAGCGCACCAAGCACGCCGGCGCCGCCGAGCCCGCGGGCGGTCCGCTCGATGAAGTGACGCCGGCTGTAATCGAAATCGTACTTGCGGATATGCATCGTTTCTCCCCTGTCCGGCACGTGCCGGCGATTGCCCGGGCTGACCTGCGACGCAGGCAGGCGCTGCACGGGCCACGCTGCGACGATGCTGGCATAATGTCAAACGATGCCTTGTTCTGGAATCATGAAATTTTCGAATGACCAACGCCAGCGCCGCCGCCATTGACCTGCGCCGCATGCGCACCGTCGTCGAGGTTGCGCGCGCCCAGGCCATCACCACCGCAGCACAGACGCTGGGGCTGACGCAGTCGGCCGTCTCGCGCACCGTCGCCGAGGTCGAGGGGGCGCTCGGCCAGCGGCTGTTCGACCGCCTGCCGCGCGGCATCGAAATGACCGAGGCCGGACGCCTGTTCGTGGCGCGGGCCAAGCGCGTACTGGCCGATGTCGACGACATGGTGTCGGAGATTTCCGCCGGCCCGAACCGCGTCAGCGGTCGCCTGCGGCTCGGCGTCGCCGCTACCGGCACCCACGCCATGGGCGCGCTGCTCGCGTTCGCGCGGCGCCACCCGGACGTCGCGATCGAGACCGTCCACGCCTCCGACCAGAGCCTCTGCCCACGCCTGCTGCACGGTGAGATCGACCTCGTCATCGGTTCCTCGAGCTATCTCGGGCGCTGGCGCGATCTCGAACTGGTGACGCTCACCCCGCTCTACTTCGCTTGCATGGTGCGCCGCGATCATCCACTGACCACGTTGCCGCGACCCTCCGAGCGCGATGTGCTCGCCTACCCGCTGATCCTGCCCGAGAGCGTCGAGCCGACCTACTCCGACATTGCGCAGCGCTACGCGCGCCATGCCCTGCCGCGCCTCAAGCCGCACTACATCACGAACAACATCGAACTGATCCGGGCGCTGCTGAACGCGACCGATGCCTTTCTGCCGATGATGCATCCCGATCCGGGCTTCGCCTGCCTCGGCGATGAATTCGCGCTGCTGCGCGATGCCGTGCAGATGCCGCCGCATCACCTGAGCTATGCACGCGCGCCGCACCGTCCGCGCACGCAGGTCATCGAGTTGTTCGAGCACGTCCTCGTCGAGGTCCTCGGCAGCCGCCCGGCCGCGGCGGCCGGCTGAACGCGGCAGGGGCGCACGGGGGAACCGGCAATGTTCGGCGGCGGACCACCCGAAGACGCGGTGCTGATCGTGCGCGACGATCCCTACGAGCTGCTCGGCACCAGCTCGCCGCATGGCTTCCGGCTCGACGAACTCGACTGGCTGTCCGCCGAGCACTATTACCAGGCGATGAAGTTTCCCCCGGGCGCGCACTTCGCGCGCATCCGCGAAGCCGCGCATCCCGACGCGGCGCGCAAGCTCGGCCATGCCTGGCTGCGCCGCCGCCGTGCCGACTGGAAGAAGAACCGGGTGGTCTACATGACACGCGCGATGTACACCAAGTGCCGCGCGCACGAAGCCGTGGCGACGCGCCTGTTGGAAACCGGCGAGCAGCCGATCATCGAGTGCAGCACGTTCGACTTCTTCTGGGGTTGCGGGCGCGACGGCCGCGGCGAGAACGCGTTCGGCAAGCTGCTGATGCGCATCCGTGCACGGCTGCGCGAGGAAACGGCCGGCCCGTGAACGCGCGTGGCCGCGGCGTATCTCAGATCGCGAGCGTCAGCACCACGACGCGATCGTCCGGCGCGAGCGCGAGCGGCGCACGCTTGGGCGGATTCAGATCCGACACGCCATCCGCGCGCAGCACGCCGAGTGCGATCTGTCCATCGCGCGCGAGACGCTGCTGCAACGCGTAGAAGTCCGCCACGGCCGCGAACGGGCCGCTCTCGCGCAGGCTGATCTCGGCGCCGCCGACGCCCAGCAGATGCTCGAACACGGTATTCAGATCGCGCCTCAGCGCGACCTGGGCGAGGATGTGGCTGCGCAGCTTGGGCGTGACCATCAACTCGACGTCGGGCCCGGTGAACAGCGCCGCACTCGCTTCGTCCATGGCTTCGACGATGACATGCGGACGGCGCGGTGCGAGTGCGAGCAGTTCTTCGAGCATGAGGTAGCCGAGCAGGTTGCGCGCGTCGGCCTGTTCGGCACTGCCGCGCCAGTCGCTCGGCACGAGCATGATGACATCGTAGGCAGCCGGTTCGAGCCGTTCGAGTTCGGCGCGGGTGGTGATGTCGCATTCGAGCTGGCGGTGCTCGATATGCGTCAGTGCAATGTTCTTGCGCGCGAGCACGCGTTCGCGCTCTGCGGCCGGCATCAGCGAAGCGACGTCGACGGCGCTGAACTCCTCGGCATAGCCATCGCATTCGGCGAGCAGCGACGGCACGGTGTTGTTCCAGCCGACGATGAGCATGCGCCGGCGCGGCACGGCCGCGCGCGGCCGCGGCGGCGGACGCGGCGTGCCGGTGTCGGGTCCCGGGTTGCCGCGCGGACGGCTCGATTCGAAATCGTGGCCGAGCACGGCCACGAGATCGCCCGCCTCGACGCGCGCGCCGGGGGCGAGCAGCGGCACGAACTCGCGCGGCGAGGCGCGCACCACGCCGAGCGGCACACCCGAATCGAAGCAATACATCAGGTCGGCGAGCGCGATGCCGGTCTGCGTCACGGTGTCGTGCAGGAAGACCTGGACGCCGTCCTGGTCGAACAGGTCCTCGACCACGCGTCCGACGCCCGGGTAGCGCGCCGTCTGCATCAGCGCGCGGCTGCTGAGCAGGCCTGTCGGGATGATCTCCGCGGGCCCCGGGTAAGCCTTCACGCCGGCCGTGAGATGATCCGGTTCGAGGATCTCCGCCACCACCAGCGGCCATGGGCCGACCGGCGCCGTGGCCGCGGTGGTCAGGGTCTTGATCACCGTCTCGTCGCCGCCGCGCGTGGCCTCGGCGGCCAGCACCACGACCGCGGCGTGGCGGAAATCGACGCGTTCGAGATGTTCCAGGCGCACCGCGCTGCCCGAGCGCAGGATGACCTGCCCCGGGCGCCAGTAAGGACCCAGGCGGTCCTTGAGTTCCTGCACCAGCGCCGGGCCGATGGCTTCGACGAGGATCACGATCTTCAGGCGCCGTCCGCCGAAGGTGTCGAGAAAGCGCTGCACGCGTCCCTCGCTGCTGACCAGCTGTTCGACGATGGCGGGCGTACGCCGCGACCAGCCGAGAACCAGCACGTGATGCTTCATCACGATGGGTGACAACCCCTGTTCGAGTTCCTCGATGGTCTGGTTGAGCCACTGGGTCATGATCGCGATCAGCGCGCCGAGCAGCAGCACCAGGCCGCCGACGGTCATCGTCACCGAGATCACGCGCAGCCAGGTGCCCTCGTCGTCGCCGAGATAGCCCGGATCGGTGATGCGCAGAAAGGCCCACCAGATCGAGGCGAGCGGCGAATCGAAGGCGCCGGTCAGGAGGTAGGCGAGCACGCCCCCGGTCGCGGCGACCAGGGCGATGGCAGCGGCGATGACCAGCAGCCGCGCGATCGCGCCGCGCAGGATCAGGCGTTCGAGCATGAACTGCACGAAATGACGCACCCTGAGCATGGGGCTGGTCATGCGCCGGATGTGCGCGGGCACGCGCAGCAGGTAGCCGAGTCCCTGGTCGAGGTTGGGCACGAGGCCGGGCGTCGCGGGTGGCTCGTCGCGTCGGGGTGGCGGCTTGCGGGAAGTGGCCATGGGGTGGGAAGGACGCGGCTCGGTGCGCAGGGCCTGGCGATCGTCGGACAGCCAGAGTACACCGGATCGGGCAGGGCCGGCGACGCGGCGGAGCACGCCCCGGGCGCGCCTGGCCACGGCGACGGTGGCGCGAACGCCGGCCGTTGCGCGGCGGCCGGCGGCTACCGTGGCAGGATGTCGTCATTGTCAGCACCGGGAGGTTGTGCCAGCATTCGTGCAACCCAGTTACTCATGAGCACCATGCCGCCATGGAAGCCTCCCGCCAGCCGCTGACCATCCTCGTCGCTGTACTGCTCGCCAGCATCGCGCCGGGGGCCGCCGCCGCCGTGTTCAACGAGGGCGCGGACTTCTCCAACCTCGGCGCGACGCCGACGCTGCTCGGCGATTTCGCACCCGGCAGCCACAGCGTCAGCGGCCAGCTCGGCGCGAGCGACAACAACGACTTCTTCTCGTTCAACGTCGACGGCCTGCTCGAGGCGATCACGCTGAGCGGCTGGAGCGGCGCCGGTAACACGTTCATCGGCCTGTACGCACAGGAGTTCGCGCCGCCCGGCGGGCAGATCGGGGACGGATTCTTCAACAGCGGCAACCTCGGCGCCTCGCCGTTCAACGGCATCGACCCGTTCAGCAGCGGCGCGCTGGCCGGCGGTGACTACACCGTCGCCCTGACCAACCTGCAGGGCGTCGGCTACACCCTGGAATTCACCGTCGCTGCCGCGCCGATCCCGCTGCCGGCGGCCTGGCTGGTCTTCCTGCCCGCCGCGGGCGCGCTGCTGCGACGCCGCGCGGGGCGCTGACGCAAGCGCCGGCGAGCGCTCCCCGCTTTCGCTGCCCCGCGGCGGCCTGGCCGCCGCGCCCCCCGCACGCCGGTTTCGCGGCGCGTTGACAATCATTCACAATTCGACGCGCGAACGCCCAACACCACGCGCGCGTCGACGCTCGCCTGCCTCAGCCCGCCGCGGAGTACCGGCAGACGCGGCGGCGCGTACGCCCGGTCACGGCGCGCCGGAGGCAGGAACGATCAACAGGCCCTAAAATAGCGCCCTCCAGCGCTGCCGCCCGGGTGCGGCAGCTACCACGACACGACGCGCCGACCTCGCGACCCTCGTCGCGGCCTGACGGCGTGCCCATCGCAGCAAGAACGCAAGGTTTACGCATCATGAGTTCCGGCCTCCTCAACACGGCAACGTCCCACATCACCATCCCCGACAGCGACCTGGAAATCTCCGTGCCGCTGCACGACCTCGTGGTCAACGAGATCCTGCCGGACCTCGGCATGGAAGCGCGCGCTTTCTGGGCCCTGCTCGAGGAAGTCATCACCGAGATGGCGCCCAAGAACAACATCCTGTTGCTGAAGCGCTATCAGATCCAGGCCGAGATCAACACCTGGCACCAGGCGCGCAGCGACAAGCCGCACGATCACGAGCAGTACAAGAAGTTCCTCGAACGCATCGGCTACCTGCTGCCCGAGGGACCCGATTTCACCGTCAGCACGGAGAACGTCGACGACGAGATCGCACGCATTGCCGGACCGCAGCTGGTCGTGCCGGTGAAGAACGCGCGCTATGCCCTGAACGCGACCAACGCGCGCTGGGGCTCGCTCTACGATGCGCTCTACGGCACCGACGTCATCGACGAAGCCGACGGCGCCGAAAAGGGCGGCGCCTACAACCCGGTGCGCGGCGCCCGCGTCATCGCCTGGGGACGCGCCTTCCTCGATACCATCGCGCCGCTCGCCACGGGCTCGCACGCGGATGCCGTGGACTATTCGGTGCGCGATGCGCAGCTCGCGGTGAAGCTCGCCGACGGCAACGTCACCGGTCTCGCTGCGCCGGAGAAGTTCGCCGGCTACAACGGCCGTGCCGATGCGCCCGCCGAGATCCTGCTCGAGAACCACAACCTGCACGCCATCATCCAGATCGACCCGAGCAACCCGGTCGGCAAGGATGACCCCGCGCACGTCAAGGACATCGTGCTGGAATCGGCGGTCACGACGATCCAGGACTGCGAGGACTCGGTCGCGGCGGCCGATGGCGAAGACAAGGCCGAGGTCTACCGCAACTGGCTCGGACTGATGCGCGGCAATCTCACCGACACGTTCCTCAAGAACGGTAAGCGCATGACGCGCACGCTCAATCCCGACCTGCACTTCCTCGATCCGAAAGGCCAGCCGATGACCTTGCACGGGCGCTCGCTGCTGCTGGTGCGCAACGTCGGCCACCTGATGACCAACGAAGCGGTGCTGCTCAAGGGCCAGGAAGTGCCCGAGGGCATCCTCGATGCCGTCATCACCGCGACCATCGCGCTGTACGACCTGAAGGGACTCAACCAGCTGCGCAACTCGCGCAAGGGCTCGATGTACATCGTCAAGCCGAAGATGCACGGCCCCGAGGAAGTCGCGTTCGCCTGCGAACTGTTCGCCAAGGTCGAAGACGTGCTCAAGCTGCCGCGCAATACGCTCAAGATCGGCATCATGGACGAAGAGCGCCGTACCACGGTCAACCTCAAGGCCTGCATCCGCGAGGCCCGCGAACGCATCATCTTCATCAACACCGGCTTCCTCGACCGTACCGGTGACGAGATCCACACCTCCATGGAAGCCGGCGTGATGGTGCGCAAGGAAGCGATGAAGCACGAGAACTGGATGAAGGCCTACGAGAACTGGAACGTCGACATCGGCCTCGCCTGCGGCCTGCAGGGCGTGGCGCAGATCGGCAAGGGCATGTGGCCCAAGCCCGACCTCATGAAGGAGATGGTCGAGGGCAAACAGGCCCATCTCGAAGCCGGCGCCAATACTGCCTGGGTGCCGTCACCGACCGCCGCCACCCTGCACGCGACGCACTACCACAAGGTGCTCGTCAGCGACGTGCAGGATCGTCTCAAGCACCGCAAGCGCGCCAGCCTCGACGACATCCTGACCATCCCGTTGCTCGGCGAGGAGAACATCAGCGAGAGCGACATCCAGCAGGAGCTGGACAACAACTGCCAGGGCATCCTCGGCTACGTGGTGCGCTGGGTCGAACTCGGCATCGGCTGCTCCAAGGTGCCCGACATCAACGACGTCGGCCTGATGGAGGACCGCGCGACGCTGCGCATCTCCTCGCAGCACGTCGCCAACTGGCTGCGTCATGATTTCGTGCGCCGTACGCACGTGCTCGAGACCTTGAAGCGCATGGCCGAAGTCGTCGACCGCCAGAACGCGGGCGATCCGGACTACAAGCCGATGTCGGCCAACTTCGACGAGTCGATCGCCTTCCAGGCCGCCTGCGAGCTGGTCTTCGGCGGCGTCCATCACCCCAACGGCTACACCGAACCGGTGCTGCATCGCCGCCGCATCGAGATGAAGGCGGCCGAGCGCGGCCGCTGAAAGCCACCCCGGATCCGGCCGGCGGCCTGCGCCCGGCCGGGGCCGCCGGGGTCAGGGAGACCGCGGCCGGGCTTCGCGCCGGCGTCTCACCACGCGGCGATCGGATTGCCCGGTGAACCGGTGGCGCCGACCAGCTTCAGCGGTGCCCAGCTGAACAGGAACTCGCCGGGGCCGCGCTCGCCGAGTTCCTTGAGATCGAGATTCTCGAACAGGTAGATGCCACGCCGCGCGGACAGGTTCATGTGGCAGTAGGCCCACTCCTCGAGCTCGCCGATCGGGGTCGGCCACTCGCCCTGGCCCTCGAAATCGTACGGTTCGATGCCCCAGTTGTCGGCACCGACCATGGCCACTTTGCGGCTGGCGAGGTGGTCGCAGACTTCCGGCGAGATGCCGGGTCCGCCGGCGTTGAAGCGCGCGTTGTCGGCGGCGGCCTGCGCGGCACTCTTGTCCAGGTTGTCACGCCACAGGTCGTTCCAGCCGGTGCGGAACAGCACCACGTCGCCCTGGCGCGCATCGTCGATACCGGCCTGTTTCAGTGCCGCCTCGTAGTCGGCCATCGTGATCGGATAGCCGATCGGCAGGTTACCCCCCTTGAGGCGGACGAGGTCGATGAGGATGCCGCGGGTGAAGAACGAGCCGACCTTCTCGGTACCGTTCTTCTGCAAGCCGTACGGCCCGCCGATGTCCTGCAGCCGCCGCCCGTTATAGAGGTAATCACCATCGACCCAGCCGCGCTTGCCGGTGATGCGGATCATCGGGTGACCGAGCGAGTCGAACTGGGTCCCGACCTGGCCGATCTGGGCGGTGACGAGTTCGTCCATGAAGGTCTGGCGGTAGGCTTCGCCCGACCACGGCAGGTCGTGCGTGGCCGTGCCTCCGCCCGGGATGGAAAGCGAGAAGATGCGCCCCGGAAAGAGCGGAATGCGGGCGTGATAGGGCATGCCCAGGGCCGCCACCTCGCCGCGCCGCACGAGCTGCGCCGCCGCGACACGCTTCGCCGGCGTGATGTAGTTCGTCGCGCCCGCTTCGTCATCCGCGCCGAACTCGCTCGGCCACCACTGCTCGTCGACCGGGTTGTTGTCCGCCATGCCTTGCGCGAGGTGCAGCGCGAGCCAGGTGCCCGCAAGCAGGCGTAGCAACGTCTTTCCACGCATCGTCTCCCCCTCCCCGTCGTGCGAGCCGCGCGTACCACGCGCGGCGGATGCCCTCAGCGACCGGCGAACTTCGGCTCGCGCCGCTCGGCCGTTGCCTTGATGCCTTCTTCCCAGTCCGCCGTGCGACGCAGCATGTTCTGTTCGGCGAGTTCGTGGTCGGTCTGCATGGCGATGCGATCGGCGAGACCATGGCGCAGCGTCGCGCGGGTCGACATCACCGCGAGCGGCGCGCAGCCGGCGAGCTCACGCGCCAGCGCGAGCGCGGTGTCGCGCAATTCCTCGGCCGGCACGCACTGGTCGGCGAGTCCCCATTCGCAGGCCTGCTCACCGTTGATGCGGCGGCTGGTCAGCATGAGCAGGCTGGCACGCTGCGCACCGAGCAGCGCCGGCAGCGTGACGGTGAGGCCGAACCCGGGGTGGAAGCCGAGACGGGTGAAGTTCGCGCTGAAGCGCCCCTCGGGGCTGGTCACGCGGAAATCGGCCGACACGGCGAGGCCCAGGCCGCCACCGATCGCGGCGCCCTGCACGGCAGCGACGACGGGCTTGCGGCAGCGGAAGATGCGCACCGCCTGGCGATAGAGTTCGTTGGGCAGGTCGCCGCCCGAGGCATCCTTGACGCCGCCGGTGTCGCTCGCGCCGAAATTGGCGCCGGCACAGAAGTTCTTGCCCTGCGCGCAGAGCAGGATCGCGCGGCAGTCGGGCTCGGCGTCGAGCGCCTCGTAGGTATCGGCAATCTGGGTGATCAGGCTGACATCGAAGAAATTGTGCGGCGGACGCTGGATCTCGACCGTGGCGACGTGCTGGTCGATGCTGATGCCGAGGTCGGCTTGTGCGGGTACGGTCACGTTACTCCCCCTGGAGGTGGATTCCGGCGCGCCGCCGTGGACGACGGCGCGCGTGATGTTAGCAGGCCGGTGCGGCGCGGACCGCGCCTGACGCGGGCCGTTCGCGGCGGGCCACAAGGCGCTGCACGCCCGGCCAGCACGACGAATCGTTCGGCGCGTCCCCTTGGGAACTTCCCCGAGCGGCGTGCTGACCGCTCACGGCCACAGCACGCGCGTTTCCTCGGCGAGGAAGGCGGTGCTGTTGGCGGCATCGAGAAAACGCGGCGCGTCGGCGGCGAAGATGGCCTGGATGCGATCGCTCGACCAGTAGGCCTCGAACGCCGCGTGGTCGGCGAACGAGAGTTCGGCGACGCCGTCGTAGGCCGGCGTGCCGTCGGCATAGGTCTCGGGCGCCTGGTGACATTGCACGTAGCGCAGGATGCCGGCGTCGCGCGGGATCTGCGGTGCATGGCCGTTGATCCAGTAGTCCTGGAACTCGGCGACGCTGAGGTCGGGGCGCCGCCTGATCAGGAACACGGCCTTGATCAGCGGGGTATCCTTGGCGATCGGCGGCCCCTCGATGAATACGTGCTCGCGCGTGGCGAGGAAGACGAGTTTCCCGGTGTCGATGAAGTTGGGCTCGTCGGCTTGCGCACCGTTGACGTAACCCGGGTCGTTGGGCAGGTTCGCGAGCGTTTCCAGGTCGTCGAACCAGATCTCCGCGACGCCGTCGTACGGGCAGGTGAAGCCCGGAAACGCGTGCGCGCTGCGATGGCTCTGCACGTAACGGCGCAGGCCGGTGATGGACAGCGCGATCGGCCCGTGCACCTCGCGCCAGTAGCGGTGAAACTCGGCGTCCGGCATGCCGGGTTTCCTGGTAACGATCGCGATTCCCTTGATCATGGCGTCTCCCCTCGCGAGTGATCGGTCAAGGCCATGGTATCGCGAGATTCCGGACGCGTGGAGACACTCACGGCAGGCCGCGCCCCGGCCCGCCGTGAGCGCGCCGGACGTCAGGCCGCGGCGCGCACCTCGATCGGCCGCGGATCGAGCTCGCGCAGCGCCGGAATGACCTCCTTGGCGAACAGGCGCATGCTCTTCTCCGCCAGCTCGATCGGCATCGAACCGTACTTGAAGATGAACATGATCTCCTCGCAGCCGAACTGTTCGGCGAGTTCGGTCGCGCGCCGGATGGTCTGCTCGGGCGTGCCCCACGGGTGGGAATCGACGAAGCCGCGCAGGAACGGCGTCGGGTCGGCGGCGAGCGCCTTCTGCATCTCGCCGTAGGACTCGTAGCCCTTGATGCTGCCGAGATGGCTGCCGCGCAGCTCGTAGTGGCGCAGCGCCGAATCGGCGTACTCGACCATGTAACGCTCGGCGCCCTCGCGTGCCGCCTGTTCCGTCTCCGCGACGTAGGTCCACAGCGCGAGCTTGGAACGCGACGGCGCGTAGCCGGCCTCGGCGTGCAGGCGGGCATACTTGCGCGCCGTTTCCAACGACAGCGGGAGACTGGTGGTCGGAATGACCAGCGGCCGCACATCGTGCTTGGCGATGATCTGGACCGTCTCGTCGGTACCGCCGGCACACCACAGGTTGCCACTCAGATCGCGCTCCGGCTGCGGACGCAGGCGCAGCCCGGAGATGTCGTAGTGCTGCCCCTTGAAATTGCATTCACCGGTCGCGAGCAGCTGACGCAGCACCTGCAGCGACTCGTCGAAACGCTCGCGGGCCTCGGCCTGGTCGATGTTGAGGCCGTCGTACTCGCGCCGCCCGAGACCGCGGCCGACGCCGCAGATGATCTCGCGGTCGGCACCGAGAAAGGCGTCGAGCATGTTGACGTCCTCGGCCACGCGCACCGGGTTGTGCCACGGCAGCACCGTGACCATCGTGCCAAGGTCGACGCGCTCGGTGACACCGGCAACGTAGCTCAGGTACTGCAGCGGGTTGGTCACCATGGTGTACGGCGTGAAATGGTGTTCGATCGTCCACAGGGAATCGAAACCGGTCTGGTCGGCGATACGCGCGAGGTTGAGCTCTTCTTTGAAGACCTCGCGGTCCGACTTGGCCGGCCGCCGCGGCACCGGTTCGCCGCGCTCTTCGGCCTCGTAGCGGTCCCAATCGGTGTAGTTCTGGTTGAAAATCGTCGCGCCTACTCGCATGGCTGGTTCTCCCCTGGATTCGTCTGAACGTTGCGGCTGCGGCGCGCCCGCGCGCCGTTACCGGGTCATGGCACCGACCGCGTCGCCGTACCTGGCATCGGGACGCGCGCGGATCGTTCGAGATTCTCACGCGCCCGTAACGGGAACTTGATGTAGCGCAAGTGCCGCGCAATGGGTCGCGCCGTTCCGCGCCGCCGGCGCTTCTGCGATGATGGCGGGCCGCCGTGGCCACGAAGCCGCGTGCCAGGTGCCCCCCGTACCAAGCCCGGGAGACCCGCGTGAGCCGACAAATCGACTGGTATTTCGACTTCATCTCGCCGTTTGCCTATCTCCAGTTCACGCACCTCGAACGGCTGCCCGGCGACGTCGAACTGCGTCTCGTACCCGTCCTCTTCGCCGGCCTGCTCGGCCACTGGGAGCACAAGGGGCCAGCCGAGATCCCGGCCAAGCGCGTACAGACCTACCGCTATTGCCACTGGCTGGCGCAGCGTCTCGGCGTGCCCTACCGCACGCCGCCGGCGCACCCGTTCAATCCGCTGACGGCGTTGCGGCTCGCCATCGCGCTCGACGCGAGCCGGCCGGTCGTGGCGGCGATCTTCGACTACATCTGGGGCCGCGGCGGGGATGTCGACGACCGCGACGCTTTCGCGACGTTGGCCGCCACCCTCGGGGTCGACGATGTCGAGGCCTGCATCGCGGCACCGGCCGTCAAGCAGACGCTGCGCGCGAACACCGACGCTGCCATCGCACGCGGCGTCTACGGCGTACCAACGGCGGCCGTCGGCGGCGAGCTCTTCTGGGGCTTCGACACCACCGACCTGCTGCTCGACTACCTCGCCGACCCGGGCCTGCTGGCGACGCCGGAGATGCAGCGCCTCGCCGCCCTGCCGAGCGCCGCGACGCGGCGCCGCTGAGAGCGGCTGCGCGCCGAATCAGCGCTGCAGCGGCAGCACCGCGTCGGCCATCCAGTCGAGATCCTCGCGCCAGGCCGTCGCGCTCCCGAGCATGCCGAGCGGACGCAGGACGAACTTGCTGATGCCGGCGTCGAGGTGGGCCTCGACCAGCGCGCGCAGCTGCGCCGCACCGACGGCGACGATGTCGGTCAGGTCGCGATCCGCGCGGCGCGCGCGCAACGGCGCGAGCAGCGCTTCGCCGGGCTCCGTCGCGCACACCGGGATGCTGATGCCGTAGTGCTCCTCGTCGATGTGGCGCGCGCAGCGTGCGAGCTCCGCGGCAATGGTGCGGCGCCCGGCGCGCGCCTCGGCCGGCGTCACCGCCGAGGTCAGCCAGCCGTCGCCGGCACGCGCCACGCGGCGCAGCGCGGCCGGCCCCTTGCCGCCGAGCCAGATCTCGAGCGGCTGCTGTAACGGCAGTGGCGCCAGTGCGACGGCGTCGTAAGTGCAGCCCTCGCACGTCGCGGTGACGGTCTCTCCGGCCCACCAGCGCCGCTGCAGTTCGATGATCGATTCCAGCGCCCGGCCGCGATCGCCACCGGCGTAGCCGAGCGCGGCGCGTTCGGCAGGCTGACCCAGCCCGGGTACGAAGGACAGCAGCAAACGGCCGCCAGCGAGACGATCGAGTTGCGCGAGCTGGCGCGCGAGCAGGAACGGGTTGCGCCCCAGCGGCACGACGTTGACACCGAGCTTGAGACGCTTCGTGCGCGCCGCGGCCCAGGTCAGCGACAGCAGCGGATCGCCGAGCGGCCCGAGCGGCACGTCCGACAACCACAGGGTGTCGAAGCCGAGCGCCTCGACGCGCTCGAGGTAGTCAGCGAACACCGCGCCGTCGAGTGCGGCTGCCGGCGGCGTCACGGCGAAACGGATCTTCATCACGTCCCCTTCGCGTCCGTGCGCGCGAGGTATACCGCCTGGACCCAGTCGCGGTCGTGCAGCGCGTCGCGAAAGCGCACCGGTTCGACCCAGGCGCTTGCGAACACGGCCGCCAGCCGTGCCGCGAAGACATCGTCGGGCGGGGTGTTGGACCACAGGCCGAACACCCCGCCCGGCCGCAGGCGACGGCCCAGCGCGCGCAAGCCGTGCGTGCCATAGAAAGCTTCGCTTCGGGGGTCCAGCCAGTGCTCGGGCGAGTGATCGATATCGAGCAGGATGGCGTCGAACCGGCGGCCGTGCCGCGCCGGATCGAAGCCCGCCGCGGAGGCCGCACAGGCGAAGAAATCCGCTTCGACGAGGCGGCAACGCGGATCTTCGGCCAGGGCGCGGCCGATCGGCACGAGCCCGCGGCGGTGCCAGTCGATCACCGGCGCCAGCAGCTCGACGACGAGCAGCTCGCCGAGGCCCGCATGGCCAAGCACCGCCTGCGCGGTGTAGCCGAGGCCGAGGCCACCGACGACGACGTCGAGGGCCGTCTCGCGCCCGGCGCCGAGCGCCGCCAGGGCATGCTCGGCCAGCGCGACCTCGGAGGCGGTGTACAGGCTCGACATGAGGAACTCGTCGTCGAGCTTGATCTCGTAGACGTCGACGTCGAGGGTGAGCTCGCGCCGGCGGCGCAGGCTGACCGCGCCGATGGGCGTCGACTGGTAATCGAGCTCTTCGAACAACCGGCTCATGGGTGTCTCCCGCCGTTTACGGCAGGTGCGCCGCGGTTTGCCTGCCCGCGCCGTTGTGGGAAGCTTTGCGCACGCCAAACACCCGCCCGGCAGGCCGGCGGCGACGGGCGCGATGCGCGCACTGACCACGGGAGGACCGCGAGATGAAGATAGGCACGGCGATTCGCAACATGGGTACGACCGCGACCGCGAGCGCCATCCGCCAGTCGGCGGAGACGGCAGAGGCCGCCGGCCTCGATCATGCGTGGGTCGTCGACCACCTCGCAATCCCGCCTGACGACGCCGAGGGTTCGGACGGACGCTGGATCGACCCGCTCGCCGCGCTCGCCTTCCTTGCCGCCGCGACGCATCGCATCGGCCTCGGCGTCGCGGTGCTGGTGCTGCCCTACCGTCCCGCCCTGCCGACCGCGAAGTGGGTCGCGAGCATCCAGGAGCTGTGTGACGGACGCCTGCACCTCGGCGTCGCCGCCGGCTGGATGGCTGCCGAGTTTCGCGCGCTGGGCATCGACTTCGCGCGGCGCGGGCGGCTGACCGATGACACGCTCGATTTCCTGCGCCAGTGCTTCGATGCGGGCAGCGATGACGTCGTCAGCGCTCACGGCCAGGATTTCCTGTTCCGCCCGCGGCCGCCGCGGCCGCCGATCTACGTCGGCGGCATGAGCGAGGCGGCGCTCGCGCGCGCGGTACGGGCAGGCGACGGCTGGCTGCCGATCGGACTCGACCTCGAGCAGCTCGCCCCGCGCATCGCGCGCCTCGGCGAACTCGCCGCCGCGGCCGGGCGGCACTGCCCCGAAGTGGTCCTCATGGGCACCCTGCCGGCCAGCGACGACGAGGCCGTCGAGCGCCTCGGCCGGCTCGCCGAACTTGGCGCGACGCACTACGTCCAGGCTTCGCGCTACGCTACGCAGCACGAGTTCGACGCCCTCGTCACACGCCTGCAGGCGATCCGCGCCCAGCTCGCCTGAGCGTCGGCGCACGCCGCGCGTTGCCGACACGCTCAGCGCGCCGGCCCCGCCCGCACGCGCCAGCGATTCATGCCCTCGAGCCAGCGGTCGACGTCGGCGGCCTTGCGCTGCAGGTAGTCGCGCACCTCGGGGTGCGGCAGGATCAGGAATTCCTCGCGCGCCATCGTACGCACCACGCACTCGGCGAGCTGCTCGGGCTCGAGCATGCCGTCGACCGCGGCGACCGCGGCGCCGTCGGGACGCGCCGTCATCGGCGTACGCACCGCCTGGGGCGCGAGCACCGACACCCGCACGCCCTGGTTGCGGTACTTGATCGAGACCCATTCGGCGAACGCTACCGCGGCGTGCTTGGTCACCGAGTAGGTCGCCGACTGGATGTGGCTCAGCAGGCCGGCAGCGGACGCGGTGTGCACGAGGTAGCCTTCGCCACGGGCCGCCATGCGCGGCGCCACCGCGCGCACGGCATAGACGTGCGCCATGACGTGGATGTCCCAGTTGAGCTGCCATTCCTCGTTCGGAGCATCTTCGTCGCCGAGGCGCGCGATACCGGCATTGGAGCAGAAGATGTCGATCGGTCCGAGCTCGGACTCGACGCGCGTGACGAGGGCGTCGATCTCGGCCTCGTTGGCGACGTCGCACGCAATCGCCAGGCCGCCGACCTCGGCCGCGACCGCCGCGAGCGGCCCGGTCTGCACGTCGGCCACGACCACCGCACGCGCGCCCTCGGCGCGGAAACGGCGCGCGAGGGCCGCGCCGATACCGCTGGCACCGCCGGTAATGACGGCAATCTTGCCCTTGATGTCCATGCTTTCCCCCCGTGATTCGTCGCTTCCGGCGCGAGCCGCGCCGCGCGCAGTTTACACTCCGCCCGCCGACATGCCGCCAATCTCGAGGGAATTCGCATGATCTCGATCCGCCGCTTCCTGCTCTTTGCACTGCTGGGCGCCTGCCTCGTGCCGTGCCAGGCGCTGAACGCCGCCCCCGCCACCGCGCCGGAAACGCCAGCCGCCGCGCCCGCGCCCGCGCCACCGCCGATCCCGGACATGCTGCGCACGCCGCGTGCGACGATGCAGACCTTCCTCGCCGCCATGGACGCGGTCCGTGGCGGCGACCAGGAGGCGCTGGACAAGGCCATCGCGACGCTGGATCTCGAGGCGATCAACCCGCTGGTGCGCGACGAAAAAGGCGCCGAGCTGGCCTGGCTCCTCGCCGAGGCGTTCGAGTTCACCGGCCGACCCGAGCCGAAACGCATCACGCCGCGCACCTCCGGCAAACCCTTCGTATTCCAGCAATACGACGAAGGGCGCATCGCGATCGCGTTCGAGGAGGATGTCGGCTGGCGCTTCGCAGCCGAGACGGTCGCCGCGCTGCCCGACATCATCGATGGCCTCATCGCACGCCGCGAAGCAGCTGGCGAGAGCGTCGACCGCGCGACGCTGCCACTGCCGCTGCGCCTGCGCGCGAGCGTTCCCGCGCCGCTGCGCGAGGCGACGCTCGTGCTCGAACACTGGCAGTGGCTCGGCATCCTGGGCGTGATCCTGGCCGGGCTGGTGCTGGACAAGCTCACCGCCGTGGCCCTCGCCGGGGGCGTGCGCGTGTGGCGGCGGCGCTATGGCGACGGCGCGTTCCGCCTGCTCGACGACGGCGTGCTGCGCCCCCTCGCCCTGCTGGTGATGGCGCTGGTGTGGTGGGGCGGCCTCAATCTCCTGAGCCTGCCGGCCGGTGCCCTGGTCGTACTGCTGGTCTCGACCAAGTTCCTCGCCTGCCTCGCCGGCGTGTGGGGTGCCTACCGCCTCGTCGACGTCCTCAGCGCCTACCTTGAGGGCCGGGCGCTCGAAACCACGAGCCGCCTCGACGACGCCCTCGTGCCGCTGGTGACGAAGACCATCAAGGTCTTCGTCACGGTGATGGGCGTGGTCTTCATCGCCGACAACCTCGACATCGACGTCACCAGCCTGCTTGCCGGCCTCGGCCTCGGCGGCCTCGCCTTCGCGCTCGCCGCCAAGGATGTCGCCGGCAACCTGTTCGGCTCGATCACCGTGCTGCTCGACCAGACCTTCCATGTCGGCGACTGGGTCAAGATCGGCGATGTCGAGGGCACGGTCGAGCGCATCGGTTTTCGTTCGACGCGCATCCGCACGTTCTACAACTCGCTCGTGTCGGTGCCGAACTCGACGCTCATCACCGCCAATGTCGACAACCTGGGCGCGCGCGAGTACCGGCGCCTGAGCTGCAAGTTCGGCATCGCCTACGACACCCCGCCCGAACGCATCGAGGCGTTCTGCGCGGGTCTGCGCGAAATCGTCCTCGAGCACCCGCACATGCGCAAGGACAATTTCCACATCTACCTCAACGGCCTCGGGGCGTCGTCGCTGGAGATTCTCGTCTACGTGTTCTGGAAAACCCCGGACTGGTCGACGGAGCTCCGCGAGCGGCATCGTTTCCTCATCGACGCGCTGCGCCTGGCCCGGCGCCTCGGCGTGGAGTACGCCTTCCCCACGCAGACGCTGTTCCTGCGCCAGGGCGAGGACACCCCGCTGCCGGTGCCGGCCGGCGAGTTCGCGATGCCCGAAAGCGATGCCACCGCGCAGGCGCGGGGACGCCGCGAAGCGCGGGCGATCGTGGCCGCGACGCTGGCCCCGGCAGCGGCGATGCCGGGCAGTGGTGCGCACGACGGCGCGGCGGGCGAGTAGCACCCGCCGGCGGCGTCAGCCCTCGGTCTTGTCCTTCACCGTCGCGCTGGCACCGTTGGTCTTCACCGATGCGATACCGCCATCACGCGCCTGCGTGGTCGCGTACATCTGGCTCGTTCCGATGACCTGGTGGTTGGCCGCCTTGAGATTGAAGAAGAACTTGCCGTTGGCCGCCTCCTTCAGTTCATAGCGCTCGTCGCTGCCGCAGTTCTTCTGCACCGACGCAATGCCGTTCTCGGCCGCCGCGCGCGTCTTGTACAGTTCACTCGTGAGTATGGTCTCCGCGTTGCCCGCCTTGAGCACGAAGCGCACCTGCCCATCGGAACTCTTGCTCAGTTCGAACCATCCAGCCATGTCCTTGTCCTTGTTGTTTCCGGTGAATGAAATGGGGCCATGCCCAGGCAAGAATCTACCACGGTACCTACCGGGCGGGCGCCCCGGAACGCGAGATTCGACATGATCGATGCCATTTTGCTGACCACGGCGCGCGTGTGCACCTTCGCCGGCGCGCAGCCGTTGACCAACGCGAGCAGCTTTTTCTTCGCGCGCGACGAGAGGCTGTTCGTCGTCACCAGCGGGCACGTGCTGCGTGACGAGTCCAGCGGTCACCTGCCCGATCGCCTCGAAGTCGAGCTGCACACGGATGCCGACAATCTCGCCGAGTCGACCGGCTTCTCGATGCCGCTGTACCGGGACGGCAAGAGCCTGTGGCGCCAGGGCATGGATGCGGCCGGCGGCATCGACGTCGCCGCGCTCGAGATCAGTCGCGACGCGCTGCCGGAAACCGCCGTCTACGAAGCGTTCACGCCGGCCAACCTGATGAGCGCGCGCGAGCGCGTGGAAGTCGGCAGCGCACTGGTCGTGATCGGCTTTCCCCTCGGCTTCCACGACACCCTGCACCACATCCCGGTCGCCCGGCACGCGGTGCTCGCCTCGGCCTGGGGCCTGCGTTTCCAGGGCGAGGGCCTGTTCCTCACCGATGGCCGCACGCATCGCGGCTCGAGCGGCGCGCCGGTGGTGATGCGCGCGGCGCGCGGCGCACCGAAAGGGCTGCCCTGGAAACTGCTCGGCGTGCACTCCTCGCGACTCGACGTCGGCACGCGCGACTTCGCCCTCGACGAGGCCCTCGGCCTCAATTGCGCCTGGTACGCGGACATCCTGCTGACGCTGACCGGGTGAACGGCGCGCCGGCGCATGGCCGCCTGCTCAGCTGGTGGACGGCGGCCGTGCGCCCCTCCCGGCCAGCTCGGCGACGCTCGCCAGCGGCGTGCCGTCGGCACGGGCGATGGCGCGGGTCACGGCGCGCGTGGTGTCACCGAAAGTCGGCAGCCAGCAGGAATGCCGCCCGAAGCCACCGACGACGATGACCAGCAGGTCTTGCGGGCACGCGATGATCGGCTTCCACTCGGCGTCCGGGAAGCGATCCTCGAACATCCCGGCCATGCCGCCCTGCGCCCACAGCTCGCGCGGCAGGCGGACGTGCTCGAACACGAAACGGCCGAGTGCGGCACGATCGTAGCCGCCGGCGGCGAGGATGGCGGCGTGCTCGGGACCGAAGGCAATCGTCGGCTGACCGTAGAGGTAGGCGTTGTTCGCGCCCATGTCGGTCAGCGCGCCGCGCAGCGTGGCGAGGATACCGTGCGCGTCGGTGCTCACGTGGTCGTTGATGTTGTGCGGCCCCTCGGCCGCGGTCACCGTGACGGTCGAGGTCGCGGCGTCGAAGCCGCGTGCGACGTGCAGGGGCGGCCACGGGCTCTCGGCCTCGTTCTCGGCGACGCAGTAGGCGTACTTGGCCGGCTGGCCCTGCGTCGAGCGGTCGAGGATGCCGGGCGCGGCACCGCCGACGTTGAGCAGGACCAGGCGCACCGCGCGCCCGATGGTGGCATTCGCGCGCACCCCGGGGCCGAACGCGCCGTAGCGGCCGTTGATGCCGAGCTCGGCGGCAATCGGGCCGTTGACGATGACGCAGGGCGCGCAGGGGTGTGTCGTCGCCTGCACGGCGAAGAGATTGAACGCGGGGTCGAGCATCGCTTCCACCGCCGCCAGTACGACGGGGAAATAGGCCGGCCGGCAGCCCGCCATGACGGCGTTGACCGCCAGGATCTCCGGGGTCACGATGCCGTGGCGCGGCGGCATGGTGCCGAGTTCGGCGTCGCGCGGCCGGTCGCAGCAGGCCAGCATGGCATCGACGCGCGCGCGCGTCGGCGCGACGACCGGCAGACCGTCGCTCCAACCGCGCGCCTCGAACTCGTCGTCGAGCGCCGCCGCATCGACGCGCATCGTCGTACTCAAGACACCGGCCCCCGCACCGCGCCCACCGCCGGGTCGATGGCACAGACGTCGTCGACGCACACCGCGCCGCCCTCGAGCCGGCGCTCGGTCAGGGCAGCGAACTGGCCGGTGTAGCGTGCTTCCAGCTCGGCAGGGCGAGCACACAGCGCGAACGCCACCTCGGCCGCGATACCGCGCGCCTTGGCCGCGACCAGGCCGGCGTCGTTACCGGCCAGCGGGTGCGGCACCGCCACGAGCGGCAGCGCGGCGAGACCGAGCACCTGCGCCTCGGCACGCGCGAGCGGGCCGAACTCGTCACTGCACAACAGCGCGGTCGGGATGCCGGCGCGCTCGAGGGCAATCGCGTCATGGACACTCCACGACGTACAGGAGCCTCAGTCGGCGATCGCCAGCACCACCGCGTCACAGGTGCGCAGGTGCGCCATCACGCCCTCCGGTGCGGGCGCGGTCGCGTTCTTCTGCGCCAGCTCGCGCGCGAACGCGTGGCCCTCGGCGGCGAGGCTATCGGCAACACCACCGAGGAGGGCGGCAGCGTTCGCCTTGCGGTTGTCGAGCCAGCCGATGCGGCGCCCGCCGAGCGCGGCGAGCCGGGGCGCGAGCGGATGCGCCGGTGTGCGCGTGGCCGGTACGGGCACGAGAATCTCGAGTTCGGACATGCTGGCTTACCTCTCCCCGGTTCGTGGGTGTATTGTCGATCCCGGGCGCCGCCCTGGCCAGCGCCCGGGATCATCCAGGGGAGACGACGACGTGAAGCTCGGCATCATCTTCACCGGTGGCGGCATGACGGTCGGCGACCTGACGCGCATCGCGCAGGCCGCCGAAGCGGCCGGCATGTCGCTACTCGCCGTGGCCGAAGCCTGGCGCAGCGGCTGGGTGCCGTTGACGGCGATGGCGGCGGCCACCGAGCGCGTGCGCCTCGCGCCCTACGTGCTCAACGCCTACGGCCGCAGCCCGCTGCTGGCCGGCATGTCGGCCATCGACTTCAACGACTTCAGCGGCGGGCGCCTGCTGCTCGGCGTCGGTGGCGGCAACCGCATCATCAACGAGACCTGGCAGGGCATCGAGCACGCCCGCGTGCTGAGCAAGATGCGCGAGTACGTGACGCTGCTGCAGCGCATGGCGCGCACGCGCCTCGGCGAACAGCTCAGCTTTGGCGGACGCATCCACCGCATGGACTGGGCGCCGAGCGTGGACCCGGGCGACCGCCCGTTCCCGGTCTACCTGGCGGCGGTCTTTCCGCGCATGCTCGGCGTCGCGGCAGCGGTCGCCGACGGTATCGCCGGCGGCGCGACGCTGTCGCCGGCCTACCTGCGCGACGTACTGCGCCCGCACGCCGCGCACGCGGCCCGCGCCGCCGGCCGCGACGCCGACGCCCTCGCCTGGTGCGCGGTCGCCATCACCGCGGTCGACGACGACCGCGAACAGGCGCGGCGCTGGGCGCGCGAAGCCTTGTGCCACCTCTACGCTCCGCTGCCGCACCCGTACTACGAGTACACCATGCGCGAGCAGGGTTTCGGCGCGGTTGCCGACGCCCTGCTCGAACTCGCGCCGAAAGGCGAACTCGAGGCCGCCTGCGCCGCCATCCCCGATGCCTGCGTGGACGCGTTGACCGTCGCCGGAACGCCCGCCGAATGCCGCGCGCGGCTCGCCGCCTACGACGGCCTGCTGGACGACCTGCTGCTGCTCAACGCCTGCCCGCCACAGCCCGGCCGCGCCCTGGCCAGTTATAGCCGTCTGCTCACGCTGGCGCGCCGCGCCTGAGCCGCGGCCGCCGCCCGCATGCCGGCGCTTGACGCGGCCGGCATCGGCTGCGAACGTGGTGGCGCCATGCCGATAACCTTCAAGAGCAAGCATTCACCGAACATCATCATGCTCGAAGCCGTGGCGCTCGAGCTGCTGCACATGATGGGGCACAGCGGCACGGTGCCGGGTTCGCTCGCGGCGGGCGACATCGCGGCCGCACTGGCCCGCCTGGAGCACGCTGTCGAGGCTGCGCCGGAACGACCTCTGCAGGCGGATCGCGACGACGAGGCCGAAGACGGTGACGACGAGCGGCCGGCCGGCGGCGTCAGCACGGCGCACCGCGCGCTGCCGCTGATCGACATGCTGCGCAACGCGCGCGACGCGGGCGACTACGTCATCTGGGATCGCTGAACGCACCGCGGGTGGCAAGCCGCGCCGGCCGTCGTGCCGCCCGGGTGGCCACGCGGCCCGCCGCGGAATCAGCGCGACGGCATCCCGGTACGGTCGTCATCGTCGCCGCGCACCCAACCGGTCAGCGCGTTGCGCATCGCCTCTTCCACCGTCATGTCGAGCGGCGTGACCCACTCGCGCGGCACGAACAGGGTGTAGCCGCCGATCTGGTAGCTCATCGGGAAATACACCCCGACCATGCCCTCGCGCGCGACGGCGTCGTCGAGCCGCGACACGTCGCTGCGCATCATCAGGCCGACCAGCCGGATCTCGTGGTCCGGGTGCGCGACGGCAACGACCTGCCCGGTGTCGTCGCCCTCGTCGGGCGCGACGAGCGCCGTGAGCTGCTTGAGCGCGCTGTAGAGATCCTTGATCACCGGCAGGTGGCGCAGCGGCGTTTCGATGACGGTGAAAATCCAGCGCGTGACGCGCGAACTGACCAGCACGCCGAGCGCGAGGATGGCGATGATACCGATGACGATGCCGAGCCCCGGCACGTCGGGAAGGTCGGGAGCGAACCACTGGATGGCCGCGTTGCTGACACGGTTCAGCCAGTCACCGAAGTAGAACACCGCGTAGACGGTGAGGAAGATCGGCAGGAAGGCGAGCAGCCCCTTGAAGAAGGTGTTGACCAGCGACTTCATGGCGCCTCCCGGCACCACCGGACGCGCCGCGGCGCGTCCGGTGGTCGGGACTTCACAGCTCGGCCAGGATGCGGCCGTGGCCGAGCACCGCGTCGAAGGTGCCGGAATAGCAGCCGAGCATCTCGCGTACCGGCAGGCGGTACCACGGGTCGATCGCCGACGGCGCGTCGTAGTGCAGCGAGCCCGGCCCGGTCCAGATATCCGGCAGGCCGTTCGCGCCCATGTGCGGCACGAGCGCGAGTTCGCTGCCGATGAGCTGCGCCAGCGCCGGCCGCGTCGTCTCGGTCGCGCAAGGGATCATCTTCAGCGAGATGCTCGGCGTGAGCGCGAAATCCTCCGTCGCGACCGGGGTCACGTTGCGCATCGTCGCGGTCAGCAGGCGGTTGCCGCGGGGACGCTCGACCGTACCCATCATCACC
>JAUIFX010000017.1 GCA_030429865.1 Gammaproteobacteria bacterium | reverse complement strand
GGCGGTGCGCGACCTGTTCGCGGCCGTGGCCGGCGGCCGCCGCGAGGCATCGGTCCGCGTTCGTCTCCTCGGCGAGGCCCGTCCGATCGAGGTGCGCGCGTCGTTGATGCAGCACGAACGCATCGCCCATTTCATCGTGCGCATGGAACACCCGCCCAACCGTGACGCCGGCGATCGCGGGCACGAACTCGGTGACGTCCTCGACCAGCTGCCCGACGGCGTCGTGATGACCGACGAGAGCGGCCTGATACTCGCCGCGAACCAGACCTTCGCCGACCTGACTCAGTGCGGAAACGCCCTGCTGTTGCGGGGTGAGCCACTCGAACGCTGGATCGGACTACCGGGCGTCGACATCCCGGTACTGCTCGGGCGCCTGCGCGAGCGCGGCAGCATGCGCCTGTTCCGCTCCGTGCTGCACGACGTGCACGGAGGCAGCTGCGCCGCCGAGATCTCGGCCGTGGCGATTCCCGACCACACCCAGAACTGTCTCGCGTTCAGTATTCGGGCGATCGATCAGCGCCTGGAAAGCGAACCGGTCAATGGCCTGTTGTCGCGCAACGTCGACCAGCTCAGCGACCTGGTCGGGCGTGTGCCGCTGAAAGACCTCGTGCGCGAGGCGACAGACATGATCGAGCGCTTGTGCATTGAAGCCGCGCTGGACCTTGCCGGCGACAATCGCGCGTCGGCCGCAGACATGCTGGGCCTGAGCCGGCAGAGCTTGTACATGAAGCTGCGCCGCCACGGTCTCGGCGACCTCGATCCTCCCGGCGAGAATTGAATCCCGGCGGGGTGGATACCGCACCTTGCAAATCACCGGATCGAATGTACACTCTGATTTACAGTTAACTGTAAATTGGAGTTTACAGTCATGCCCAGCCCGGCCTCGACCCTGGCGGCCGCCCCGCTCCCGTCGCCCCGTGCCTTGCTCGAACTGCTCAAGCCGATCACCTGGTTTCCGCCCATGTGGGCCCTCGCCTGCGGCGTGGTATCGAGCGGCGCCGGGGTGCGCTGGGAGCCGGTTCTGCTCGGCATCGTCCTCGCCGGTCCGCTGCTTTGCGGTGCCAGCCAGGCCGTCAACGACTGGTTCGACCGCGAAGTCGATGCCATCAACGAACCCGGCCGCCCGATCCCGTCCGGCCGGGTGCCGGGGTACTGGGGGCTCGCGCTCGCCGTCGCCTGGAGCCTGCTCTCGGCGCTGGTGGCCTGGCACCTCGGCGCCTGGGTGTTCGGCGCTGCATTGATCGGCCTCGCACTGGCCTGGGCCTACAGCGCCCCGCCGGCACGCTTCAAGCAGAACGGCTGGATTGGCAACAGCGCTGTCGCGCTCAGCTACGAGGGGCTGCCGTGGGTGACCGGCGCGGCCCTGATGGCCGGCGGTCATGCGCCCGGTGCGGCGATCCTCCTCATTGCGCTGCTCTACAGCGTGGGCGCGCACGGCATCATGACCCTCAACGACTTCAAGTCCCTTGCCGGTGACCGCCGCCTGGCGGTCCGCTCGCTGCCGGTGCAGCTGGGTCCGGCGCGCGCGGCACGCCTCGCCTGCGCGGTGATGGCCTTGCCGCAGTGCGCCGTCGTCGCGCTCCTGGCCGCCTGGCAGGCGCCTGTCCACGCCGCGGCAGTCGCCGCATTGCTCGTCGGTCAGCTGATGGCGATGTCACGCCTGGTGCGACGACCGCGCGAACTCGCGCCCTGGTACAACGCGACCGGCGTGACGATGTACGTCGCCGGCATGATGGTCAGCGCGTTCGCGCTGCGCGGGCTGGCATCATGAGCGCGCGCCAACTCGGCTGGCTCGACATCTGCCGGCTCGGCCTGGTGCAGACGGCGCTGGGCGCGATCGTGGTTCTCACAACCTCGACGCTCAACCGGGTGATGGTCGTCGAGCTCGCGCTCGCCGCCAGCCTGCCTGGCGGGCTGGTCGCACTTCACTATGGGATCCAACTGGCCCGTCCGCGGCTCGGCTACGGTTCCGATCTCGGCGGACAGCGTACGCCCTGGATCATCGGCGGCATGCTCGTTCTCGCGCTGGGCGGCTTCGGCGCAGCCTGCGCGACCGCACTGATGGCGGAATCCCGCGGCATCGGTATCGCGCTGGCCGTCATCGCCTTCGCCCTCATCGGTCTCGGAGTCGGCGCTGCCGGGACCTCGCTGCTCGTGCTGCTGGCCACGCGCGTGACACCGCACCGCCGACCGGCAGCGGCGACGGTGGTGTGGACGATGATGATCGCCGGCTTCGTGATCACCGCGGCCGGCGCCGGCCATCTCCTCGAGCCGTTCTCGTTTCCGCGCCTCGTCGCCGTGACCGGCGCCGTCACCCTCGGAGCACTCGTGTTGAGCATGCTGGCCCTGGGACGCCTGGAGCGCCGCACCGCCGCGCTGGCCCGGCCGCCTGCCGACGCCACGCGGACGCCGTTCCGCCAGGCCCTGGGCGAAGTGCTGGCGGAACCGCGCGCGCGCCTGTTCACCGTGTTCGTTTTCGTCTCGATGCTCGGCTACAGTGCCCAGGACCTCATCCTCGAGCCGTTCGCGGGGCTCGTTTTCGGCTACACGCCGGGCGCATCTACCCGCCTCGCCGGCGTTCAGCATGGCGGCGTGCTGCTCGGCATGCTGCTGGTTGCGGCCGTATCGAGCGTGGCCGCGGGCCGCCGCTTCGTCGGCGTGCGCGGCTTCACCCTGGGCGGTTGCCTCGCCTCGGCCGCCGCGCTCGGCCTGCTGGCGCTGGCCGGCATGCACGGCCCACCCTGGCCACTGGCTGCGGGCGTGTTCGTCCTCGGCATTGCCAACGGTTGCTTCGCCGTCGCCGCCATCGGCGCGATGATGACGCTGGCCGGCGAGGGTCGCGCGCGGCGCGAGGGAGTACGCATGGGCTTGTGGGGGGCGGCACAGGCCCTCGCGTTCGGCGTCGGCGGCTTCGCCGGTGCGCTCGGTGTCGACCTGCTGGGACACTTCGGTGCCGCACCGGCGACCGCCTACGGCACGGTGTTCGCGATTGAAGCACTGCTGTTTCTGGCCGCGGCCGCGCTCGCGGCACGGGTCATCCAGAAGGCGCCGGCTGCCGCAGGCGCAAGCCAACTAGTCACCCGATCCAGCGAATATGCCATGGGGATGTCATCACCATGAACGTCACACATGATCCGGCAACCTACGACGTCATCGTGGTCGGCGGCGGCCCGGCTGGCGCTACCGCCGCGCACGACCTCGCCCAACGCGGGCGCCGCGTGCTGCTCCTCGACCGCGCGGGACGCATCAAGCCGTGCGGCGGCGCCGTGCCGCCACGCCTGGTACGCGACTTCGCCATTCCCGACAAGCTGATCAAGGCGCGCATCACCTCGGCACGTATCGTCGCGCCGTCCGCCCGTGCCGTGGACATGCCGATCGACGGCGGCTACGTTGCCATGGTCGACCGCGACGAGTTCGACGAATGGCTACGTGAGCGCGCAGCCGCTGCCGGCGCGCACCGTGTGCGCGGCATATTCGGCGCACTCGACCGCGATCGTGACGGCCTCGCCATCGTCCGCTACGACGCGCACGATGGCACGGGATATCGTGCATCCGCCCGCGCGCGCGTTGTCATCGGCGCCGACGGTGCCAACTCCGCGGTCGCCCGGCAAGCGTTGCCGGACGTACCGCCACCGCCGTTCGTATCGGCGTTCCACGAGATCGTCGCAACGCCGGAAGCGGGTTTCGACGGCACACGCTGTGATGTCTTCTACCAGGGCAGGCTGTCACCGGATTTCTACGGTTGGATCTTTCCCCACGGAGCGCAGACCAGTGTCGGCGTTGGCAGCGCGGTACGCGGTTTCTCCCTGCGTAAAGCGGTCGACGATCTGCGCTGCGGCGGCGGTCTCGCCGCAGCGCCGCTGATCCGTCGCGAGGGCGCACCGATACCCCTGCGGCCGCGGCGATGCTGGGACAACGGACGCGACACCGTCGTCATCGGTGATGCAGCCGGCGTCGTCGCGCCGGCATCGGGTGAAGGAATCTACTATGCCATGGCCTCCGGCGCACTCGCCGCTCGCGCGGCTGACGCCTGCGTCTCGAGCGGCGACGGCCGCGAATTGGCCCAGGTGCGGCGGCGCTTCCTGCGCGAGCATGGTCGGGTGTTCTTCATTCTCGGCGTCATGCAGCGCTTCTGGTACGGCAGCGACGCGCGGCGCGAACGCTTCGTACGCATGTGCGCCGACCCGGACGTGCAACGCCTGACGTGGGAGGCCTACATGAACAAGCGCCTGGTGCGAGCCCGGCCGGGCTCGCACCTGCGCATCTTCTTCAAGGACCTGGCCCACCTGCTCGGGCTCGCACCGACTTGAAAGGCGATAGCACCTCGGCGACGCCGGCGGGACAGCATGCGCCAGCCTAGATCATGGCTGGCGAAGACCATGCGTGCGTCGCCACGCGTTACCGGCCGTGAAGGCCCGGCCCGGCGGCGCGCGCGCAAGTACCGCGGGACGGAACCGGCCACCACGGGACGCCAGGCGCGCTGATCCCGGCTCACGCGATTACCGCGATGCTCGAAGCCCTGTCGTCCGTTATCGTCGTGCAACTCGCGCTCGTCGTGCTCGCGCTCGAGGCCGTGTTCATCGGCCTGCAGGCACTCCGCCGCGGCGGCCGCGGCGCAGCGCTCGATGTCCTGCTCGTACTCGCGCCGGGCGCGTGCCTGCTGGTGGCGCTGCTGTTCGCACTCGGACCCTATCCGTGGCCGGGCGTACTCATCGGACTGGCCGCTGCGCTGCCACTGCACCTGCTCGACCTGGCGCGGCGCATACGCCGGTGACGGCCCCGCTGATGCCTCAGGCGGCGCGCGCGCCCGGCTCGGACGTCGCGCCCGTTGCCGCGTCGTCGCGCGACCACCCGCTCGCGCTGGCGAGCGCATCGCCGCGGGGCGCTTCGATCGTGTCCCCGGCTGCTTCCGCTTCATCGCTCACCGGCGTGTCCGGGCCACCGGCGTCGACGATGCCCGCAGCCGTGGCCGGGTCGCCGGACGACACGTCGTCCGTGCGCCCGGCTTCCATCGCGGCAACATCGGTGTCCTGCTCACCGTCAGCATCCGCCGCGGCGTCCAGGGCCCCGGCGGCAGAATCGGCGGGCGCTTCGACGGGTTCCGCGCCCGCCACATCGCCGAGCGCGCCCGCGTCCGCCCCGCGCGCCGCTTCTGCCGGCAAGCTCCCATCGGCGGTGGCGCCATTCGCTGCGGTCGTGCTTTCAGCGTGTTGCTCGCTGTCCGGCTCGGCGACTGCCACCGCGCCGAGCACGCTTGCCGCCACGGCGTCGGCCGCGCCGTCTTCCCGTGCCGCCTCGATACGCGGGTCTGCCGCCGGCGCATCGAGGGCCAGATGATCATCGAAGCGCGCGTCGGCGTCGCGACACAGGTCCTGCGCGCCGGAGGACATGTGTGCATAGATCTCGCGGTATTGCGCGGTCATGCGCGCAAACAACGCGTTCGTCTTGGCGAAATGCGTATCGACCCGATCCTGGTACTCGTCGAAGTCCTGCTTCAACTCGGCGGGTGTACGTCCGCCCCCTTCCATGCGAGCGCGCATCGAGGCGAGGGCATAACCGGTGATGATGCCAAGGCCGAACAGGGCCAGGGCCATGATGACGAGACCCAATCCGCTGAGTGTGGTCATAACGCAGCTCCTTATGCGATATCGTGCCTGGCAACCCCTGGCGGGATGCATGCGGATGCGGCCACACGGCCGCGTGTTGCTGACGACCATGGAAGCACAGCCGCAAACCCATTGCGAGTCCGATCGCGCCCGCGAGAGCGGAAAAGATCGAGGGACGCGTGGTGGCTGACAACACCACCTGACACGTCCTTTCAAGAGACATCAAGAAATCCGCACAAGCGGCTGAATCAGGCTACGCCATCGCGCCCATGACCGAACCTGCCCCGAAGGTCGCCGCGCCTGCACCGCGCGTCCTCGACGCCACGCACTACGAAATCGCCGGCCCCGCCGGGATACTCGGCTGCTACGCCGCCGGACAGGGTGCGCCGCTGCTGCTCCTGCACAGCGTCAATGCCGCGGCCTCGGCCTACGAGTTGCACAGCGTGTTCGACCATGTGCGCGGCACGCGTCGGGTCTACGCGTTCGACCTGCCGGGTTTCGGCACCGCCGAGCGCAGCCGGCGCCGTTACGACATCGCGCTCTACGTGCGCGCCGTTACAGCGGCCATCGACCACGTTGCCGCCGCCCATCCGCAATGCGCGATCGACGCCATGGCACTCTCCCTGGGCTGCGAGTTCCTGGCTGCCGCCGCGCTCGCCCGCCGCGCGCGGCTGCGATCGCTGTCCTTCATCAGCCCGACCGGCTTCGACCGGCGCAGCACTGCGCGTCGCCCGCGCGCACCGGACAACCTCGAGGTGCCCGGTCTGCACGCCGTGCTGAGCGCACCGTTGCTCGGCCGATCGCTGTTCCGGGCGCTTACCACGCGACGCGCCATCGCGTACTTCCTGCGACGCGCCTATGGCAGCGGCAGCGTGGGCCAGGCAGTCGTCGACACGGCCTGGCGCAACGCGCGCGTCGCCGGTGCGCACCATGCGCCGCTCGCGTTCCTGTGCGGACGGCTCTTCCACGCCAACCCGCAGGCGCTCTACGCCGCACTCGATCTGCCCGTCTGGGTCGCGCAGCCGACGCGGGGGGATTTCCGTGATTTCAGTGGCGCCGACTGGGCCCGCGCACGGCCCGAATGGACGTTCGAAGCGTTCTCGACCGGCGCGCTGCCGCAGCTCGAGGCGCCGTCGGCATTCCTGCGAGCATGGGATGCCTTCCAGAGCCGGCTTGGCGGCGCGCAGCCTTGCACCGCAGACGCTCCACGGCCTGCGGACGCCGGGCGATCCGGCCAGGACGACAGCTAGAGACCCACCACCCGCCGCAACAGGCGAGGCAGGAAGCGCCGGAAACGCAGGCCGCCGCGCGTCGCCGCCAGGCACACACAGACCGCGGTGCTGGTCACGACCGGCTGGTGCACGACGGCTTCGTCTGCCTCCTCGACGGCCCCCGCTTCGAGGACCGCACGACCGTTGAAGTAACTCCCCGCGAGCACCAGCGTGAGCTCGTCGCCGCCGTGGCCGTGCGCCGGCAGCACGGTGCCCGGCTGGGCGCGCAGCAGCCACAGCTGCGCCTGACTGCGTTCGCCCAGAGAGCAAATCTCCAGACCACGGAACACGTGCCACCAGGTCGGGTGCCTGCGGCCGCCGGTAAGGATGTCGTCGACGCGTTGTCCGAGAGCCGTCGCGGCCGCGCCCGCGGCGCCGGGCAGACGTATGAAAGGAGCCGCCCGCCCGCAGGACGCGCCGACGCGGGCGGCATCGAGCGCACCAGCCCGGCAGCGTGCGCAGCTGCGCAGGTGGCGTGCCACGATCAACTCGAAGGGCGCGGGCAACACGCCGGCGGCGAACTCCACCAGGCTGCTCTCGTGCAGGTGACCATGCTCGCCAACGCTTGCATCGAACGCTGCGCGCGCCGTGTCTGCAGCGTCATGCATCGCGAATTCCTCCCAGCCCCAGGCTACCCCGTGTTACGCCGCAGCCCGGGCGGGCGGATCAGGGGGTGCGACGCACGTACAATGGCGCCAGGGAGGGGACCATGACCACGACAGACAAGCACGCCGACGCCGCCGCCGGGCCGCGCCGCGACCCGAGCCGCGCGCACGCCTACTGGCGCGCCAACCTGCGCCTGGTGGCGAGCCTGCTGGCCGTCTGGTTCGCCGTGTCCTTCGGCTGCGGCATCCTGCTGGTCGAGCCCCTGAACCGCATCGAGATGTTCGGCTTTCCGCTCGGCTTCTGGTTCGCCCAGCAGGGCGCAATCTTCGTGTTCGTGCTGCTGGTGTTCTTCTATGCCGCGGCGATGCGGCGCATCGATCGCCGTTACGGGCTCGACGACGACGAGCGGGAGGGCGACTGATGGACGCGCAGACGCTGACCTATCTCTTCGTCGCGGTGAGCTTCGCGCTCTACATCGGCATCGCGGTGTGGTCGCGTGCCGGTTCCACGGGCGACTTCTACGTGGCCGGCGGCGGCGTGCATCCCGTCGCCAACGGCATGGCGACGGCGGCCGACTGGATGAGCGCGGCGTCGTTCATCTCGATGGCCGGCATCATCGCGTTCCTCGGCTACGACGGCGCGGTCTACCTGATGGGCTGGACCGGCGGCTACGTGCTGCTGGCGATGCTGCTCGCGCCCTACCTGCGCAAGTTCGGCGAGTTCACCGTGCCCGATTTCATCGGTACGCGTTATTACTCGAACACCGCGCGGGTCGTCGCGGTCGTCAGCCTGATCGTGATTTCGTTCACCTACGTCGCCGGCCAGATGCGCGGCGTCGGCATCGTCTTCTCGCACTTCCTCGGCGTGCCCATCGACTGGGGCGTCGCGATCGGCATGCTGGTGGTGTTCTTCTACGCCGTGCTCGGCGGCATGAAAGGCATCACCTATACCCAGGTCGCGCAGTACTGCGTGCTGATCTTCGCCTACCTCGTGCCGGCCATCTTCATCTCGCTGCTGATCACGGGCGTGCCGGTGCCGCAGCTCGGCCTCGGCGCCACCGTCGCCGACGGCTCGGGTCTCGCCGTGCTCGAGAAGCTCGACCGTACGCTGGTCGACCTCGGCTTCGCACCCTATACGCAGGGCGGCAAGTCGACCATCGACGTGTTCGCCATCACCATGGCGCTGATGCTGGGGACGGCCGGGTTGCCGCACGTCATCGTGCGCTTCTTCACCGTGCCGAAGGTCTCCGACGCGCGCCGCTCGGCCGGCTGGGCGCTGTTGTTCATCGCCCTGCTCTATACCACCGCCCCGGCGGTCGGTGCGTTCGCGCGACTGAACTTCATCGATACCGTGCACGACCGGGCTTACGGCGAAGTGGCCGACTGGTTCCACAACTGGGAGGACGTCGGCCTGATCGGCTGGCGCGACAAGAACGGCGACGGGCGCATCCAGTATGGCCCGGGCATGCCGTTCGAAGGCAAACCGGAGTTCGCCGGCGAGGCGCGCGGCGTCGACGGCCAGCGCATGCTGCTCAACGCGGCGCGCGAGAGCGCCAACGAGGTCTACGTCGATCGCGACATCATGGTCCTCGCCAACCCCGAGATCGCGATGCTGCCGCCGTGGGTGATCGCGCTCGTCGCCGCCGGCAGCCTGGCCGCGGCGCTGTCGACGGCGGCCGGCCTGCTGCTGGTGATCTCGGCTTCGGTCTCGCACGACCTGCTCAAGAAGACCTTCGCGCGCGGCCTCTCCGATCGCCAGGAGCTGCTCGCCGCGCGCATCGCGGCAGCCAGCGCCATCGCCATCGCGGGCTATCTCGGCGTCAATCCGCCCGGCTTCGTCGCGCAGGTCGTCGCGTTCGCTTTCGGCCTCGCCGCGGCCTCGCTGTTCCCCGCCATCCTGCTCGGCATCTTCTCGCTGCGCATGAACCGCGAGGGCGCCGTCGCCGGCATGATCGCCGGGCTCGGCTTCACGTTCGGCTACATCGCCTGGTTCAAGTTCTACGCGCCGCACATGAACGGCCCCGATGCCTGGTGGTTCGGCATCTCGCCGGAAGGCATCGGTGCGCTCGGCGCGGCGCTCAACTTTGCCGTCGCCCTGACCGTCTCGCACTTCACCGCCGCGCCGCCGGCGAGCGTCGTCGCGCTGGTCGAGGACATCCGCGTACCCGCCGGGGTGAGCACGCCGCACATGCACTAGCCGCCGCCCTGCGCACGGTCGCGTGACTGAGCGAGGCGAGGCCGCGCATGGTCGGTCGCTTGCCGGATTAAACGCGGACTAATATAGTCCGCGTTATGGCACACCTCACGAGCCGCGTCGAATACGGCATTCATTGCCTGCTCTGGCTGGTCGGCGCCGGCGAGCAGCAGCCGAGCAGCCGCGACCTGGCCGAGCTGCAAGGGATCTCGCCGAGCTTCCTCGCCAAGATCTTCCCGCGCCTCGAGAAGGCCGGCATCGTCGACGCCGTTCCCGGTCTGCGTGGCGGCTACCGCCTGGCCCGGCCGGCTGCGGCGATCACGGTGCTCGACATCGTCGACGCCATCGAGGGCGACAAGCCGCTGTTCGAGTGCCAGGAGATCCGCACGCGCTGCGCCCTGTTCGACGATCCGCCACCACGCTGGGCGAGCCGCGGCACGTGCGCGATCCACGCCACCATGCAGCGCGCCGAGCGCGCCATGCGTGACGCGCTGGCGGCGGAGACCCTCGCCGACCTGGCCCGGGCACTGGAGCGCAAGGCGCCGGCCGACTTCGGCGCATCGGTCGAGCGCTGGCTCGGCGAACGCGCGTCGTCGCGCCGCGGACCGGCGCGCTGAACCACCCGGGCACCGTCCCCGCCATCCCTCTCCCACCCGAGGATCGAAGACATGACCGCCGATGCCCGCCAACTCGTCATTGCCGGATCCGGTTTCGCCGGCACCTGGGCCGCCCTCGCCGCGGCGCGCGCGCTCGCGCACGCCGGCCGCGCGGCCGACGTCGCCATCACCATGATTTCGCCCGCTCCGCAGCTGCACATCCGGCCGCGCCTGTATGAAACCGCGTTCGACGAGATGGCGCCCGACATCGCGCCGCTGCTCGCCGCGGTCGGTGTCGCGCACGAGCCCGGCCGGGTCGAGAGCCTCGATACGGCACGTCACGAACTCACGCTCGTCACCGCCGATGGCCGCCGCACGGCGCGGCGCTACGACAGGCTCGTCCTCGCCACCGGCAGCGAACTCAACCGGCCGCCGGTGCCGGGCCTGGCCGAGCACGCCTTCGACGTCGACCAGCTTGCCGGCGCGCGCAAGCTCGACGCCCACCTGCACGCACTGGCGCGCCGGCCGGCGAACGCCGCGCGCGATACCGTGATCGTCGCCGGTGGCGGCTTCACGGGCATCGAAACCGCGGCCGAGCTGCCGGCCCGGCTGCGGACGATCCTCGGCGCGGAGAACCCGCGCGTGGTCGTCATCGAGCAGTCGGCATCGATCGGCCCCGATCTCGGGCCCGGACCGCGGCCGACCATCGAGCAGGCACTCGCCGCCTGCGGCGTCGACATCGTCACCGGCACGGCGGTCGCCGCGATCGATGCCGATGGCGTCACCACCGCCGACGGCAGGCACTTCGCAGCCAACACCGTGGTGTGGACCGCGGGCGCACGCGCCAGCAGCCTGGCGGCCCAGGTCCCGGGCGAACACGACGCCCAAGGACGCGTGCATGCGGATCGCTTTCTGCGTGCCCCGGCCTGTGCGGACATCTTCGTCAGCGGCGACACCGCACACGCCGCGGCCGACGACACGGGCCACGTCGCGTTGATGTCCTGCCAGCACGCGCTGAGCCTGGGCCGGGTCGCCGGCTACAACGCGGCGGCGGATCTCATCGACCTGCCGCTGCATCCCTACAGCCAGCCGAAATACGTGACCTGTCTCGACCTCGGACCGTGGGGTGCGGTCTACACCGAGGGCTGGGAGCGCGCCGTGGTGATGTCGGGCGCCGAGGCCAAGGCGCTCAAGCGCTCGATCAACACCGAATGGATCTACCCACCGCCCGCCGATCGCGAGGCGGCTTTCGCGCTCGCCGCGCCCGACCACGTCATCGTGCCCTGAACGGGGCCCGTGGAAAGTGAGTGCGGGGAAGTGGGTGCGGGGAGGTCGATGACCAACCCCGCACCCGAGGGGAGGAGGAAAAAAAGCGGGGAGGAAGGGCCCGGTCTGCCCGCTGGCCACAACAGGCATCCCGTGAAGCAATGCCCTTCGCCCCCGCATCAGGTCCGCCGTGCGCCTCGCGGGGACGGCGCACGGGCGTCTTTGGCGGCGACTAGAAGTAGTACGTCACGCGCATGAAGATCTCGTCGGCGAAGTCCAGCGTCTCCAGCGCATCGTCGTTCTCGTCGCCACCGCCTTCGATGAGATTGGCGTAGAGATCCCATTGCCAGTTCGCCGACGGGCGGTAACGCACGCCCGGCTGCAGCAGCACGCCGCCCTGCACGTCGACCAGCACGGCGAGATCGGCGCGCCAGACGAGGTCCGGAAAGGGCTGCTGGATGGCGAACGCGACGTAGTTCGCGCTGCCCTGTCCGCGCGGCTGGCCGGAACCGGCGACGCGGGCCGCCGGACTGAGTGCCCCGGTGTCCGCATCGAGGTAAGGCCAGAAGCCGTTGTTCTCGTTGCCGCTCAGGTGGCGACCGAAGAGATCCGACTCGGTGCGGTGCATCCACTGCGCGACCATGTACGCGGCCGGCATGTCGATGGAAAAGCGCTGGTACTTCTCGACGATGAGTGCCGAAACGACGTCGGTCGCCTCGATGAACTCGCGGCTCAGGCCGAGGTTGGTGAACTGCTTGTTCGGCGTCACCGCGACTTCACCGCGCACGATCAGCTGGTCGAGGAAGGAATCCGGCGCCGCGGTGAAGATGTAGTTGCCGCCGAGCGAGATGACGTGTTCGCGCTTGAACTCGCGCGTGATGTAGCCGCGCAGACCGCCGAAGCCGGTGTAGAAGGCATCGAGGGTCGAGATCGCGTCGAGCGCGGACACTTCGTTGCCGAGACCGAGCACGCTGCGCGCGGCGAACGCCGAGGCCGGCGCCTCGTTGATCGAGACCTGCGTGCCGAGCACCGGGTTGAGGCGCGTGCGCCCGGCCATGTGGAACCACTCGAACGCGGACGAGGTGGCGGTGCCGTCCGGCGCGAAGAACGAACCGCAGCCGCCGCCGACCGAAGCCTGCGTCGGCGCGCCGGGCAGCGCCGCGAACGGGTTGTTCGAGGCACCGGCGCAGAACGGGTTCTCGGTGCCGAAAGCGCTCGGCAGCGTGGTGCGTCGCGGGGCGTCGGCCCAGCGCACCACGCCGTCGGGGTTCCGCCGATTGACGTAGGCCGCGAGCAGCGTGAACGAATCGGTCATCGGCATGGTCAGCCGCGCACCGAAGTTGAGCGCGCGCTCGGCGTCGTCGAACTCGTCGCCCTCGCGCCACGAGAACGCCGACGGCACCACGTTGTAAGGGGTATTCGTGCGTGCCAGCACGGTCGGCGTGAACATCTGCACGAAGGCGTCGACTTCCCACTGGTTGTCGAACGTGTAGCTCAGGCGCAGGCCGGGCGATGCGATGCGCTGGTCCTGGAACTCCTCGGCGGCCGGGTTGAGCGTCAGGTGCCGGCGCAGGTCGAGACCGTTGGCGACATCCATCACGCGGAAGAACAGCGCCTCGCCCCAGGCGATCGACTGCTGCCCGGCGCGGATCCACAACGGGCCATCGTTGTAGTCGACGTAGAACGCAGGCAGGTCGGCCATCATGCTCGCGCCGTTGATTTCCAGCGGGTTGGCGCTGCGCGCGTGCCAGAAGGGCTGGCCGAAGATATCGCCGGTACGGCCGTCGCCGAGCTTGGGCACGGCATCGTAGACCGCGCGCAGCTTCATCGTCGCCGCCCAGTTGGGGGAGATGCGGGCCTGCACGTCGAGATCGAGCCGGGTCGAGAAGAGGTTGAAGTTGAAGCTGTCGTCGAGGCCCGCGCCATAGGTATTGGCGCGCCCCGCGGCGGGGCAGGCGACCTGGGTCGAGAACTTGCAGGTGGTCGGAACCGGGGCCGTGTTGGCACCGGCACGCAGGCCATCGCTGCGCAGCAGTGCGCCGTTGAGCGGGTTGTTGGTCAGCACCGGTACCGAGCGCGCGTTGAACGGGTTGCCGTTCTGGTTGAACTCGTTCTCGCCGCTCGCGATGCCAATCCCAATCTCCTGGCGGACGGAACCGGTGACGTTCCAGTCGATGGCGGTCGCGGCGGCCGGCAACAGGGCGGCGCCGAGCAGGGCGCCGCGGCGCAGCGTACGTTGGGAGGCAGGAAGCATGGGCAGTTCTCCTTCGATCGTGCGACAAGGCGGGAGCGGCGGCCGGGCGGACGTCGCCGCGCGCTCCGGCAGAACTAGAATGAATAATCATTCTATTTTTTTGGCGGCGCACTCTAGGGGCGAGTTGACAGCCCGTCAAGCCCGAATGAACATTCGGCGGGGACAGGTGTATCAGGGGGAGACAGCCTGTCCCGCGGGCAACGGTGCCGAATGCTGCCGCTGCGCGTAGCTTCGTTTCGGGGGAGACCAATCACGATGGACGACGAACCGCGCACGGCGCGCGCGCGCCAGCGGCGTGAACAGATCCTGGACGCCGCCTCGATCTGCTTCGCGCGCTACGGGTTCCACGGGGCCAGCGTGGCGCAGATCTCCAAGCAGGCCTGCATGAGCCCGGGCCACATCTACCACTTCTTCGACAACAAGGAAGCCATCGTCGGCGGCATCGTCGAACGCATGGCGGCGCGCTGGCTCGAGCTGCTCGAACCCTATCCCGAGGACCAGGACGTCGTCGATACGGTAGCCGAGCGCGCGACCCATGCGCTGACCGAACGCACGCGGCCCGATTTCGCCGGCCTGTGGCTCGAAGTACTCGCCGAGACCGCACGCAATACCACCGTCCAACGCGCCGTCGGCGGCGCCGACGAGCGCATCCGTGCCGCGGTCACCGAGCAGGTTCACTTCATTCGCGACATGCGCGGGGTGCAGACCGACACGCCGGTGAGCGCGATCGTCGAAGTGGTGCTCGCCCTCTACGAAGGCCTGAGCAACCGGTCGGTGATCAACCCGGCTTTCGACCGCGGCGAACTGCGTGATGTCGTCCTCAGCGCGACCCACGCGATACTCACCGCCTGAGCGTTCGCGGCGCGTTCGGCGCGAGGTCGCGCGCTGCCGATCAGGCGGCCGCGGCGAGCAGCAGGCTCAGCACCACCGTGACGGTCAACGGCCAGCGCAGCCGGCGATACCAACGCGGCACGAGGCCACGGCCGTGCGCACGCAGGTCGACGGCGAGTACGGCGAGGAAGGCGGCTGCGAGCGGTAACTGGCCCGCGCGCGGCGCCATCAGCAGCGCGCACCAGGCGAAGAGACTCGGTGTGATGGCCAGCACGAGCCGCCCCCACATGCCGTCGGCGCCGCCGTGTGCGATGGTCAGCCCCCACTGGACGCCGCCCAGGAACGAGAGGATGAGCGCGGCGTAGGCATTGAGCGCGAAGAGGTGAAAGTCGCGCGCGCCGGCGACGTCAGCGGCCGCGAAGACGGCAAGCGTGATGAAGGGCAACGCGCCCGCCGCGCCCAGCCAGGCTGCCGGCGGAGGTACGCGCGGCGTCGCGCTGGCAGGACGCAGGTCATGCGGCGGGGACAGGCTCATGGCGCAGGTACGCGCCGCGGCTGCGCTCGGATCGACGCCGCCCGGCGGCGCCCGTAGCGGGCGTCGGCGCGACGGCCCTCAGGCCGCCTTGCCGCAGCGCAGGTTGGCCGGCACCGCGACGTCCATCAGCTTGGGATCGTCGAGACCGAGATTGCTCATCAGTGCCACGTACTGCGCTTCGGTCTTGCCGGCAAGGCGCGGGTTGTAGCGCTTCTCCTCGTAGATGCTGCTCACCGTCCAGCCCTTGTAATCGTGGGCGGGGTAGACCAGGGTCTCCTCCGGCAGGCGGAACAGCTTGTTGACGATCGAGTCCCACGAGCGGCGTGGGTCGCCGTTCTGGAAATCGGTGCGGCCGGTGCCGCGGATCAGCAGCACGTCGCCGGTGAACACGCGGTCGGCCATGACGAAGCTGAAGGATTCGTCGGTGTGTCCGGGGGTGTACAGGGCTTCGAGCCGCAGTCCATCGACATCGAGCACGTCACCCTCGCGGACGTGCTCACTGACGCACTCGGCCCGGGTGAACTCGCCCATCACGCTCAGGCAGCCGGTCGTGTCGCGCAGCCTGCCGAGCGCGGTGACGTGGTCGGCGTGGGTGTGGGTGTCGATGGCGCGCACGAGTCTCAGGTCGAGTGCCTCGATCAGGCGCAGGTAATCGCTGGTGCGCTCGGCGACGGGATCGATGATGACCGCCTCGCGCCCCACACCGCTTGCGACGAGGTAGGTGTAGGTGCTCGAGACGGGTTCGAACAGCTGGCGGAAAATCATGGCAGTTCTCCTGCGCGGCAATCGGTGAGATGTCACGCGATGCAAGGCTCGGCCCGGCGCGCTGCCCGGCCCGCCGCACAAGCAGCGGGCCGGGCCCCGGTTACCGGCGAGCCTCAGACGCGGTCTTCGGAGTACCAGGGGCGGATCTTGACGTCCGCGCTCGGCGCGCCGTGAGCGTCACGGCCGGTCGCGACATCGCGACGGTAGTAGGGGGTGACGACGACCGTGTCCTGGTCGGCATCGGCGCGCGCCTCGACCCGCGGCGCGTTCCACGGCGCGAAGGGCTCGGCCTGAACGGAACCGGTGGCGGCGGCGATGATGGCGATGGCGGCAATCTTTTTCATGACGGACTCTCCTTGAAGCTTTGGGCTGTTTCGCGGCTGCGATGTCCGCGTTGGAGAGAATGTTAGGGGCGCGCTATTAATATTGGAAATTGAATGTTTTTATTCTATTGATAGTCATTTTCCATGTACCCGCCCCGCTGCCGTCGCGACGGCGTGGTGTCCAGCCGCGCGCCGGCCTGATCGACGTCATGAGACACGGCGCCGCTTACGGCACGCTGGCGGACGACCGGTGCCGTGCGTGCACCGAGCGATCCTGACAGGACACTGGCGCCCGGGAAGCGTCGCGCGCCATGATCGCCACCTCGCTCCGCTCACCGCATCCACCCATGTTCGAACTGCTCGTGCTCGTCATCGTCGCCAACAGCGCACCCGTGCTGGCCCGCCACGTCTGCGGCGCGCGGTTCGCCACCCCGATCGACGGCGGGCGCGTACTGCGTGACGGCCGCCCCGTACTCGGCCGCTCGAAGACCTGGCGCGGCCTCGTCGCCGGCGTGCTGGCGACCGCGGCCCTCGCCCCGCTGCTCGGAGTCCGGTTCGAACTCGGCCTGGCCACCGGCGCGCTCGCGCTGGCGGGCGACCTGCTGGCGAGCTTCGTCAAGCGGCGCCGCGGCTATGCCCCCAGCGCGCGCGCTCCGCTGCTCGACACGCAGCCCGAAGTGCTGCTTCCGGCCGCCGTGCTGCGCAGCGCCTACGACTTGAGCTGGCTCGAAGTCGCCGCCGCTGCGCTCGGCTTTCACTTGATCGTGCGTCTCAGTTCACCGCTGCTCTACCGCCTGCGCCTGCGTCGGCGGCCCTGGTAGAGCGACCGCCCTCACTTCGTTACGGTAGGTTCCATGTTGCCCGCTCCGCCCATCAGGCCATTCCCCTGCACCGAGTACACGCCGCTGCGCCGGAGGCAGCCGTGAACAACGAGTCGCGGGCTGCCGCTCCCGGGGCGGACCGGGATGCCGCCCGGCGCGCGCCGCCGGCGCGGCGCGAGGAACGGGCAGCGGGCGAGTTCAGCGTCATCACCTACAACATGCACAAGGGCTTCAGCGGGGACGGCCGGCGCCTGTTCGTACTCGACCACATGCGCCAGGCGCTCGAGTCGGCCGGCGCCGATATCGTTTTCCTGCAGGAAGCCCAGGGCGAACACCACCAGCACGCGCGGCGCATCGAAACCTGGCCCGAGGCCGCGCAGTTCGAGTTCCTCGCCGACACCCTGTGGCCGCACCATGCGTATGGCAAGAACGCGGTCTACGATCACGGGCATCACGGTAACGCCATTCTCAGCAAGTACCCGCTCGATGCGTGGGAAAACATCGTCGTCTCGCCCTACCCCTTCGCCGCGAGCCGCAGCCTGCTGCACGGGCGCATCACGTTACCCGGCAGCGGGCTCCGCCTGCATCTCGTGTGCATCCATTTCGGCTTTCTCGGCTTCGAGCGGCGCCCGCAGATCCGCCGCCTGTGTGAGCATATCGAAGCGCACGTGCCTCACGCCGAGCCGCTCATCGTCGCGGGCGACTTCAATGATTGGTCGGGCCGCGCGGAACGGCATTTCAACGAGACGCTCGACCTGTCCGAAGCCTACCGCTCGCGCCACGGGCAATACGCGCGCACCTACCCCTCATGGGCGCCGTTGCTGCCGATGGACCGCATCTACTGCCGCGGCCTGACCTGTGCCGGGGCCGAGAGACTGTCCGGCGCCCCGTGGAGCGCGCTGTCCGACCACACCCCGCTGCACGCGCGTTTCCGCCTGTGAGCCGGGTATGACGCCATTCGCCAGCCATGCAGCCCCGGGCGCCCTCGCGCGCCGCCATCGATACGCCCGGCGTGCGGCGCGCCCCCCCCGATCCGCCCCCGCCACCTGCTCAAAATTTAAGCAAAAGTGTCAGACACTATTGCCCTGCTACATGCGGGGCGTTGCATCCCGAAAGTGTCTGACACTTTTGACGCTCTTGGCGCTTCTGCCCCGGTCGCCTGGCGGGGGGAGGGGCGCGGCATGAACGGCGTGCCGCCGGGGGAGCGTCGCATCACGCTGGCGAATGCGCTGACCGCCTTCCGGCTCGTCGTCGCCGCGCCGCTGATGCTCGCCTGCGCGGCCGAAGGCTGGCGCGACGCGTTTCCGTGGATCCTGCTCGCCTCGTTCGCGAGCGACGCGGTCGATGGCACGGTGGCCCGCCTGACCGGCCAGGCGAGCCGTTTCGGCGCCATGCTCGATTCCTGGGCCGATGTCGTCGCCTACTGCGCCATCGCCATCACCGTCGCCGTGCTGTGGCCCGGGCTGGTACGCGAGGAATGGCTGGCCTTCGGCGTCATCGTGGCAAGTTTCCTCGTACCGAGTGCCATCGGGCTGCTGCGCTTCGGCCGCTTCACGAGCTATCACACGCTGCTGGTCAAGCTCGCAGTCGCCACCATCGCACCGGCCCTGCTGCTGCTCTTGTGGGCCGACATCACCTGGCCGCTGCGCGTCGCCGCGGCGGTCGCCGCGCTCGCGGCGCTCGAGGAAATCGCGATCACCTGCGTGCTCGACGCACCGCGCTCGAACGTGCGCGGCCTGTACGCGGTGCTGCGCGCGCGGCGACGCACGCGCTGACCGCGCCCAGGCCCGTCAGGGTTTCTTCATCGCCTTACGAATGCGCGCATAGCCCTCACCGATCTCCTCGCCGAGCATGGCGAGGGCCGCACCGACGTCCTTGGCGGCAGCGCCGGCGGCCTCGCCGACCTGGGCTGCGCGCGCTTCCAGTTCGGCCAGGCGCGGCTCGAGCTTGTCCCACTCGTCGCGCGCTTCGGCGCCGGCCAGGTGCAGCCTGACGCGGAGTTCGTCCCGTTCGGTACGCAACTTCGCGAGCAATTCGCTGGCCTCGGCGCGCAGGGTCTCGGTCGATTTGGTCGTCATGGGGCTAACCTCCGTGATGCGCTCGCGCATCGCTTCTCACATGGTCGGCTTCGCTGCGAGGCGCACGCGCGCCACCGAGCGCAGGGTGCATTCTCGCCGCGACCCGGCACGGCAACCCTGATCGGCGTCATCTGCGCCGCCCGGCGTGCCGCTATGGTGTCGCCTTGTCGTCCCGCCTGCTGGAGTCGCGCATGACCGGTTCAGCCTTGAAGATCGCGCACAACGTCGAGGGCATGACGATCTCGGTCATCAAGGAGATGGCCATGCGTGCGGCCGAGGTCCCCGGCGCCGTCTCGCTCGCCTGGGGCGTCCCTTCCTTCGCCACGCCCGCGCCCGTGCGCGCGGCGGTCGCGGCGGCATTCGACACCGATCCCGCGATCGGGCGTTATACGCTGCCGGACGGTCTGCCCGCACTGCGCGAGCTGATTGCCCGGGTACACGAACGCGACACCGGCGTCGCCGTCGACCCCCATGACAACGTGCTCGTCACGGCCGGCAACATGCAGGGCCTGAGCATCCTGTTTCATACCCTGCTCGACGCCGGCGACGAGGTCATCGTCACCGATCCGGGCTTCGCCTCGCACGTTCAGCAAATCAAGCTCTGCGGTGCGATCCCGCGCTACTGGGTGCTCGACGAAGCGCGCGGCTGGCAGCTCGATCTCGACGCCCTGCCGGCACTCATCACGCCACGCACGCGCGCCATCGTCGTCGTCTCGCCGTCCAACCCGACCGGCCGCGTATTCCCGCGCGAGGAACTGCTCGCGCTCGCGCGCATCGCCCGCGCCAACGGCCTCGTGATCATCATCGATGATCCCTACTCGCGATTCGTCTACGACGATGCGCCGTTCTACAACCTCGCCAGTGCCGCCGAGTTCCGCGACCACGTCGCCTACCTGTTCACGTTCTCCAAGGCCTACGCGATGAGCGGCTGGCGACTCGGCTACCTGGTCGTGCCCGGCGCGCTCAAGCGCGAGCTGCTCAAGGTGCACGACGCCAACCTGATCTGTGCGCCGCACGTCAGCCAGGTCGCCGGGCTCGCCGCCCTGGGCGCACCCGAGCAACCGTGGCCGGCTTTCCGCGAAGCGCTCGCGCGCCGTCGCGCGCTGGTCGTCGAGCGTCTCGAGCGCCTGCCGCACGTGTTCGCCTACCAGCTGCCCCAGGGCGCCTATTACGTGTTCCCGCGCATCACCGCGCCGCACGCGAGCGCACGCGCGTTCGCGCTCGACCTGCTCGCCCGGGCAGGCGTCAGCGTCACCCCCGGTTGTGGCTTCGGTCCGCACGGCGAACATCACGTGCGCATCGCCTACTGCGTCGACGAAGACACCATCAACGCGGGCTTCGACCGCATCGAGGCATACTACGGCAGCGGCGGCTGAGCGGCAGGAAGACGCCGCGTTCTGAGGACCCCAGGAACGACCCTGGCAACATGATCAGCGACACAGGCAGTGCGGAGCCGCGGCCCGGGCCGGCCACCGGTACGCGCCCGCGCCTGGTCGTCGCGCTGGGCGGCAATGCCCTGCTGCGCCACGGCCAGGCAGCGAACGCGGCAACGCAGCGCGAGAACGTGCGCAACGCCGTCACCGCGCTGGCGCCCCTCGCGCGCGACCACGCCCTCGTCGTGACCCACGGCAACGGTCCGCAGGTCGGTCTGCTCGCGCTCGAACGCGCCGCGGGCAGCTATCCGCTCGACGTGCTCGATGCTGAGACCGAGGGCATGATCGGCTACCTCGTCGCGCAGGAGCTCGACAACGCGCTCGCACCGCGGGCGCGGGCCGCGGCGCTGCTGACGCAGATTGTCGTGGCCGCCGACGACCCGGCCTTCGGCGCACCGAGCAAGCCGATTGGCCCGAGCTACCCCGCGGACGAAGCACAAGCGCTCGCCACGCGCTTCGGCTGGACGATGCTCGAAAGCGCTGACGGCATGCGCCGCGCAGTCGCCTCGCCGCGGCCCCTGCGCATCGTCGAACGCGCCGTCATCGAACTGCTGCTCGGACATGGCGTGGTCGTCGTCTGCGCCGGTGGCGGCGGCATCCCGGTGCTCGAACGCGCCGATGGCACGCTCGCCGGCGTCGAAGCGGTGATCGACAAGGACCTCGCGAGCAGCCTGCTCGCGCGCGAACTCGGTGCCGCGGCGCTGCTGCTGCTGACCGACGTCGACGCCGTGTATGCCGACTTCGGTACCGCGCGGGCGCGGCGCTGGCGCGAGGTCGGCAGCGCGACGCTGGCCTCGCACACGTTCGCGAGCGGCTCGATGGCGCCCAAGATCGCCGCGTGCCGCGAGTTCGTCGCGGCCGGCGGCGGTTTCGCCGCGATCGGACGCCTCGACGCCGCCGCCGACATCCTCGCCGGGCGGGCGGGTACACGCATCCTCGCCGGCGACGCTCCCGAGCGCTGGTGGTAGGCGCTGTTGGCAGGCGCTGCTGGCAGGCGCCGGCGCCGCGCGGCGTTCAGCCAGAGGCGAGTCCGCGTTCGACGAGGAAGCGCCGGACGATGGCTTCGAGCGTCCCGGGCACCCTCTCGGCGAACTCGTAGCGCGCACGCACCACGGGCTTGTCGAGCGCGACCAGGCGCGCGAGGTCGCAGGGCGTGCCCGACACCACCACCTCCGCCTCGCTGGCATTGATGGTCGCGGCCAGCGCGGCGAGCTGCGCCGGCGAGTAACCCACCGCCGGCAGCACTTTGCCGATGTGCGGGTAGGCGGCGTACACCGCGGCGGTGGCAGGCGTCGCGGAATCACGCGGATCGACGATCTGCGCGGCCGCGGCCGCAGCCACGTAACCCGCACCGTAGGCCATGCCGCCGTGGGTCAGGGTGGGTCCGTCTTCGACGACCAGCACGCGCCGCCCGGCCACGGCCGCGGCATCGTCGAGTACCACCGGCGAACGGGCGAGCACGAGCGCGGCAGCCGGGTTGGCGTCCATCACGGCCTCGCGCACCGCACGCACATCGGCCTGCGCCGCGGCATCGGTCTTGGCGACGATGACGACGTCGGCCATGCGCAGCACGGTCTCGCCCGGGTGGTAGGCGGTCTCGTCGCCGGCGCGCAGCGGGTCGACCAGTACCAGGTGCAGGTCCGGGCGCAGGAACGGGTAATCATTGTTGCCGCCGTCCCACACGATGACGTCGGCTTCCGCCTCGGCGCGTTCGAGGATGGCAGCGTAGTCGACCCCGGCGTAGACCACCGAGCCCGCCGCGATGTGCGGCTCGTATTCCTCGCGTTCCTCGACCGTGCACTCGGCCGCATCGATATCGTCCAGGCTCGCGAAGCGCTGCACCGCCTGGCGCGACAGGTCGCCGTAAGGCATCGGGTGACGCAGCACCGCGACGGCGAGTCCGCCGGCGCCGAGCAGGCGCGTGAGCCAGCGCGCGGTCTGCGACTTGCCGCAGCCGGTGCGCACGGCCGAGATCGCGATGACCGGCCGGTGTGCGCGCAGCATCGTGCGCCGCGGACCGAGCAGCACGAAATCGGCGCCCGCGGCGAGTGCCACCGAAGCCTGGTGCATGACCGTCGCGTGGCTGACGTCGCTGTAGGCGAAGGCGACTTCGTCGATGGCGCGCGCGGCGACGAGTTCGGCCAGCCCGCTGGCGTCGAGGATCGGTATGCCGTCCGGGTACCGCGGACCGGCGAGGCCGGGCGGATAGCGGCGTCCCGCGATGTCCGGGATCTGGGTCGCCGTGAACGCCACCACCTCGACGCCCGGATCGTCGCGGTAGACGGTGTTGAAGTCGTGGAAGTCACGGCCGGCCGCGCCCAGGATGACGACCCGGCGCCTTGCCTGCGTCTCGCTCATGACATCTCTCCTTTTCCGCTCGTGGTGCCACCCAGGCTCAAGGCACATCCGGCACGACGACCTGCTCGCCCGCATCGAGGCCGCTGAGCACCTCGACCGTGCCATCGGCCGCACTGCGGCCGCTGCGCACGAAACGGCGCTCGGTCGCATGCGCGGTGCGCACGCTGACGTACTCGAGCTGACCGACGCGCATCACGGCCGCGGCCGGAATGCGCAGCTCACGGACCTGCCCGGTCGGAATCGCGACGCGCCCGTACATGCCGGGATACAGCCCGCGCGCCTCGCCAAGCGTCAACTTGACGACGAAACTGCGCGAGCCCGGATCGGCCGAGGGCACGATCTCCTCGATCGCCGCTCGGCGTTGCTCGCCGGTGGCATCGATGTGGACGTCGAGGCTGTCGCCGACGGCAAGGCTCGCCGCGAGCGATTCGCGCACGTCGGCCTCGAGCCTCAGAGCCGACGGATCGTAGAGCTTGAGCAGCGGCGTCCCCGGTACCGCGGTGTCACCGGGCTCGGCGTAGCGCTCGACCACGCGGCCGTCCAGCGTCGCGGCGATCTCGGCATGGCTCGCTGCCGAGCGCACCTCGGCCAGCGCTTCGCGCGCGCGCTCGAGCTCCGCCTCGGCCGCGCGCAGGGCAGCCAGCGCACGCTCGAGTTCCGCCGTCGAGGCGGCCCGCTGCGCCGCGAGGCGCTCGGTGCGCGCATGATGCGAGCGCGCTTCGGCGAGGCGCGCCTGTGCGCTCGCCACCGCCTGCCCGGCCTGTTCGACGCGCGCGCCCTGCTCGCGCGCGTCGAGCTCGACGAGCAGCTGCCCGCTGCGCACGCGGTCACCGGCGCGCACGTGGATGGCGCGGATGCTCGCCATCATGCGCGCCGAGACGATGGTCTCGTTGCGCGCGCGCACGGTGCCGGTGGCGTACTCGAATCGCTCGCGTTCGACCAGTGCCACCGGCACGCTGTGACCTGCCGCTGCCGCCGGCGGCGGCGCGTAGCTGCCGGGCTCAATGGTGTCGGAGAACCAGCCCGCGAGCCAGGCCATCATCACGGCCAGCAGGGCGAGCGCCAGGACCATGCCGGCCAGGCGTTTGATCGCTGTCATGCGTGCACCTCGGGAGCGCTGGACACGGCCGCGTCGTCGCGACCGTAGACGAGGAAGTACACCACCGGCACGACGGCGAGCGTGAACAGCGTCGAAGCGGCGATGCCGAAGATGATGCACCACGCGAGACCGCTGAAGATCGGGTCGAGCGTGATGACGAGGTTGCCAAGCAGGGTCGTGCCCGCAGTGAGCAGCACCGGGCGCATGCGCACCGCCCCGGCCTCGACCAGCGCGTCGGCGAGCGCCAGGCCGCGGGCCTGGGCGAGGCGCACGAACTCGACCAGGATGAGCGAATTGCGCACCACGATGCCGGCGAGCGCGATCATGCCGATCATGGCCGTGGCCGTGAACAGCACCGGGTCGGGCAGGCCCGCGACGCTGCGCGTGCCGAGCTGGTTGAGCAACCAGAATCCCGGCATGACGCCGATCAGGGTGAGCGGAATCGCCGACATGATGATCGCGGCGAGCACCGCAGAGCGGGTCTCGACATAGAGCACGAGAAAGATCCCGACGAGCGCGGCGGCGAAAGCCAATCCCATGTCACGGAACACGCGCAAGGTGATCTGCCATTCGCCCTCGCCGTTCCACACCGCATGCACACCGTCGGGCAGCGACCACGCGATGCCGCCGCCATTGGCGAGGAAGCTGCGCCCGGCGAGGGGGCGCGGTGCGGTATTCGCGTCGCTCGCAGCGGGCGAAGCTGCCACCGCGAGATCGGCCGCGACATCGGCGATGACCGCTGCCGGCGGCCGTCCGGCGAGTTCCGCGTAGGCGTAGGCGACCGGCCGCAGGTCCTTGTGGTATAGGGTCTGATCGCGCGTTTCGCTGACGAAGCGGCCGATCTCGCCGAGCTGTACGAGCGGTTGCGGCGCGTCGACGATACCGCCCGCGGTACGTTCGCGCACGATGCCGGGACGCCCCTTGACGTACAGCGAGCGCAGCGCGCTCTCATCGCTGCGTGCGGCTAGCGGCAGCCGCAGCTCGATCGGCAGCGGCTGTGCTTCGCTGGGGATCTGCAAGTGCCCCGCGACGTGGCCGTCGACCGCCAGCGCCACGGTCTGCGCAACGTCGGCGCGGCTGATGCCCGAGAGTGCCGCCTTGCGCTGGTCGACGGCGAAGCGCTCGCGGCGCTGCGGCGCCTCGTTCGAGGTGTCGACGTCGACCACCAGCGGTTCGCGCGCGAGCCGTGCCGCGACCACGTCGGCCGCGGCCGCGAGGGTCGCGTAGGGCGTCACCGGCTCGCCGTAGAGCTCGACCGCGAGCGTCGCGATGACCGGCGGCCCGGGCGGCACCTCGACCAGCTTGACGTTGGCGCCGTGCGCGGCGGCGATCGCGGCGATGTCCGCACGCAGGCGCAGGGCCACCGCGTGCGACTGCGCGGCGCGGGCGTGGCGCGGCGCCAGCGTCACGCGAAGGTCCGCCACGTGCGGACCCTCGCGCAGGTAGTAGTGGCGCACCAGGCCGTTGAAGTCCATCGGCGACGCGAGCCCGACGTAGCCTGCGACTTCGCGGACCTCGGCGACCTGCATCAGGCGCGCGGCGAGCGCCGCGCTGACCGCCTCGGTGGCCTCCAGCGTGGTCCCTTCGGGCATGTCGACGACGAGCTGCAGCTCGTCCTTGTTGTCGAAGGGCAGCAGCTTCAGCGGCACCGCGCGCAGCGCCGGCAGCGCGCAGGCGGCGAGAAACAGCACGACCACCACGCCGAGGAAGCCCCAGGCGCGCGCCCGCGAGGCGAGCAACGGCGTGAGCAGCGCGCGGTAGCCGCGGCGAACCACGCCGTCCGCCTCGCCACGCGTTGCCGCGGGGTCACGCGGCGGCAACAGTTTCGCCGCCAGCCACGGCGTGACGAGGAACGCGACCAGCGTACTCACCGTCACGCTGACCGGCACGTTGAACGCCATCGGCGCCATGTACGGCCCCATCATGCCGGTGATGAAGGCGAGCGGCGCGAAGGCCAGGATGATGGCGATGGTCGACATGACGAGCGCGCCGCGGATCTCGGCCATGGCGCGCGCGATGGTATCGATGCGATCGCGCGCGCCTTCGCGCAGGAAGCGCTCGATGTTGTCGATGCCGGTGATGGGATCGTCGACGAGCAGGCCGAGGGCGAGGATCAGCGCGAACAGGGTGACGCGGTTGATGGTGTAACCGAACGCGTAGTCGAGGGCGAGCGTCGCGCCGTAGCACACGGGAATCGCGAGTGCGACGACGATGGCCGGGCGCGCACCGATGAACATGCCGATGAAGATCACCACCGTGACGACCGCGGTGAACAGGCTGGTCACGAGTTCGTCGACCTTCGCGTCGGCCGTGCGGCCATAGTCACGGATCACGCGGTAGCCGACCTCGCCCGGCAGCAGGTCGGCCGCGAGACGCTCGAGGTGGCGGTGCACGTCGCGCGCGACCCATACCGCGTTCGCCCCCTTCTGCTTGGCAACCGCGATGGTGACGGACGGGTAACGCTCACCCGGGGTAGCGCTGCCCTCCGCGGCGGGGCCGAAGCCGAGCCAGGTATAGCTGCTCACTTCCGCCGGGCCGTCGCTGACGCGGGCGACATCGCCGAGCGCCACCGGCACACCGTTGACGACGTTGACGACGAGCGTGGCGAGCTCGGCGGCATCGCGCACGAAATCGCCCGCTTCGACCAGGATGGCCTCGTTGGCGCGCGCGACGGTGCCCGCATCGAGACGCCGGTTGGAAACCGCCAGGGCCTGCGCCACTTCGAGCGGCGTGGTGTCGCGGGCGGCCAGGGCCTGGGCATCGAGTTCGACGCGGATGCGCCGCGATCTGCCGCCGACGACGCTGACACGGTTGGTGTCATCGATGGCCTTGAGCCCCTGCACCATCTCCTCGGCGAGGCGGCGCAGCGCATGATCGCCGGTACGCTGCGGGTCGTCGCTCCACAGCGCGACCAGGACGATCGGCACGTCGTCGATCTCGACCGGCTTGACCACCCAAGAAGCGACCGCCGGCGGCACCGTGTCGAGATTGGAGTGGATCTTGTTGTAGACCTTGACCAGCGAGTTCTCGCGATGCTCGCCGACGTGGAAACGCACGGTGACGACCGCCTCGCCGCGGCGCGACATCGAGTAGACGTGCTCGACGCCGTCGATCTGGGCGAGCAGCTTCTCCAGCGGCGTCGCGACCTGGCGCTCGACCTGGCCTGCGGACAGGCCCGGCGCGCGGATCAGCACGTCGGCCAGCGGCACCACGATCTGCGGCTCTTCCTCGCGCGGCGTCAGCGCGAGCGCGATGGCGCCGAGCAGCAGGGCGGCGATCATGACGAGCGGCGGGAGCGGGCTGCTCATCACGCGCGCCAGCCAGCCGCGCTGCGCGTCCGCCCCGCTCTCGACGCTGCCGTTCATCCCTACCTCCCCGGCCACGCATCGTGGTGGCGTCGCCGGCGCCACTATAGCGCCCCGCGCCGCGCGCGGGATGATCCAGCTCAGGGGCTCGGGGCGGGGGGCACGTGCCCCCCCTGCCTTGCTATCATCGGCCGAAATGTGGCGCGGCCACGAGGAGGAGAGTTATGGAAATCGGACTGCAATTCATTTTCCAGAATACGCACGAGGGGCTGTCGGACGCCGAGATGATGCGCAAGGAGACGGAGATCGCACTCCTCGCGGAAGAGGTCGGCATGGACTTCCTGCTCCTGCCCGAGCATCACTTCGACCCCAACTACTCGATGATGCCGGACAATACCCAATGGCTGGCCTACATCGCCGGCAAGACCAATCGCATCAAGATCGGCACCGGCGCGATCATCCTGCCGTGGCACGAGAACCCGACCCGCGTGGCCGAGCGCATCATCCTGCTGCAGATCATGCTCGGCGACCGCTTCATGCTCGGCTTCGGCCGCGGCCTCGCGCGCGAGGAGTACCGCGCGTTCGGCATCGACATGGGAACCTCGCGCCAGCGCTTCGACCAGGCGGCCGAGATCATCCTCGACATTCTCGACAGCGGTGTCGCCGAGTACGAGACCGAGTTCTTCAAGCAGTCGCGCACCGAGGTCACGCCCAAGCCCGTGCACGGCTACCGCGACCGCGAGTTCCTGTCCGTCGCGATGACGCCGGAATCGGGCCAGGCCGCGGCCAACCTCGGCGCGACGATGATGTCGTTCGTGCAGCTGCCGTGGGAGCAGCACAACGCGGCAGTCGAAGCGTGGCGCGCGCGCTTCCGCGAAGTGCACCCGGGCAAGACACCGGGAGCGCCCGCGTTCTCCGATTTCACTTACTGCCACGAAGATCCGAAAGTCGCCGAGCAGGTCGCGCGCGAGTACCTCTCCAAGTACTACCTGAGCGTGATCCGGCATTACGACTTCGACGGCTCGCACTGGGGCGAGACACAGGGCTACCAGGCCTACCAGGCCGGTGCGAGCGCCATCCAGGAAGCCGGCATCGAAGCGGCCTGCGAGGCCTTCGTGCAGAACCAGGCGTGGGGCACGCCGGACCAGATCGTCGAGAAGTGGGAGAAACGCGTCGCCATGACCGGCGAGTTGCGCCCGGCGATGGCGGTGTCCTATGCCGGCATGCCGTTCGAGATGGTCGCCGACAGCCTGCGCCTCATCGGCGCGAAGGTCGCGCCGCGGCTGCGCAAGCTCGGCGCCGAACGCAAGGTCGCCTGAGCCGGGAGCCCGTCGTCGCGTGGCGCTGCCTCGCCGGCGCCACGCGCCGCAACGCTGGCCTTTGGCGCCCGGGGCCCGCGGCTGGCAGCGCTCGTCGTGCGCCGCGAACGGGCAGGTAGACGCGCGGACAGGTCGGCCGCGCGAACCCGGCAGGCGCGCTAGGCGAGCGGACCCCCAAGGCCGACGCTCCCGCCGCGCGCCGGGGCCGTGATACGCCAATGTGCGGCCCTCGGTCGGCACGACCGCGCCACCGCCAGCTTGACCGCCGGACCATTTCATTCATATGTTAATGAAATTCCCGTACGGCCACCACGCGCCCCGGCATGCAGTCATTCGACCACTCGCTACCCATGCGGCTCTACCGCGCACTGAACGCGGTCATGCCGCGCTTTCGCGCCCTGTTCACCGCCCATGGCCTGACCGAGCCGCAGTGGCGCGTGCTGCGCGTACTGTGGGAACGCGAGGAAGTGCCGTTCCGCGAACTCGCCGCGCTGACGCTGCTGCCGGCGCCGAGCCTCGTCGGGGTGGTCGACCGACTGCAGACCGCGGGACTGGTGGTCCGCCGTCGCCCGCCGAGCGACCGCCGCCAGGCGCTGGTGCGCGCGACCGCGCGTGGCCGCGCCCTCGAGCAGGACGTCATGCCGGCCGTCGAGCGCATCTACGCCGAGCTGCGCGCATCGCTCGATGCCGGCACCTATGCCGGACTCGTCGCCGGCCTCGACGCACTGGCCGCCAACGCGGCCGCGCCCGACACAACGCAACACGCGCGGCGCGCCGCCGCCACCAACACCGCAGGGGAGTGACGCCATGAATGCACCGACCACCGGCACCGGTATCCGCACCGGCGCGCAGTATCTCGAAGGCCTGCGCGACGACCGCGACGTGTGGCTGCGCGGCGAGCGCGTCGGCGACGTCACCAGCCACCCCACGCTATGCCGCGGCGCGCACACCCTGGCGCGCTTCATGGACCGGCAGTTCGACCCCGCATACCAGGATCGCATCACGTTCGAGCAGGACGGGCACCGCTACGCGATGTCCTTCCTGCTGCCGACGTCGGCCGCAGACGTGCGCCGCCGCGGCGACGCCTTCTACGAGTGGGCCACCTGGTCGAACGGCATGTTCGGACGTACCCCGGACTACAAGAACGCCTCGGTCACCGCGTTCGCCGGCAGCGCCGAGTTCCTCGCCCAGGGCCGGCCCGAATTCGCCGAGAACATGCGCGCCTTCTACCGTTACGTACGCGACCACGACCGCGTGCTGACGCATACGCTGGTCAACCCCACGTTCAGCCACGCACAGGCCCGGGAAGGCAAGTACGACGAGAAAGTCGCGCTGCACATCGTGCGCGAGACCGACGCCGGCATCATCGTGCGCGGCGCCCGCCTGCTCGCCACGCTCGGGCCGCACGCCGACGAGATCGAAGTCTTCCCGTCGACGCTGCTGACCGCGTCGGAAGAGAACCTGCCATTCGCGTTCGCCTTCGCCATCCCGACTGCGACGCCCGGGGTGCGCATGATCTGCCGCGACTCCTACGACCACGACAAGTCGACCTTCGACGCGCCGCTCGCGGCGCGCTTCGAGGAGATGGACGCGGTCGTCGTGTTCAACGACGTGCTGGTGCCGTGGGAGCGCGTGTTCATGTACCGCGAGCCCCTGCTGTGCAACCGGGCATTTGCCGAGACCAACGCCGTCATCCACATGATGCACCAGGTGGTGTGCGGCAAGCTGGCCAAGGCCGAGTTCGTCGTCGGCCTGCTGTGTGCGATGGCGAAAGCAACCGGCAAGGATCGCGACATGAACGTCAAGGCGCAGATCGCCGAGGCAATGTGGGCGGCCGAGACCATCCGCGCGTTCCGCTACCAGGCCGAGGGCGAGGCGCATGCCGACCAGTACGGCCACTACATGCCGCTGCGCCGCCCGCTCGATACCTCGCGCAACCTGTTCCCGCGCCTGTACCCGCGGCTGGTGGAGCTGATCCAGCTGCTCGGTTCGAGCTCGCTGATGGCGACGCCGTGCGAGGCGGACCTCGGCGGTGACATCGCGGCCGATGTCGAACGCTACTTCCAGACCGAGAACCTCGCGAGCCGCGATCGCATTGCCCTGTTCCGCCTCGCCCACGATGTCGCCGTGTCCGGCTTCGGCAACCGCCAGGTGCTCTACGAACGCTTCTTCTTCGGCCCGCAGAACGTCATGGCGTCGATCTACTACGACCTGTACGACAAGGATGCCCAGCTCGCGCGCGTCGAGGCGCTGCTCGCCGGCGACTGAGCGCGATTCAGCCGGTCCCGGCGCTGTCCAGCCGCACGCGCGCGCGGTCGATGATGCGGCGCGCGGCCGGGTGGTGCAGGCGCCGCTCGGGCGAGATCGCGACGTAGCGCTCGCTGACGCCGGTCAGCACGCCGACCGGGCGGGCATCGTACATGCGCGCCAGGTGATCGGTGAGCTGGACGGGCGCCGGAAACAACGCCTCGCCCGCGGCCGCGAAGGCCTTCATCAGCGCGCTGTCCTCGAACTCCGCGATCACGCGCGGCTTGACGCCCTGGGTTTCGAGCCAGTCGTCGACGTGCCGCCGCAGCGCGCTTTCGTGGACCGGCAGCAACAATGGCGCGCCGTCGACGCTGGCCGGGAAGCGCCGGCGGTAGCGCCGCGCGTGACGCGCCGGCGCGAACAGGGCGACTTCGCTCTCACCTAGCGGATAGTTGTAGGCACGCACGCTCAGGCCGGCCGGGATAGGCCGGTCGGAAAGCACCAGGTCGAGACGCGACACGGCGAGGTCGGCGAGCAGCTTCTCGAGCTCGCTCTCGCGGCACACGAGGCGCAGGTCCGATTCCAAAGCGAGCGCCGGCTGCAGGATTTCGCGCGCGACGAGCTTCGAGATCGAATTGACGATGCCGACGTTGAAGGTGGCCGGCATACCGGCGTCGTCGCTCTTCATGCGCCGGCTGAGTTCCGCGCCGAGGGTGAAGATCTCGTCCGCATACTGCTGCACGATGAGTCCCGCGGCGGTCAGCGCGAGCGCGCGCCCCGCGCGCCGGAACAGGGGCTTGCCGATGACGCTCTCGAGCGCCTTGATCTGGCCGCTGATGGTCTGCGGCGCGAGATGCAGGGTGTCGGCCGCGCGCGCCACGCTGCCTTCGCGGGCCACGGTCCAGAAATAGAGCAGATGGTTGTAGTTCAGGTGGCGCATCGCCGTGGCTCCCGTTGGCGCGCATTCTGGGCGTCGGCGACGCCTGCGAAAAAGTCGCAATTCACGACAATTGAGTTCGATTTTTTCGAATTATCACGCGGCCCGGATCACGTCGCCTCCAGGGCCTGCACGATGTGCTCGTAGAGGCGCACCACGGGTTGCACCGGCCGGCGCGCCTTCATGCACAGGGCAATCTCGGTATCCGGCAGGTCCGGCATGTTCTCGTTCGGTCCGATGACCTGGTAGCCGGCCGGCACCATGTCGCGTGGCAGGATGGTCACTCCGAGCCCCGCGCGCACCGCGGCCAGCGAACCTGCGAGGCTGGTGCTCTGGTAGGCGATACGCCACGGGCGGCCGGCCGCTTCGAGGGCACCGACGGCCCGCTCGCGATAGACGCAGGGCTCCGGGGACACCACCAGCGACACTTCCTCGCCGAGCAGCGCGGCACCATAGGCATTGCAGACCCATACCAGGGGTTCGCGCCAGACCCGCGTGCCCATCGAAGGTCCCATGGGATCGCGCTTGAGCAGGACCAGGTCGTGGTGGCCGGCACGGAACTGCCGCTCGAGCCGGCGCGTCAGTTCGCAGGTCACTTCGAGCCGCACGCGCGGATGCGCGCGGCTGAACGCGGCCAGCACCTGCGGCAGGTGGCTGGTCGCGAAATCTTCCGGCGTGCCCAGACGCACGCGGCCTTCGAGCTCGGGCTCGGCAAGACGTGAAAGGAGATCGTCGCTCAAGCGCAACAGCTCGCGCCCGCGCTCGAGCAGGAGTTCGCCGTGCGCGGTCAAGGCGAGGTTGCGCGTGTCGCGCGCGATGAGCGTCTGCCCGAGTTGTTCTTCGAGCTTTTTGATCTGCGCGCTGACCGTCGACTGTGTCTTGTTCAGACGCTCGGCGGCACGCGTGAAGCCACCCGTCTCGACGATCGCGACGAAGGTCCGCAACAGGTCCAGTTCGAGCTGCATGAGGTGCTCCGGGCGCGAACCGCGCCGGCTTATTTATCTTGTTTTTCGATGATATTTAGTTTTTTTATTCGTTTCAACAATTTTGCTGCACTGCGCATACTGCGCGCCGTCACCGCTCGGGTGAATCGCTCCAGGAGATTTGCGCCATGCCAGACCTCGTCCAGTGTGCCCTCGCGCTCGTCGTTGCGGGCTTTCTGCTCATCGCGCTAAGCGCACCCGCCGCACCGTTGCTGGCACTGCGCCGGGCGAGCCGGCTTGCCGCGTTGAGCGCGCTCGGCGCGTTGACCGCCGCGCTCGTCCTGCCCGTCGATGCCTTCACCTACACCGCCCTCGTGCTGCTCACGCTCGGCGCGACGCTCGCCTTCGCAGCGCTCGCCTTCTCCGTACGCCACATGCGCGGCGACGACCGCCTCGACGTGTACGCACGGCACGTCGTGCTCCTCGTCGCGGCCACCCTGCTCGGCGCCGGCACCGACGACATGCTGCTCTTCGCCACGGCCTGGCTGCTCGCCTCGCGCGTGGTCGTCGAACTGCTCGCGCATACCGCGACGCCCGGGCAGGCGCTGACGGCCGCCGGGCGCGCACGCACGAGTTTCCGTATCGGTGACACGGCCCTGCTGCTGGCGGTCGGCCTGGTGGTGATGTCCAGCGGTCAGAGCGGCTTCGAGGGTATTGCCGTACAGCTCGAACCCGGCGCGGACGTGGCCACCCCGCTGCTGTTCGCCGCGCTCGCGCTGGTCGTTGCCGTGGTGGTGCGCAGCGCCGGCCTGCCGACCCATCGCTGGCTGCTCGCATCGACCGCCGCACCGACGCCGGTCTGCGCGCTGCTGCACGCCGGTTTTGTCAACGCGGGCGGCATCGCGGCGATCAAGTTCGCGCCGCTGCTCTCGGCCACGCCGGTCGTGCTGTTCGCGCTGTTGGCGAGCGGCGCCGCGGCAGTCGTCGGCGGTACCGCGATCGCGCTCGTGCGCGTCGACGTCAAAGGCCGCCTCGCCGGTTCGACCGTCGCGCAGATGGGCTACATGCTCGTGCAGTGCGGCCTCGGCGCGTACGCCCACGCCCTGTTCCACATCCTCGCCCACGGTGCATTCAAGGCGCAGGCGTTCCTACGCGCGGGCAGCGAGGTGACCGCTCCCGGCGCCGGCACGCTCGCCGCGCCCGCGCGCGGTGCGCAGTGGTTGCTGCTGTTGCCTTGCGTCGCCTTCTTCGTCGCAGCCTGGACGTCGCACCTCGCCCTGGCGGACCTCGTGTTGCTGAGCTTCGCGCTGACGCTCGCGATCGAAGCCCTGATGCTCGCATGGCGCCGCACCTGCCTGCGCACCGCGGCACTGCGCACGCTCGTCGTGCTGGTGCCCGCGGCGCTCGCGGCCGCCGCGGTACACCTCGCGCTCACCGGCGCAATCGACGCCGCCGCGCTGGCCGGGCATGCCCCCAGCACGCATCTCGTCGGCGCCATGATCGGCGCACTGTCGCTGCTCGCCTTCGTGCGCGCCACGCGCGTCGAGCTGCCCGCACCCGTGCACACCCTGCTCGTGCGCCTCGCCCGCGCCGAGCCGCCCGGGCGCGCCGCGCCGGGCGGTCCGCTCGTCACCGCACTGCGTGCCGCACGGCGCGCCAACTGACCCTGCCGAGGAGAGACGCCATGACCGCACCCGTCGCCGACGCCCACGCCATGGAGCAACAGCTGCACGCGGCCATCACCGCCGCGGCCGCGCGGTTGCCCCGCTTCTTCCCGCTCGACGCCTTCGTCGCGAGCAACCCGCTGCAGGGATTCGAGCACCTGGACTTCGATGCCGCGATCGCGAGCGCACAACGCCTGTCCGGCGGACGCGGCCACCTGCCGCTCGATACGTATCGCGAGCGCCTCGCCCGCGGGCAGCTCGACCGCGCGCGCCTGCGAGCGGCGATCGCGACGGCATCGAGCACCCCTGCCCTGGTGATCGACGGCAACCGGCACACGCTCCCCGACTACCTGTTCGCGCGCGTCGAGCGTGCGCCGCACGCGCTGGTCCCGGCGCCCGCCCTGTTGGCGGCGGCAACGGCTGCGTGCGAGCGCGCCGGCCTGGGGAGCGACGAGGGTGCGGCCGGGTGGCCGGTCGAACATACCACGCTGCTCGCCTGGCTCGACGCCCGCCTCGATGCCGGTCTGTGCGCGCGGCGCGACGCGCTGGTCGGGGCCTTCGTTCCGGCCTGCCTGCTGGGCGACGACGGCGGACTGTGCATGCCGGGCGCAAGAGAGGGCCTCTACGCGGCGTTCCGCCACCACATGGCAAACGAGCCGCTGCTTGCCGACGCCGCGAGCGCGCTGGACCTCCCGCGCGCGGCGCTCCTGCCGGATGCCGCCGAGACCGCCGTGCTCGGCGCTCTCGGGACGCTCGGACTCGCCCCGGAGCGACGCGAGGACTACTTGTGCCAGCAGCTGTTCGCGCTCAAGGGCTGGGCCGCGTTCGTCTCCTGGTACGCCGCCTCGCCGCGCGCCGCGGCACATCCAGCCACGCTGCTCGACCTGCTCGCGGTGCTGCTCGTCACCGAACGGCTGCTGTGGATCGATCTCGCGCTCGCGCACGACCTGCCTTGCGAGGTGCACGGTCTCGCCGCACACCTGCCCCACGCCGCGACGCACGAGCCGCCGCCGGCCGCGTCGGCGATCGCCGCCTTCGCCGCCTTCCACGGCATCGCACCGGCGGCCCTCGAGCGCGCCACGACGGAGGAGATGGCGACGCTCGCGAAGACGCTATGCGCGCAGGATGACGGCTGGCTCGCCTTGCGCTGCCTGGAGGCGGAAGAACTCGCCTACCGCGACGCCCTCGTCGGCCAGCTCGCGGCGCGCGCGCCGGCAACGCAAACGAGCAGCGCGCGGCCGCGCGCGCAGCTCGCCCTGTGTATCGACGTGCGCTCCGAACCGCTGCGGCGCGCGCTCGAGGCGCAGGGCGGTTACGAGACGTTCGGCTATGCCGGCTTCTTCGGCGTCGCGGTCAGCTACGCACGGCTCGACGGCAGCGTCTCGACACACTGCCCGGTGTTGCTGGCACCGGCGCACGGCGCGCACGAGCAGGTCGCGCCGGCGTTGCCCGCGCGTGCGCGGCACCGGCTGTCGGCACGCGCGCGGCTGGCCGGCCTGCTGCCGGCGCTGCGGCGCGCGCTCAAGCGGCATCCGCTGGCGACTTTCGGCGTCGTCGACGGCTTCGGACTGCTCTCGGTCTGGCCGCTGCTGCGCGACGCGGTACGGCCGCCCGCCCCACAGCCACGCGTGCCGCACCTCCATGTACCGGCGCTCGGCGGCAAAGCGCCCGACGTAATGCCGGCCCTGGACGACGACGAGCAGCTCGCGGTCGCGCGCAGTTTCTTCGAGACCACGGGTCTCAGCGCACCGTTCGCGCGGCTGATCGTGCTGTGCGGCCATGCCGCCTCGACGACCAACAACGCCTACGCTGCCGCGCTCGACTGCGGTGCCTGCGGCGGTCACGAAGGTGGCACCAACGCGCGCCTGCTCGCACGCATACTCGAGCGGCCGGGCGTGCGCCGGCGGCTCGCCGCGCACGGCATCGAGCTGCCCGACGACACGCGCGTGGTCGCCGCGCTGCACGACACCACGACCGACCACGTGACCGTGTTCGATGACAACCTGCCCGCCAGCCACGCGCGCGACGCGGCCGCGCTCAGGCGCGCGCTCGAAGCGGCCGGACAGGCGAACCGGGCGCGCCGCGCTCCGCGCCTCGGCACGACGCCCGCCGCGCTCGCCTGGCGCGCCGCGGATGGCGCCGAGACGCGGCCCGAATGGGGTCTCGCCGGCAATGCGGCGTTCGTCTGCGCGCCTCGTTCGACGACCCTGGGGTGCGATCTCGACGGCCGCACGTTCCTGCATTCCTACGACTGGACGCGCGACGCCGATGGCCAGGTGCTCAGCGCGATCATGAGCGCGCCGCTGATCGTCGCGCAGTGGATCAATGCCCAGTACTACTTCTCGAGCGTCGACAACGCGACCTGGGGCAGTGGCAGCAAGGTGACGCAGAACATCATCGGCGGATGCGCAGTGATCCAGGGCGAAGGCGGCGACCTGCGCCTCGGCCTGCCCGAGCAGTCCGTCCGCGCCGACGACGGCCGCCTGTATCACCAACCGCTGCGCCTGCTCTCGGTGATCGAGGCGCCCGTCGCGCGCATCGACGCGGTGCTTGATGCAAACGCCGACCTGCGCGCGCTGTTCGACCACCGCTGGCTGCGACTCGTCGCACTCGATCGCGAACGGAACGCCTGGTTCGCCTACCTGCCGGGGGGTCGCTGGGAGGCGATTCCCGCGCCCGTACCCGCAACTCATCCCAACCTGGAGGGAGCCGCATGAACGACAACCTGCATCCGCTCAACCCGCCACTCGGCTATCGCAAGGTCCTGGTGCTCGTCGATACACGCCTGGTCGCGAGCGCGGAAGGCGCCTGGCACTGCCTCGATCGCATCGCCCGCCTGGCCGTCGAGCAAGGCGCGGAACTGACCCTGTGCGACGTCATCGAGCCGCCGCCGGCCGAGCTCGCCGTCGACCCGGTCGCACAGGAACTGATCGCGGTGCGGCGCACGCTCGCGCGCGAGCGGCTCGAGGCGATCGCCGAACCACTGCGCGCGCTCGTGCCACTTACGGTCGAACTCAGCGAAGGCACGACCTTCCTCGCCATCACCCGGCTCGTGCTCGAACGGCGCTTCGACCTCGTCGTCCACGTGACCAACTCCGCGGCACGCGGCGGCCTCGCGCCGACCGACATGCACCTGGCGCGGAAGTGCCCGTGCGCGTTGTGGGTGATGGATACGAATGGACCGGCGCGCTACCAGAACGTGCTGGTTGCCGTCGACCGCGAGCTCTACACCGAGCCCGAGACGATGTCCCGGTTCAGCCTGCAGCTCGCGCTCACGGCGCTGTTGTTCGCGCGCCTCGACGCCGCACAGGTGCATCTCGTGCACGCGTGGCAGCCCTACGCCGCCGACCTGCTCACCCATCCACGCACGACGCTCGCCCATGCCTCCGTCGACCGCTACATCGGCAACCAGCGCATGCTGCATGCGCGCTGGCTGGCCGAGCTGGAAGCCGGGGTGAGGGAGGTCGATGGCGGCGTCGCACTGAACACCCAGCTGATTGAAGGCGAAGCCTCGGCGGTGGTCGCGGCCAGCGCCGATCGGCACCGTGCCGATCTCCTGGTCATGGGCACGTTGGCAAGCGGCGCGGCGCCCGGCCAGTTCATCGGCCACACCGCGGAACGGATCCTCGCCCGCGTGGACATCCCGGTCCTGACGCTCAAGCCGCCGGGCTTCCTCTCGCCCGTGCGGGCGGTGCCGGACGACCTGGCCGTCGCGCGCGCGGCAGCCGGCGCACGGCAGGGAGCGTCATCATGAGTGCGCCGCCGGTACTGCACGTCGTCGCCACGGCGCCGTCCCACCCGCCGGTCGCGGAGGCGGAACCTGCCGCGGACACCAGGCGGCGGGCCCTCGGCGCGCTCGTCGCACGCACCGTGGACGCGCTGCGTACCGCGGCGCGCGCCGGCATGTCGCGCTCGGTGTGCGCGTGCGAGACGCTGTGCGAGCAGATCGAGGGCGCGCTCGCGGAAGACGACGCCACCACCGCCTGCCTGCTCCTCGAATGTGTCGCGAACGAACCCGCTGCGCGCATCCTGTTGCCGCGCTTGTTCACTGCCGCGGGGCGCCTCGCACGCAGCGACAACCCGTTCATCGTCTACCGCGCGTGCGCTCAGGCCCTCGCGCTCGGACGCCGTGACCTGCGCCTCGACAACCACGCGGGGCTGCTCGTCGGCACGCTGCGCGCCGAAGCCGGTCCGGCGCTCGCGCGCCGCCTCGGACGCCTGCTCGAGGACGCACGATGAGCGGCGTGGAGTCCCGCGCGCCCGGCCGCCGTGGCAGCTGCCGCGCGGCGACCGGGCGCGCGTTGCCCGGTTTGCGGGCACGGCCGCGGGCCGCTTCGATGCGCAGGTTTGGCCGCAGTATCGCTGCGTCATTTCCTGCGCGTCGCCGCATCGTCCCGGTGCTAACCTGACTGCGTTGGTCAGGAATTAGCAAGGAGCAAAGCCATGTTCGAGACGTTGATGATGATGCTCGTGATGCAGCCGCTGCCGGGGCAGGACCTGGCGGCCCCCGTGGTGCCACGCGCCGCACGCTCGGCGAGCGTCCGCCAGCTGGCCGATCCGGCCATCGACGGCAGCGCCGACGAGGCAGCACCGCCGTTGACCCTCGTTGCCGAGAACGACGCCGCGATGCCTCTCGAGTGGGGCGTGGAGCACGAGGAGGCACCGGCTGCCGATGACGAGGCGCATGTCGACCCGGCACGCCGGTGGGGCTGGCTGTTCGAACACGGCTCGCGCCATCACGGACCCGCTGCGCCGCGCTTCGACCACGACGCCCGACACGTCTTCTGAGCCGCGCAGCACCGCGCGGCGCCACCGTTCCCCCTCCGTTCGTCCCGGCCTGGCCGGGACTTTTTTTTCGCTTCCCGAGCCGCGGCGCAGCGCCCGGCGGCCTCTCAGGGCGTGTCTAGCGCCGCGGCGAACTCGCTCAACAGGTCATACAGCGTGGCCAGCCGTTCGGCCCCGAAAGCCCGCGTGATGTCGCGGTAGAGGCGTTCGGAATCGGGCGCGACCGCAGCGAAGCGCGCGCGGCCACGCACGGTCAGCGCGAACACGGCGCGGCGCTGGTCGCCCGCCGGCGTGCGGCGCGCGACCAGGCCCGCGCCCTCGAGATGCTGCAGGATGCGCGACAGGCTCGGCGCCAGCAGCAGGCTGCGCCGCGCGAGCGCCGAAGCGTCGATGTCCGGCCAGGCCGCGAGCACGCGCAGCACGCGCCACTGCTGCTCGGTCAGTCCGTGTGCACGCAGCATCGGGCGAAAACGCGCCATTGCCGCTTCCCGCGCCTTGAGCAGCTGCATCGGCAGCGATCGCTCGAAATCGCGCAGCGTCACGGCTGCGTCGCGCCCGGCGCCGAGCGGATCCATCGTTCAGAGCACCTCGTCCTCGACCTCGTTGCGGAGCACCCCGACGCCGGGCACTTCGACCTCGACGACGTCGCCCGCGCGCAGGTAGCGGGGCGGGTCGAAGCGCGCGCCGGCGCCGTTCGGCGTCCCCGTGGCGATGACGTCGCCGGGCTGGAGGCGGTAGAACGTCGACAGGTAGCTCAACAGGTAGCGGAACGGAAACATGAGGTTGTCGGTGACGTCGTTCTGGCGCTCTTCGCCGTTGACCCGCGTGATCACGCGCAGGCTGCCCATCGGGTCGAGTTCGTCGGGCGTGACCAGCCACGGTCCCAGCGCGCCGGAACGCTCGAAGTTCTTGCCCTGGGTGACGTTGAACTTGGCATGGCGTAACCAGTCGCGTACCGAGCCTTCGTTCATGATGGTGATGCCGGCAACGTGTTCGTGCGCGTCGGCCTCGCGGATGCGGCGCCCGGCGCGCCCGACCACGATGACGATTTCGCCTTCGTAATCGAGCTGCTCCGACTCGGGCGGCCGCAGCAACGGTGCCTCGTGCCCGGTCAGAGACTCGCGCGCGCGCATGAACACGCTCGGGTAGCTCGGCGCCGCCGAGCCGTCCTTGTACTCGGCGTTGCGGTCGGCATAGTTGACGCCGATGCAGATGATCTTCTGCGGGTTGGGGATCGTCGGCAGGTAGAGCAGCTCGTCCATGCCGAAATCGGCGAACGTGGTCGCCGCGCCCGCGGCGAGCTCGGCGAGGCGGCCGGCGGCGATCGCCGCGCGCAGGTCGGGGAGCTCCGGGTAGCGCGCCGAGAGATCGACCACGCCGCCGTCGACCAGCGCGCCGAAACCGGCCTGTCCGTTGCGGCTGAAACTCAGGAATCTCATGGGGCCCCCCGGGCGCGTGGCTCGAATTGACGACGACAGGGCATAAACTTAACATGTTAAGCGAATGCTGCAAGCGGCCTCGGCACCCGAACCCGGGCCTGCGTGCCGCCGGCGGCGCAAGGCGGGCCGCGCGCAGGCCCGTTCGTCATCCAGCGCCAGGGGGAGGCTCCATGCCGCATCTCACCATCGAGTACACGG
>JAUIFX010000016.1 GCA_030429865.1 Gammaproteobacteria bacterium | reverse complement strand
TTGCGTCACGTGGTGGGGCAACCCCGCCACCACGACTCGGGCGATCCTGCTCATGCCATCACCTCCGTGTGATATGCGGCACGGGCTCAGTCTATACCCACCTTCATCCAGGCGTTGGAAATTCAGTAACTGTCACCGAATTCGGTATACCCACCTTCATCCAGGCGTTGGGAAATACAGTAACTGTCACTGAATTTCGAAATTTAGTAACTGTCACCGAATTTCCCGTGGCCGTTCAGCGCGATTGCGCCATTAGTATTGCACCGGGATCTGACCGCAATCAGAACGCCGCCGCGCGCCTTGTCTAGGGTCGACAGGGTCTTCTGACAGTGAGGTCGTGCCCGTGAACATCATCGAAATCCGCCGTCTTGCAGTTCTCGCGCTGGCTGTTTGCTGGCTGCCTCTTTCTGTCGATGCCGCCACGGTCGCCGCACAGGCCGGTGTGTTCACGGTGACCTGCCCCACCCTGTGCGGCGGTCCCGGATCCGTCGCATCGTTCGACGGCGATGGTGGCGAAGGCTTTACTTCGGCGTTTGCTTCGCTGTCCGGCGGGCCGGCAGGTAACGGGCGCAGCCGCGCGCAGATCATCGGCAGTGGACTCGTGCTGCCCGAACTCGGCGCTGAGGCGTATCCGACGATCGACGGCCAGGTCGTCGCGGATGCCGGTGCGATGCAGAAATACATCTACAACGGACCGGACAACAGCCAGTTCGTGCTGCAGCTCGCGATCGACGGCAGCGTCAATGCGGCCCAGGCCGATACCGCGCTGCTCGCCGGCAATGCCGCTGTCGTCCTCGCGCCGGCGGTGGACTTCTCGATCGATCCCGGGACCTTCATCCTGGAGAACGTAGCACTCGATCCAAACGCGAGCCTGCTGGTCGACGGCGGCATCGACTTCGCCGCGCGCGGCCTGTTCAACCTGGGCTCGCAGAGCGCGACCGAGACGCTTGCCTTTACCCTCGACGATGGTGACGAAGTCCTGATCTGGGCGAGCTTACGCGTTCGCGGTACCCGCGGTTCGAACGCGGATGCCTACAGCTCCCTGGCCCTCTCGTTCACCAGCGGCAATGTCGCGGGACTCACACCCGTGCCCATCGCGCCGCCTCTTGTCTTGTTGCCGAGTGCACTCGGACTGCTCGCATGGCGACGCCGATCGCGGCTGAGTGAATGAGCTAGATCTCCGCGACTGTTATCGGTGCATATTCGGTGACAGTAACTGTATTTCCCCCAATCGCGCTCAATCGGATCCCGCCCGCGGCGCTGCGGTGCTATCGGCCGCTGTAGACGTCGCTCGAGACGCGCCACGAAGTCTTCGTGGCCCAACGGCCGACCGGTTCGGGTGTGACGGGCGATCGCCTCCCGTGTTTCGGCGCCGGACATCTATGCGAGGTAGGCGGCCCAATCACTGACGTTAGGAAATACGGTAACTGTCATTGGCATATTCGGTGACAGTAACTGTATTTCCCCCAATCGCGCTCAATCGGATCCCGCCCGCGGCGCTGCGGCGCTATCGGCCGCTGTAGTCGTCGCTCGAGACGCGCCACGAAGTCTTCGTGGCCCAACGGCCGACCGGTTCGGGTGTGACGGGCGATCGCCTCCCGTGTTTCCGCGCCGGACATCTATGCGAGATAGGCGGCCCAATCACTGACGTTAGGAAATACGGTAACTGTCACTGAATTCGCGCCTGGCCGGTGCACTCGTGGCCGCGCCGCGATTCCGACGCCGCGCGCAGCGCTGACGGCAGCCTACTCGCGAGCGGAGCCATGCCAAGCCGGCCAGCCCGGCGCATTGTGCGGCTCGCGAGGATTGCTGCGCGTGAGCCCCGAGCACAAGCGTTGACACTCTGCGCGGGCGCGGCCGCTCAGCGCTGCAACACGCGGCTCAACGCCGGCACGAAGGCCTGACGGTCAGCCTGACCGTCACCTGCGCGACCACTGCACCGAGTGCTGCCGCGAGGCCGTCGGCGATCGCGTAAAACGCGCTCGGGAAACCGCCACGCTGCAGAACGTTGCGCTCAATAGCGTGACCCATGCGGCCGACGCCGATGATTCCGACGTGCAGGGTGGCGGCTCCGCAAGAATGGCGACAGCGCTGTCAGCGGGCTGGAGATAACCGCCCGCCTGCACGCGACGATCGATGATGTCAGCGCCGACGATTGCGCACGACTAGCGCGATCGGCGCGGTCAACAGCAGGATTCCGGCAGGCACGGGTACGGGCGCCATGGCGTCGACGACGAGGTTGTCGAAGCCGAAATTGCCGATGCCGCCACCGCCACTGCCCGGTCCGGAAGATCCACCGACGTTTTCGAACGTTATGCTCACCAGGCCGCCGCTCAGCAGAATTCCAAAGAAGCCGTCGAAGGCATTGCCACGTCGTGCCTCGATGACCAGGGTTTCGCCGCTCGTCAACGTGACGGTGACATCGAACTCGTCGTCGTCACCCACCAGCACATCCATGCCGACGAGGCTTGCGTCGGGGGAGAACGCGATGAAGCGGCGCGGTGCGGTCAATGGCAAATCGTTGCCGAGAAGAGCCTGGTTGACCCCGTCGCTCGTGATGAAGGGGGCCACATTATCGAAGACAATGCCATTCGACAGCTTCAGCGGCGCCACCTGCAGTCCCGGCGTATAGGACTCGAAGTCGTCGACGAAACTCTGCCGCCCGGCGAAGGCATCGTCGAACTCGTCGCGATCGAGCTCGACAACCGTGGCGGATGCTGGCAGCGCAGTAATGGAAAGCATCGCGGCGATTGCCAGGTACCGCGATGAACGCGCGCCAGGCGCCCTTGCCGACGTGGTAGCCATGCCGAACTCCCTTTCTCCTGGTAGGTCGGCGGCGAAGCTACACGCGCGTGCGCTCCCCGGCAACACTGCCAAGCCGAAATGGTTCACAGTTACAAACCTGGACGCCGAGCGCCGGGCAGCACTACTTCAGACCAATACGCCCGGCGTCGTGGCGACCACGACCTGCATGAGGACAGCGATTCCGATGAGCTTGAGGACGGTGACGGTGGCGGCATGCTTGACGACGTTCATGGCTTTCTCCTTGCGTGTGATGGCGTAGAACCTGGGATGCAGTATGGAAGCGCGCCGCGTGTTGATAAATAATCAACTTTTCAAATTATTGTTCTCGTTATCTGAACAATGGACAGGTTCGAGGAAATGCGCAATTTTGTGCGCGTGGTCGATGCCGGCAGCATCACGCGCGCGGCGACGCTCGGCCATACCGCGAAGTCGGCCGTCAGCCGGCGTCTCGCCGATCTCGAGACGCGCCTCGGCGTGCAGCTGCTCAACCGCACCACGCGTCGCATGACACTGACCGATGCCGGCCATCGCTTCTACGCGGAGGCGAGCCGCCTGCTCGGCGAACTCGCGGCGGCGGAAGCCGAACTCGGCAGCGCGGAGGCGGCGCTGTCCGGGCGTATCCGGCTCGCTGCGCCCGGCTCCTTCGGGCGCCTGCATCTCGGCGCGGCGATCAACGACTTCATCGCCGAGCACCCGCAGATCCGCTTCGACATCGACTTCAATGACCGCCGCATCGATCTCATCGAGGAAGGCTTCGATCTCGCCATCCGCATCACGAAGATCCAGGACTCGCGTCTCGTCGCGCGCCCGCTTGCCCGCGCGACGATGGCGGTCGCCGCCAGCCCCGCCTACTGGGCGCGCCACGGCCGCCCGCGGCGCCCCGCCGATCTCGCCCGCCACCAGGCCCTGGAATACGCCTACCGCGCCTCCTCCACCTGGCGCTACCGCGCACCCGGTAGCGGCGCCAACGGCAGCGTGCGCGTGCCGGGTGTGCTCACCGCGAACAGCGGCGACTACCTGCTCGAAGCGGCCATCGCCGGGCTCGGCGTGATCCTGCAACCGCGCTTCATCTGCTACCAGGCCATTCGGGCGGGGCTGCTGGAACCGGTCTTTCCGCGCCACGAGTGGAGCGACATCGCGGTCTACGCGGTCTACCCGCAGACGCGCAGTTTGCCGCGCCGCCTGCGCGCCTTCATCGACTTCCTCGCCGCGCGCTGGGGCGACCACCCGGAATGGGAGGATTGTTGAGTGCCGATGCCCGGCAGCGATTGCGCGCCATCCCCGCTGGCCGCTCGGTGCCTGGGATATTCGGTGAGGGATATTCGGTGACGAGATATTCGGTGACAGTAACTGTATTTCTCTCAATCGCGCGCCATTGGCTTACGTCCACGGCGGTGCGGCACTAATGGCCGCTGCAGGCGCCGCTCGAGGTGCGCCACGAATTCTCCCTCACCTAGCGGCCGGCCGGTTCGGGTGTGACCGGCAATCGTCTCCAGTGTTTCCGCGCCGGGCATCTGTGCGAGGTAGGCGGCCCAATCAATGACGTTAGGCAATACGGTAACTGTCACTGAATTTGACAGCCGCCGCCGGTACGTTGCAGGCCACGGCCAGCGGCCGACATCGTCGATCTCGTGCCGGCCGCGTCGCGGCGAGAATCCGTCAGCCGCGTGCCGCGACAGCCGAGGCCGGAATCGCCCGCATACGCGGCGAAGTCGCATCGAGCCGCAGCAATGGCGCCCCTCGCTAGCGCGACGACCGCCTGGGGCGCATGGCCATCCAGCCTGCGGGCAGTGCTGAAAGAAGCAGCAGTATCGCCGATGGTACCGGCACCGGTGTGAGTCCGGGCCCGACCACGAGTCTGAACGAATCAGCGAGGACGATATCGGGCAGCGACGGGTCGTCGGCCCGCATCAGATCGTACGCCGCCTGGTTGAATTCGAAGATGGGGTCGACGATCACCTCGGCCACCGCGTGATGAACGCCATTGGAGGCGGATTCGACGATGGCCGTGGCGTAGGCATTCAACTCGACCGCCACCTCGGTCCCCGTGCGGATGGTGAAGTCGCCGTCGAAATCCCATACATCGCCGACGCGATTCTCTGGCGGAATCGAGCGATCGTCGAAGTGGAATCGCCCGACGTCGATGCTGCCCGTCCCGGTGCTGCCGCCATCGCCGAACGGGATCCCGGTATCCTGCACCGACATGTTGCCATAGATGGTAACCGGCACGTCGAACAGGTCCCCTGGCTGGAACAGCGTCGGCTCGACCCCGATCCAGTAGATCAGCTGCGCGTGCGCACTGGCGGTAAAGAAACGTGCAGCGTTGCGAGCCAGCAGGTGGGCCTCTGCGCGCGCGATGACGGTCGGGTTGGCGCCGCCGAAGGTCTGCCCTTCGGCCTTCACCTGCACCGTGCTGCCTTGCCGGGTGACCTCGGCCTCGCCAGCGTTGGACAGGAAGCCGTCCGGCGAGGTTTCGAAACCGCCCGGATCGAGGTTCACCAGGCTGGACGCATACGGCAAGTATTCTGCCTGCTCGAGTCGCTGTGCCTGGGCCGAAGGTGCGGTAACGGTGACGACCAGTGCGGCTGTCGCGGCCAACACGGTCATCGACGGCAGCAGTGGCCTCCCGGGCACGCGATTCGTACGGGTCGAGGCAGGGGTCTTCATGACAAGGCGTCTCCTTTGACAGCGCGCGAGCCCTACACCCGGCGGGTACGCGTTCGGATGAGACGCTCACCTGGGCGGGGCGGACGGTATAACCCGGAACGAAATCGGGGCTGAGATGGCAGGGGCAGCTCGTCGGAGGAAATCGCTGGGCGACTCGCCATGTCGTCGTGAGCGTCCGTGCACGTGAAATACCCCAACGATGGTACGGAACGAGGGAAATATTTCAACGCGCCGAACGAACGCGAGGAGGGAGTTCACGCAACGTAACATCCGCACGCCATACCAGCGTTGCACCGCCGTACGGCAACAGGGCGGTAGCAGGCACGGTGCCTGTTGCGACGTCCGTGTTCGGATAAGCGGAGGCGTCTAGAACCGGCCTCAAAATTATTCGTGGTTGCGCCGCCTCAGTAGAGGCAGAAGTAATGCCGTGCCCTGTGGCAAGCCTATTCGTATCCGGGAGACCTCGACCAGCTGCTAGCACAGCGCGAGTTGGAAGTGCAGGCGAAAGAGAGCGGGATGCCCTGTCGTCGGCGGAAGGTCGATCCGGCGGCGATGCCGTGGGCGCTGGTGCGGGGTTGCGGGGCGGGCAAGGCGCGCAGGCTGGCGGGGCTGAGGCGGATGGATGGACGAACGAGCGACGGGCACCTCGTTGGTCCTCTCGGCGGTCTACGAGATGTACGCGAATAGTCGTTTCATGGTCATGATTCCTGCCAGGTATCCCTTTCCGTGGTAGCACCGCTTACGGCCGGGCGCCGTCGTCCAGCATGAGCTGGGCGCCGGCGATCCGTGCCAGTGGCTGACGGTATGTGGCCCGGCCTTGCGCGGGCTGAACGGCAAGACGCCGCGCGGATCCTTGCGCCTGGTGTCCGCCATCGCCGCAAACGGGCGCCGCTCAGTCGCGTGTACGGCGCCGAACGATTCCCAGCAGCGGCGCGATCAGCAACAGCACGGCCGGCGGTAGCGGGATGGGGGCTACCACAGGCTGCCCCGCCTGCGCTGCCGACAGCGTCGCCAGCGCAGCCAATGGGAAGCTACCGCCATAGAGTTCCGAAGCGAGTGTAACGTCCGGACTTGCAGCCGTTGCTCCGAAGGCCAAGCCCAGCGCGGCGTTCGCGGCACCGTTCTGATTCACCAACGGGCCGAAGGGGCCGGTCACGCTGCGTGGCGCAACGCCGCCGATGGCATTCGTGCGCACCCGCAGAAAGAACTGCAGGTCGTCGCCGACTTTGCTGTTGATGCTGAAATCGAGCGTCGGCGTGGACGGGTCGAGCAGGCCGGAGGCAAGCGACAGCAGCGAACCGCTCGTGCCGAGCAGCCCGCGATGGTCGCCGGAACTGATGAAGAAACTCTCACCGGGCCCACCCAGGGTGGTGACAGAACCACTGACCCGTGCCTCCGCGAGCGCCTGGTTGTTGGTCCCACCCTGACTCACGGAATGGTTTGCCGCCAGCAGGCTCGTGGCGGCGAGTGAGAAATTCACCGTCACGGGCGTCCCCGGCGCCAATACCGAGGAGGTCACCGAGAGCGTGTCGATGAAAGTGACTTCGGCAATCCCGACCGTGGTCCAGATGGGACCCGACGTTGGCGAACTCAGGATGCTCGTCCCGGCCCAGGCGGATGCGGCACCGATACTGTTGCTCGACAGCGAAGCGCTACCGGTCGCCGCGGCGCCGAGGCTGCCATTGTTGATGGACTGCAGACCGGTGGAACCGTCGGCCGGCAGGGCAAACCCGGATACCGCGTCCTCGGCCAGGGTGGTGTTGCCGGAACCATAGCGCGCCGTCGAGTTGGCATAGAGCTGGGCCGCCTGCACAGGCAGCATCGCGATCCCGAGAAGCAGAACGATCCCTCGCGTGGCGTATCTCGATACTGGCCGCATGTCGTGTCTCCCTGGCAGTTTGCCGATATCCATCTTACCCGCTGACAGAGTGGACACGCATCGGCGCCACTCCGCTGCGAAGCCGTTCACATTGTAGGGCACGCGACATTCGCGGGATATTCGGTGACAGTAACTGTATTTCCCTCAATCGCGCACCGTCGGCTTGCGCCCACGGCGCTGCGGCGCTAACGGCCGCTGCAGGCGCCGCTCGAGGTGCGCCACGAATTCTCCCTCACCCAGCGGCCGGCCGGTTCGGGTGTGACGGGCAATCACCTCCAGTGTTTCCGAGCCGGGTGTCTGTGCAAGGTAGGCCGCCCAATCGTTGATGCGTTCCAGCATGGGGCCGACTTCCACCAACTCGTCGTCACGCCCCGCGAGGTGCGCTCGTGCGCTCGACCACGGCCATTGCGCCGCCGTGCGCGTGAGGCGCGCCGCTACCGGGTTACGTTCGACGTAGCGAACCGTGGCCAGCAAGTATCCTTCGTCCATCGGAAACGAGTGAAAGCGCTCCTGCCAAAGGTGGCCTCGCCATCCGAAGCGGCGGTTGATGCCCTCGGCGTAACGGCGGTGCGTACCACTCAAGGGGGCCCGCAGGCCATCCTCCGCTGACGGCACCAGGACGAGATGTACGTGATTGGGCATCAGACAATACGCCCAGACACGCGTCCCCGCCCGCCGGCAAGCGACAGCAAGCATCGACAGATAGGTCCGATAGTCCGACGGCTCGAAGAACGTCGTCTGCCGACGGTTGCCTCGTTGCGTCACGTGGTGGGGCAACCCCGCCACCACGACTCGGGCGATCCTGCTCATGCCATCACCTCCGTGTGATATGCGGCACGGGCTCAGTCTATACCCGCCTTCATCCAGCTGTTGGAAATTCAGTAACTGTCACCGAATTCGGAGATCGAATTTGGTCGGCCCCGTAACCTCCGCCGCGGCACACGGCAGCGCCCCTCTGCTGGTTGCGCGCGATTGGGGCCGTCGCGGGCGATCAGGCGTCGTCGGCGTGATGGTGATGGTCTTCGTGTCCGCCGGGCGGATCGTCGTGATGATGCTCGTGCTCATCGGCGTGGCCATCACTGCCATGGTGGTGCTCGTGCTCATCAGCGTGACCGTCGTCACCGTGGTGGTGCTCATGCTCGTCGGCATGGCCGTCGCTGCCGTGGTGGTGTGCGTGCTCGTCGATGTGACCATCCTGCCCGTGATGGTGATCGTGGACCGTCGCGTGGGGCGCCGAAGTGGCGTCGTTATTTGCCGCGAGGACCGAAGGTGCCGCCACCGTGAATACAGTGGCCACCAATAACGCACCGAGCGTGGCGGATGACGAAAAAGTATTAGTCATGCTGAAGAGTCTCCTGTGCAGGTTCATGGCGACTCGCGCCGCGTGCACAAATGGCAAAGGGTCCGACGCTGGCGCATCGCGGGCGCGAAGGTCGAGACAACCACATTGTGACGCTGCGCGCTACGGGGATTATGCCACCGGGCCAGCGAGTGCTGTGCACGCGCCTCGGGAGTTCGCGTGTGGTGTCGGGTCTTGCCCTTTGCCCGCTCCTTGCGGGCTGCACACACGATTCGATCAACTCGGGAGCCGGGCGAACCGAAGCAATCACTGATTTTCCGCAGCCTCCGGGCGCTACTAGCGGTCACAAGTCAAGCGCGAGGGACGTGGCATCAGGAAACCTTCCCGGCAGTCCATGCGGGCAGAAGCGCAACGCCCTCAATCACTGCGGTTCGACGCGGGCTGCGGCACCCAGGCGAAAAGCAAGAGCTGACACTTACGCTGCGCCTTCGGTCTGGCGGCGGCGCCGCGCGCACACGGTAAGCGCGACGGCGAGCAGCGGCAGAGCGGGCGGAAGCGGCACCACCGCGGTCAAGAACACACCGCTGCCGCTGGTGACGTTCACCGATGCCGGGACGTTCAGCGCGAGCTGGGCCGAGTTCCCGAACTCGAAGGCGGAAAACGCGTTCGGGCCGGCGATGCTGTCGAACTGCCCGGCGAGCTGCGCGAACAGGTTCACGGTTCGCGTGCCCTGCAGCTGTAGCTCGGTAGTCAGCGTCTCGACGATGAGGCCCGTGGCCGGGAGGATGTCGACCTGGTCGAAGTCGTTCTGGGTACTGCCGTCCACGGTGAGCGAAAGTTGGGCGTTGCCCCAGCCGAAGGCTGTCGTGGGATCCAGCGTGTAGGTCCCGTCCGAGGTCATCGTGACGGTGACGGTATACGGGTCTGCGTTCGACGGCGTGAAGGTCAGCTGCTCGACGAGGCGAGCGAACGCCGTCGGCAGACCCGAGCCGGACGTCGCGTCCGCCGAGCCGCTCGCGCTGGCGCTCGTGGAAGCGACCGTACGGACCTTGAGCAGGCCGGTCGCGAAATCGGCCGAGGCCTCGAAGTCGAACGTGAACCCGTCCTGGACGAGGGTGTCGTCGACGGACGCGTGGGTGTCGGGGAGCACTGCGATGTCGAGCACGTCCAGCAGCACCGGCGTTCCGTTCACCGTGCCCCATACGGTTCCCTGTGCCGTCGCCTGCACGGCCGCCGCAGCGCCGCCGGCAGCGAGCAGCGCGCTTCCGAGTACCGCGGCGCACGCGGCGCACTTCGTTCGTTCACGCATCGTTGGCCCCTCCGTGTGAACCGCGCTCGATAGTTATAATCATACCACCAGCGCGCCGGCTGCCTGCCCGGAAATACTTCACGGGAAGGTAGATTCAGCGCACCTCGGCGCCGTGCTCGCCCGTGGCGCGCCGGGCTATGTCCCGCGTGCACAGCCACCGACTCACCCGTGCGTCGGTGCACGAGCGAATGCGGAAGTCGCGCACATTTCTCCCGCGCCGTGCTATCGCGCCCCGCACGCTTTCGCTAGGTTCAACTGGGGCCGGCGAAGCAAAGCGCACGCCGTGCCCGCACCCTGCTTGTATTCACGAGCGGCGATCGCGTATCCGATGGCCGAAGGCATGCAGGGATCCGCGGCCAGTTCCGTCTACAAGGAGGTTCTTATGAGCGCGCGACCAGGATGCATCGTCGGTGCAGTTATCGCTGGGCTGTTGTTTGCCGATTCGAGTGCGGCCGCTATCAGTCAACAAGTCTTCCTCGAATTCGATCCCGACCCGGCTGTATTCGGTGACAGCATCGTGGATAGCGACAGGATCGATGGCGCAACGGAAGCCGACATCAACCGCGCATTGATCGCATCGATTGCCGGTCCCGGATACAACGCCATCGGCTCCGTCGGCGAATTCGGCAACTACGGGGTAAGCGGCACGATATTCACCCGCGGGGAGCTCCGGGCGCAGGTACTCATCGAAGCCGACGTCAGCACGCCGCCGTTTGGCGGCCCGCGCGATGCCGAGGCCAATTTCATCATCGACGGTGGCGAACTGAGCTTCCTCGCCGGCCCCTTGTCGACGCTCCATCTGCAGCTGACGCTCAGCGTCGACGCCGACATCGTGTTTCAAACAGGCATCGGCTTGACCGGCGACGACGCCGCCGGGCACCCCGGCTTCACGACGTTCGGCGCTGACATCGGCGCGGTCCGCGATCCATCGCTCGGCTGGCGCGTCAACATTCCGTTCAGTTTCCAAAGCGTTGCCCTCGGTACGCTCAACCCGGGGCAGACGGTCGAATTCGCGTACCAACTGGACATCATCGCGGCAATCGACGACTACGCCGAAGTTGTCGCGTTCGAATTCGAGGACCCGCTCACGATCGAACCGCCGCCACTCGCACCCGAGGCATTGCGCGCCGGCATCGCGCCCGTTCCACTGCCGGCCCCGCTATGGCTGTTCGCATCCGCCGCCGCGCTGCTTGGTCTGCGGCGACGGCGCGCGGTGGTGTCTGGCTGAACGCCCCTTCCGAACGTCGCCGTGGTGACGAAGTTGTCCGATAACGGGTACAAGTGCCCAACGGCGCCGTGATATCGCGACCACACCACGCAGCGGCGCAACCGTCGTGCGACCGTCGCACATGCATGGGCGGCCAGTGGACATCGGTGGCCTGCCCAACGAGGTAGCCGCCGACACCAGCGACAGCACGTTCTTCGGTGATGTGCAGGTCAACGCGGGAACGCTCGCGCTCGTCAGGGGGGCGCTCAGCGCCGTCCAGGTCGACGTCCACCCGGGCGGCAGGTTCGAGTTGCCTGGCGGCGTGCTGAACGTCGATACGATCAATGGCGACTATTGGCTCGGCAACGTCGGCTCGCTGGCGGTGGAGCTCGCAGGGCTCGCCCAGGGTTCCGAGCACGATTTCTATGACGTCACGGGAAACGTGTGTCTCAGCGGCGGCACGCCCGATATCGAAATGATCCCGCCGCACACGCTGGATCTCGGCCAGACGTATGCCATCCTGCGGGTCGGCGGGCTGCTTGCGCTTATTCGGTGACAGTAACTGTATTTCCCGCACTGGCGCACGATTCGCTCGTACCTCCGACGCTGCGGTGCTAGCAAATACAGTTACTGTCACTGAATTTGATGCTGATCGCGGGCTCGGGGGCCGCGGCGGCAGTCTCGCGCAGACGACGGCCGCAGTAGCCAGCTCCAGGCGCCAAGGTCGCTTCCTCGCGCGGCACCCGTATCGCCGTCGATCATTGCAAACAAACATTGCGGCAACGGCATAGCGTCCGAAGAATTGACGTGGAGCAACTTGTCGTCCCGCCGGCGCGTCGACTTCGTCGCGCGCGCAGGGATAAGCTCTCGGCATACAAGCAACCATCGTTCGGGTTCGACACCTGTTGCCGGAGGAAACATCGATGAAACGCCCTGTCGTCATACTGCTCGCGTTCGTTGTCAGCTTGCCGCTCGTCGCTCGTGCCGACGTCGCTTACGTTGACGGGTTGGGCCGCGAGTGGCTGCAACCAGCCGACACGCTCGGTTTCACGTGGTTCGACGTCGTTCCGGTCTGCGATGTCGGTACCGGTGTCTGCGCAGGCACGCTGGGCGGCATCAATCTAGACGGCTGGCGCTGGGCCAACGTCGCGACCCTCAACACGCTGTTCCACGAACTCTCCGGCGGAGCAGGCTTCTTCACCGCCGAGCCGCAAGAGTACGAAATCGCCAACAGCACGTGGGCGCCGGCACTGATTGATAACGATGGACCCGGCCCCGACACCGGCGTGTTCCACATCACGGCGCTGTTCGGCGGTGTCGAGGAGCGCGTGTTCGGCTGGACGCGCGACAAGGATCCGGACCCGGCAACCGGTGCCTATCTCGGGCGTATCGACAACAATCCGTTCTTCGACAAGCTGCAGACCGATGACCGCTCCGACATCGACCAGGAGAATGCGGACATCGTCGGTTTCTGGCTCTACCGCGAACCGCACCCGGTGCCCCTGCCCGCGGGTGTCTGGCTGCTCGGTGCGGGTCTCGCGGGCCTGGCCGGCTTCGGGCGCCGACACGCTCGGTAACCAACGGCCGGCGCTGCCCGCTTCGGCGCGGATCATGGTGCCGGCGCTCGGCGTGCTCGCCGGCCGGCGTGGCCAGGACGTATAGCCCGGGCGCATGCGGGCCCCGGGGTCCTGTCCGCCAGACCGATCGAGCACCACGCGTCACGCCACCAAGCTTCGCCGTTCGATGCGGGCGAAGTTGCCCGATAGAAGGCAAGATCCGGCACCACGGCCAAGGTCACCAGGGAGCCCTCGTCAAGGAACTTTACAACTGGCCTAACACCATGAAGCGCCGGGAAAAATCGTTGACCTCACCTGGGATCCCGGGGCGTAGCGCCGACCGCCACCATCTCGACCGTCAAGAAATTTTATAGTGGCAGCCATGATCCGCATTCGAAGATCATAACTAATTGATTTTAAAAATAGTGAATTTCCGGCCCGAAAAATGCAGGGCAGCCTCCGTGTCGAATATTCAGAAGGATTCCACCATGGTGACAAGGACGAAGACCGGGGCTGCACTCGTGGCACTCGCGGCCTCCCTGCTTCTTGCAGACGGAGCGTCGGCCACGCTGATCAACGGCGATTTCGAGACCGGTGATTTTTCCGGCTGGACGCAGTTCACCACGAGCAACGGCACGACCGGCACGCCGGTGGTCACGAGCTTCGACGTCACCGGCGGTGGCGCATCGCTCGCAGCCAGGTTCCAGGTCGGCAACCTCAGCAATCCCGGTAACAGTGGTGGCGGCATCTACCAGAGCGTCAACGTCGGCGCGGGTGCATTCAGCGTCTCCGCCGATATCGCGGCCTTCGACTCGACGGATTTCAATGGCAGCAACTCGGACTGGGGGCTGTTCGAACTGCTGGTCAACAACGTCGTGGTGGATTCGCACGACTTTGGCTCGCCCGCATGCTGCGACGTCGTCCGTAGTTCGCTGAGCTACAACGACACCGTCGCCGCCGGAACGTACGAGGTTCGTTTCCGGATGCGCCGCAATTTCACTACCACGGGTGGATTGGGTGCCACGCCGTTCCAGTATATCGACAATGTCGTCCTGAACACGCAGGCAGCGAACGACGTTCCCGAGCCCGGTGCACTCGCACTGCTCGGAATCGCGCTGGCCGCTGCAGGTTCTCGTCGGCGGCGCGCCTAGGCGCCCGCGCTAATTCGGTGCGCTAATTCGGTGACAGTAACTGTATTTCCCGCACTGGCGCACGATTCGGCTTATTCGGTGACAGTAACTGTATTTCCCCGCACTGGCGCACGATTCGCTCGTGCGTCCGACGCTGCGGTGCTGGCTAATACAGTAACTGTCACTGAATTTCTGGTCACTGAATTTCTGGAATTTCCGTACTGAATTTCCGAATTCCCGCGGCCGCATGCCTTGCAATCACCCCCGCGGGCACGGACCATCTAGGCGCTCCGAGAAAAAGCAGGGAAACCACGGACATGCCAAACCAAGAGAAAGCGCCCTTCTCGCGCCTCGCTTCGCACCTCTCCCGGCTCGCGCTGACGCTTACGCTGGTGCTCGCTGTCAGCATGCCCGCACAAGCGGCGATGGCCGCCTATTCGGACATCTTCGTCTTCGGCGACAGCCTGTCGGAAACCGGTAACTACGAGGCCGCGGGCGCCGGCGCGCTGGCTTACCCGCCACCGTACGCGAGCGGCCGCTTTTCGAACGGCCCGGTGTGGGTCGAACATCTCGCGGGTTCGCTCGGGCTCGCCGTTTCGCCATCCTTCGGCGGCGGCAACAACTACGCCTGGGGTGGCGCCAGGACTGGTGGACAGCCCGGTCCGCTCGCGCCGCTCGATCTCGGTGTGCAGACGGGACTGTTTCTGAACGATGTCGCCGGCGTCGCCGATCCCGACGCGCTCTACGTCGTGTGGGGAGGCGGTAACGACGCGCTCGCCAACGACGTGACGAACTCCGCCTCCAACCTGGAGAACGTCATCAACGGTCTTGCCGCCTCCGGCGCGCGCAATTTCCTGGTGCCCAATCTGCCCGAGATCGGCGCGCCTTTCGTGCAGCTCAATGCCGCCGTCGGTACGATGCTGGACGGTGTCGAAGCGAGCAACCCGCTGCTCAACCTCATGCGCCTCGACGTCAACGGCCTGTTCGCGACGTTCATCGGCGATGCCCTTGGCAACGGCGGTGCGCTGTTCGGTTTCACCAACGTGTTCGACCCGTGTTACGACGGCAACACGGTGTGCGCGGACCCGGACAGCTACCTGCTGTGGGACGAGGTGCACCCGACCGCCGCGGCGCACGCCTACATCGGCGCCGCCGCGTTCGCCGAAGTCAGTGCCGTACCGCTGCCCGCAGCCGCGTGGATGCTGGTGCCTGCTGTCGGCGTGCTCGCCGGCCGGCGCCGCCGCGCCTCATAGCTCGGGGCGGCGCTCCCGCCAGGGCCGGGCCTTCTCGATCGCGGCGGCGATACGGAACACGCCGAGGTCGTCGAAGGTCCGGCCGACAATCTGCAGCCCGGTCGGCATGTCGTTATCGCCGAACCCGCTCGGCACACTCATCGCCGGGCACCATGAGAGGTTGTTGAACAGCCACGTCGACGACCACCCGACGTAAGGATCTACCGGCTCACCGTTGATGGTGAAGTCGGAAGCAGCCTCGTCGTGCGTCACCGGCAGGCTCGACACCGCGAGGGTTGGACCCACCAGGGCATCGAACTTTTCGAGAATCGGCCCCAGGGTCTGCCACTGCTCGCAGCGGCCGGCATTGGTGCGATAGAAGCGCGCCGCGCTGTGGCGCAGCCCCTGCTCGGCGATGCGTAGACAGAACGGCGACATCTCGTAACGCCAGCGCGGCAGGATGTCGCCGATGAGCCCGGCGAACGCACCTTCCCAGCGCGTCATCCAGGTATCCAGCGCGCCCCAGTTCCAGCCGAGGTCGACTTCCTCGACCTTAGCGCCGAGGCGCTTGAGCACCGTGACCATGGCGCGCGTATTGCGCGCAACGTCGGGCGCGATCTGCATGAAGCCGTAGTCCGGCGTATAGGCGATCTTCATGCCGCGGATTGACTCGAAGGACTCCGGTAACGTCATCGGCTCGCGCAACGAGCAGATATCGGCGACGTGCTGTCCCGACATCACGTTCTGCATCAACGCGGCATCGCCGACGCTGCGTACGATGGGTCCGTAATGCAGGAGGTTCTCGAGCGGGTGTTCGCGATCCATGGGATTGCGTCCGAACGGCGGTTTGTAACCGACCACCCCGCCGAAACTCGCCGGGATCCGGTTCGAACCGCCGCCGTCCGTGCCATCGCACAGCGTCACCAGGCCAGCCGCGATGGCTGCGCTGGCGCCGCCCGAAGATCCTCCGGGGGTGCACTCAATGTTCCACGGATTGCGCGTCACGCCCCATAGCGGGCTGCGCGTGATCCCCGAGTAGGCGAACTCGGGGGTGGTGGTGCGCAGGAGCAGGATTGCTCCCGCTTTCAGCAGCCGCTCGACCGTGGGCGCGGTCTGGTCCGGGCGGTGATTGGCAAATGCCTTCGACCCGTAGGTCGTGATCTCGCCCTTGATCGAATGGAAATCCTTGATCCCGACCGTGATGCCTTCGAGCGGGCGCAGGCGCCGCGCGCGCGGCTTGAGATACTTCGCTTCCGCCGCACGGGCCTCTTTCAGCGCGCGCTCGAAGAACGTGTAGGTCGTCGCGTTGAGCTGACTGCCGACCGCCTCGTTGCGCTTGATCTGCGCCTTGACCACGTCGACCGGCGACAGCTCGCGCGCGTGGAACTTCGCGAGTGCTTCCGTCGCACTCAGGTAACACAGGTCCTTGTCGTCCATCGTGACGCCCTCCCCGCTGTGTAGACGCAGACCTCGGCCCCGCACCGGCCTGCGTCCCATGCAGTATAGGTGCGCCGTACGGTGACGTCGCGTACGACGACCGGGCGCGCATGGCGAGCGCCGGACGGGCGCGCCGATTAGCGGCACGACGGACGATGAAGGCGGGCGGGAAATGTGCTGAACCAGGCAGACGGCGGAAATCGACGCCTCGCCACCGGATGCGCTCGCGGACATCGTCTCGCGGCTCGCAGCGCGCGGCAACACGGCCGCGCTGGCGGTCTGCGCCGGCGACGTCGTGCGAGTGCCTGCTTCGCCCGGTGCGCGGTCGCCCCGCGATCTTCTCACGGTACTACTCTGTCGCTAGGGTGAACACCGCTCCAGGGCGTCCGACCAGGGGAACCGACCATCGATGAACATGATCGACATCGCCGCGCTCAGCGCCGCAATCGACCGCTATTTCGATCTCATGTACGACTGCGACGTGGCCGACTTCGACCGCGTCTTCGCGTCCACCGCGCAGTTGCACGGTTTCCGCGACAACAAGATGAGCTGTTGGAGCGCCGCACAGTACAAGGAGATCCTCGCGGGGCGCACCTCGCCCAAGGACCAGGGCGCGCCGCGCGAACACGAGGTGCTGCTGATGGACTTCACCTCGCCGACCCAGGCGCTGGCCAAGGTACGCGTGCGCATCAACGACAACGTCTTCGTCGACTATCTCTGCTACCACAAGATCAACGACAACTGGCTGGTGACGTCGAAGGCTTACCACCGCGAGGCCTGAACGGGCTGCACGCAGTTCACAGCACTGCATTTCCGGACCCGCATGCGTCCGACTGGCGGATGAGGGACGCAGTCGCGATGCGGCCGTGCAAGCGGAACACAGTGCGCACCGGCGACCGCCTTGAAGTCCGATGTCGCCGCTCGGTCGCGCCGGACACACAAGCGCCAGTCGTCACGCTCAGCAGAATCGCGGTTTGCCCCCGAGCCGGGTAGCAGACCAGATTGTGAATTTGTGTTTCCTGACGTTCGACGCGCTAGCTGACGACGCCACCGCAGGAGTATGAAATGCCTTCGATCGTGACGGCCGGGGCCCGCGGGCATGGCTGTCCATCAACCGGGATGCAGCAACAGGGGGAGGGCTCATGTCGCAACCAATCATCTCGAACACGCGGCGCGTTCTGCGCCACGGCGCGCTTGTCACCGCACTCGCCGTGATGACCGTGCCGGCGGCCCACGCCGGGCTCATCTACGACTTCACGTTCTTCGATAGCGGCAGTAATGTCATCGGCACCGGTTCACTCGAGGTCGAGCAGAGCGTGCGCGATGCCGGCATCGATCTGAACGGCGTCATGCTGACTGCCCCATACCCGCCAGCCGGTTCGCATTTCGTACCGGTCACCGACCTGACCGCGCTGAACTTCGACATCTACGGCACCACGTTGACGCAAAGCGATCTCGTGCCCAGCCCTGCCGGTCCCGACGGCGTGGTCTTCGCGGCGGACGGCTCGTTCCTGCAGTTCATCGCTCCGAATCTCGGCGTCGTGCAGACCGGGGCGACCGATGTCGTGTTCGGCGCTGCCGGCAACCGCGTCGTCTTCGACGAGTTCCATCCATCGGGCTTCGAGGTCGAACTGGCCGGCGCGCAGGATTGCCGGCGTCCGTCCGCGGCATTTCCTGGCAACTACACCTGCCAGTTCAGCGTGACGCAACGGGTTCAAGTATCGGAACCGGCCTCCTTCACGCTTGCCCTGCTGGCCATGGCGACCGGGTTCGGCTCACGACGCCGCATGCGCCGCGGCCGATCCTGACGAGCGGCCGAAGCGAGACAGGCGGGAACCACGGGACGGACAGACCAACCTGGCGCCGACCGGCAGCTTCGAACCTGCCCGACCAGCCCGTCGCTGCGGCGCATTTGCCCTCAGCCGCGGACTGGCTGGCGCCGTTGGGTAGCGCCCAGCCCAATGAGCGCCGTGACGCACAGCGCGACCGCCGGCGGCAGCGGCACGACGGAGATGCCGAGTTCCAGATCCGAGACATCGAACAGGCCGCTACCGACGAACGAGCGACTGACCAGCCCGCTGCCGTCGAGCGCCCCCGCGTAGAGCGTGTTCCCGACCCAGAAATAGAGATCATCGCCGGCGACGTCGATAGCCAGCGCGCCGGGGCGCCCGACGCCAGAGACCAGCGTGACCAGGCCACTGTTGTCGAGTGCCGATCGGCGTATCTCGTTGCTGGTACTACCGACCGAGTAGTAGAGCGTGTCGCTGTCGAAGTCGATGGCCATCTTGTCGATCGCGCTACTGCGGCCGGCGGCAACCCACAACTGGCTAGCGTCACCGCCACCGATGCTCGAAACGTTGAGCGCGGTGCGTCCAGCCACGCCGCCGTCGTCGGCGGTCCAGTAGAGCAGGCCGAGATCAGCGTCGACCTTGATGTTGAATACGTCGCGAGTCGTAATCGTGGCCTCCGCACCGGCCGCCGCCAGCGTCACCGCATCGTGTATCAGCGTCGCTCCGCTGCCATCCAGAGCCGCGCTCCAGATTCCGTCGGTCGGCGCAGCGAAAATGGTCGAGTAGTAGAGCTTGCCGCCGACAGGGTCGACTTCGACATCGCCAATGCCGGAAGAGGCGGTCAGGATCGTGGTTGCGCCGGCGCCATCGAGATTCGCGCGCTTGATCGAGAAGCCGCTCGAGTAGTAGATGTGCCCGTTCACGTTATCAACCGCGATCCCGCGCGGGTCGACGTTCGGTAACGCCTCCAGCGTCTCGCGGCTGGCGCCGGCGATGCCGGGCACCGGGTCGATCCGCGAGGCACTGTCGCTCCAACCGGTCTCGGTGTAATAAAGCGCGGCCGCGTGTAGATCAAGCGACGCCAGCCCGGCCAGCAGCGCGGTCAGGAACTGAATCCGTCGTGTCATCTCACCCTCCCGTCGATGTGCGTCACCCCTGACTCGACCATAGAGCAGCCGCGCTTCAGATCAAGGTCAGGCGCTCGCGAGTGCGCAAGCGGCACCCGTGGTACCGGCCGCAGTCAACTGGCCGCCGGGCGTTGGTCGACCGGCGACGCGAAGAACGAGCGACGCAGAATCAACAGGTTCGCACGGACAGCCGCTGATGCATCCAGCCGCAGGCCTGCACGAGGGGCGTTCGCGCGCGGATACGATTGTTCACATCCCGGACGCGCGCTGGACACCGGCAACGGCAGTGCCCTGCGCCCACGATAGTGACACCGCGACGATGGATTGCTTCACCGGCGAGTCCGCTCAGGCGCTCTATACGGGCATGCTACCGGCGGACCAAGGTTCCGCACTCCGCAGCAAGGGCAGGTGAACCAAGCGGGTGAGCCTCCGCTGCCAGGCCGCGCTGATGACGCGTGGGCCCGTTCAGCCGGCGCGGCGCCGGCGCAATCCGAGGACGAGCGGCAAGCCGAACAGCGCCAGGCCCGGTGGCAGGGGGACCGGTGCCGCGTCCAGCCGCACGTTGTCGAAATCAACCTCGAGGCCCGTGGCGGCCGGATCGTCGGCGTTGCGCAGGTTCACGAGGCGGATACTCAGCGCCTCGCCGAAACCCACGGGTGCCGCGCCCGTGGTCCACTGCAGCGTGCTGGTCAGGAACTCGCCTTCACCGGGGCTGACTCCGTTCGTGTCCTGCGCCACCAGCGTGGAGCCGGCGAGGACATCGATACGATATCCAGGGAAACCATCGAGGTTGAAGAACCCGAATCCCGCGAACAGCAGGGGTTCGGTGCTGGTTCCACTGGCGATATTGCCGACATCCACCTCGAGCGTATAACGGGTATGCGCCTGCAGGGTTGCGACGAGGGTCTGCGCGATACCAAACTCCGCGCCGCTGCCAGCGCCGTTCGCGTAGAGCAAGGCCACGTTGTCGCCCTCGGGGGCGCCGCCAGGAAAAAAGCTCGCGCCGGGGTCAACGCCGGCCACACCGGGGTTCAAAACGCCGATCGAAGCGCCGTTGCCCGTGGCGCCAAAGGCCGACCATCCGCCTGGCGCCGGGCCGACCGGGAAAGCCGTGGGAGGAACGTCGCCGGCGTAAATCGGCGGCAGATTGCTGCCGAGGTAAGGATCTTCGAAGCCCGCGTTAACGATCGCGATTGCGGCCGCGTGAGCAGGCGCGCCGAGTGCGAGCGCGAAGAGCGCCGAGAGCGTCTTGATGGTGGTGTGCATGCTTCACGAACCCTCCCTGGAGCCTCGCGCCAAAGGCTAGGCCGTGCACCAGGTGCGAACCACCATGCGAGCCGCGAAGCGTGAAAGACTACCGCAAACGCAGGACTGCCAGGCGCGGTCTGCGTCGTCCGGCAACGGGATCCGCTGTCACGTCCGGGCGCCATGGCCACCGCTCGGCGGACTGCTTGCACGGGAACAGGGTCAAGGCCCGGTGCCCTGAAGGCCAGGATGACACCGGAGGGCGTTGGGTCGAGTTACGGCCATCCCGTTGCCGGTGACGTCGCCCGGGCGTTACGGTTTCAGTCGACGTCGAACCGGTAGGCATCGCCATCGCGTACCAGCCGGCCGGCCGTCGGCGTTGCGAAGTGAGTCCCAATCACGAGCACCGGGCTATCGGCATAGCGTGCATAAAAGGCACGACGCGTAGCCGTCGACTGCTGCTTGTCATAGTCGGCGTTGGCGGCCCATTCCGGGTGCACCATCTGGCAGGGATGATGGGTCATGTCACCGGTGATCACGGCCTCTTCGCCCTGCGAGCTGATGCGCACGCTGACGTGGCCCGGCGTGTGTCCCGGGGTCGGTTCGAGCCACACCTCGCTGGTCAGGCGATGGTTCGGTTCGACCAGCCGAGCCAGGCCTGCGTCGACGATCGGCCGCACCGAATCCTCGACCACGGTTCCGAACTCTTCCTGTTCGTGCTCGCTCCAGTAAGCCCATTCCTCGCGCGCGAAGAGGTACTCCGCGTTGGGGAAAGTGGGTACCCAGCGGCCATCAACGAGCATCGTGTTCCAGCCCACGTGGTCCACGTGCAGGTGGGTGCAGAGCACCGCGTCCACCCGTTCACGAGCGAAGCCCTCGCGGGCGATGTCGTCGAGGAACGGCCCGTTGCGCATGCCCCAGCCATCGACGCGCCGCTCCTTGTCATTGCCGAGGCAGGTATCGACGATGATGCGACGACCTTCGGATTCGATCAGCAGTGCATGGATGCTGAACAGCATGTACCCGTCATCGGTCACGAAGTGCGGTTTGAGCCAATCGATGGCGTGGAGATCCGCTTTCGTCACGCCGTCGAACATGAAACGGACGGATGTCGGCGCTTCGTGCTCGACGACGCGCGTGATGCTGACGTTACCGATCTTCCACCTGAGCTGCATCTATCCACTCTCCCCGAAACTCGCCACGACCCTACCTGTGGCCGAGGTCAGTGTACCCAAGTTCATGCGCGCATACGGTTGCCTGTCGACGCGATTGACTCGCCAATCGAGGCAGCACCACGGGCGAGACGCGCAAGGCGCGTTCCGTTGGAGCGCGAACGCCCCCCCCCGCTGACGCCCTCCGCCGCGCTTGTTGAATCGACTGCGACAAATTGTCGCATTGGCGCGAGCACACCGACCTCGTACGCTTGCCGCCCGACTTACCGCATGGAAGCCATCGTCGATGCCACGCACCGCGCGCTCGCCGCAGCACATCCTCACCATCGCAGCCTGGCTGCTCGCGGTCTGCCCGCTGCTCGCGCCTGCGCAGGGACTGGGTCAGCGCGAGCGCTACGAGGAAGTCCTCGTCACGGCGACGCGTGGGCCGGGTTCGCTCACCGCCCCATCCCCCGAGGCGGCACGCGGAACGCTGGAGCGTATCCCCGGCGGCATCGGCTTCGTCGAAGCCGAGACCTACCTCGACGATTTCGCGCAGAGCATCGGCGACGCGCTGTTGTTCACGCCGGGCGTGTTCGCCGATACCTCGGCGCAGCGCGAAAACCGCATCTCTGTCCGTGGCTCGGGCCTCAATTCGTCGTTCGAACGCCGCGGCATCACGCTGCTGCGTGACGGTATCCCCATCACCCGCGCCAGCGGCCTGACGGAGTTCCAGGAAGTCGACCCGCTGTCGGCCCGTTACATCGAGGTCTACAAGGGTGCCAACGGGCTGCGCTACGGCGGCGCGTCGCTCGGCGGTGCGATCAACATCGTCACACCGACCGGGCGCACCGCCACCGCCGCGCGCCACGGCCGCCTCGAAGGCGGCAGCTTCGAGACCGTGCGCGGCAATGCCGGCTTCGCCCACGCTGGTGAGCGTTTCGACGTTTACGCGACCGCGACCGGGTTGCACAGCGAGGGTTTTCGCGAACACAGCGGTGTCGACAGCGCCTACGGGTTCGCCAACATCGGCTACCGCGTCTCCGAGGACGTCGAGACGCGCGTCTACCTGACCGCGCTCAGCGACAATTTCGAACTCGCCGGCAGTCTCGCGCGGGACGATGCCCTCGACGACCCGCGCGCCGCCGGGCGTCCGGTCACCGCCGGCCCGTTCTTTCCCGGCGGCCCGGTGACGGTGCTCGACCCGGGCCCGGTGGCCGACGACTGGGATCGCAACCTCGATGTGCTGCGCGTCGCCAATCGTACCGTTGCGCGCCTCGGTACCACCACGCTCGCCGGCGGCGCGTGGTACGCCTGGCGTGGCCTCGATCACGCGATCACGCGCTTCGCCGGCATCATCGATCAGTCCGAGCACGAGGTCGGCGCCTTCGTCGACGTTACCGGCACGCTGGTGCTCGGCACGCGTCCGCTGCGCTGGACGCTCGGAACCTATGGCAACGCCGCCAGCAACGACGCGCGCACCTGGCGCAACGACTTCGGCACGCGCGGCAGCCTGCGCACGCACAGCGACCAGGACGCCGCGAATCATCACGCCTACGGCCAGGCGGAACTGCCACTGGGTGGTGGGCTCGTGGCCGTGCTCGGCCTGCAGTACCAGTACGCCGTGCGCGACAACGACGCCATCCTGAACGACGTCAGCGGACGGGTCACGAGTTCGCAGCTCAGCCCGCGCTTCGGCCTGCTGTGGGATATCGACGCCGACGCGCAGGTCTTCTTCAACGTCAACCGCGGCTTCGAGCCCCCCGGCACCGCCGACCTGACCGCCGGCGGCGCCCTGCCGTTCACGCCGCTCAAGGCCCAGCGCGCGACCACGATCGAAGCCGGCACGCGCGGTCGCCGTGCCGCGATCGCCTGGGACATCGCCCTCTACCGCAGCTGGATTGACAAGGAGCTGCTCGACTTCGGCGCACCCGGCGCGTTCGGCTTCGTGTCGTTCACCGACAATGCGGAGGCGACGATTCACCAGGGCCTCGAGGCCGGGCTCGACGTGACCCTCCTGTCCGACCGGCTCGCCGCGCGCGGGCTGCGCCTTACCTGGCGCCACGTCATGACCTGGAACGACTTCCGTTTCGATGACGACCCCGTATTCGGCGACAACGCTCTCGCCGGCGTACCGGCCTGGCTCTACGTCAACGAGCTGCGCCTCGACGCGGTGCGCGGCTGGTATCTCGGCGTCAACCTGCGCTGGGTACCGAGCGGCCCGTGGGTGGACTTCGCCAACACCACCGACACCCCGGGCTACGAGCTGCTCGGCATCACCGCCGGGTGGCAGCTCACACCTGGCGCGAAGCTCTTCGGCTCGGTGGAGAACGTCTTCGACAAGCACTACATCGCGAACTTCACCACCAACGCGAACCAGGCCCGCGAGAACGGCCGCGTGTTCACCCCGGGCCAGGGTATCGGCGCGTTCGCCGGCGTCTCGGTGAGCTTCTGAGTCGAACACTGGAGAACGGCATGAGCAGCATTCCCGAGACCAGCGATCGAGCCGCCCAGGCCGCGCCTGGTTCGCCCGTCACGACCAAACGCCGGGTGCCGTGGCGGCTGCGCGCACTGCGCTGGCACCGGCAACTCGCCCTGCTCGGCGCCGCCACGCTGGTGCTGTGGGGCCTGTCCGGCCTGCTGCATCCGCTCATGACGACGTTCGGGCCCCAGCAGCGCGTGTACTATCCGCCACGCGCGCCGCTCGCCCTGGCCGGGGGACCGGAGATCCATGCCATCCTCACCGCTGCCGGCATCACGCAGGCCCAGGCCCTGCGCGTCGTCACCGGACCGCGCGGCCCGCTGCTGCAGGTCACCACAGCAGCGCGCGCACCGCGCCGCTACTTCGCGCTCGACACCGGTGCCGAGCTGCCGGACCACGATCCGCTCCAGGCCGCGTTCCTGGCGCGGCACTACCTCGCGCTGCCAGCCGAGGCCGCCGCGATCGCCGCGATCACCGCGATCCACGAATTCAGCCCCGCTTATCCGCCGATCAACCGCCTGCTGCCGGTTTACCGCGTGCAGTTCGCCACGCCCGACGCGCTCGTCGCCTACGTGCACACGGAGACCGGCGCACTCGCCGCCGTCGACAATCGTTTCAAACAGCGCGTGCAGCGCTGGTTCCAGCTCGTACACACCTGGAGCTGGATGCCACCCCGGGGCGAATGGGTGCGCGTTGCCGCACTCGCCGTGCTGCTCCTGGCCATGCTGGGCATGGCACTGAGCGGCGCGGTGATGCTGTGGACATCGCGGCGCGCCGCTCGTACATCGGGCGCGCGCCGCTGGCACCGCACGGCGGCCTGGGTGCTGCTCCTGCCGGCGGCAGGCTTCGCCGTGAGCGGCCTCTACCACCTGTTGCAGGCGAGCATCGCGCCATCACCGACCGGCCAGCGCCTGTCGCCACCGCTCACCACCGAGACCATCGTCTACCCGCTGCGCGCGCAATGGTCCGACCTCGCGCGTGGGCTCGATGTCAGCGGCCTCTCGCTCGTCGAGAACGCCGCGGGCAGGCTTTATTACCGGCTCGAGCTCGCGCCGGCCGCCGCCGAGCCGCGGGGAGCGAGCGCCATCCGCAACGCCCGCTTCGACGGTGTACCGCGAACCGGTCCCGCGCTCTACGTCGACGCCGCCAGCGGTGCGCCGTGGCCGGCGGGCGACCGTGAGTTCGCGTTGCAGCTCGGCGAGCGCTTCAGCGGCCTGCCGCGCGATGCCCTGACCGATGTCGCGCTCGTCACGCGCTTCGGCCCCGGTTACGACTTCCGCAACAAGCGCCTGCCGGTGTGGCGGCTCGACTATGGCGCGCCGCTCGACACGAGCCTGTTCGTGGACACGCGCACCGGCGTGCTCGCCGACGCGCTAAGCAACAGCGAACGGCCCGAGCGTTACAGTTTCAGCTTCCTGCACAAGTGGAACTTCCTGTTCCCGCTTGGCAGACCGCTGCAGAACGGCGCCATCAGCGGTGCTGTCATCGCTCTCGTTGGCGGTCTGGCCGCATTGGGAATTCGGTTCTATGTCGCTTTGCGGCGCGCCCGCCAACGACGCAACGGCAGACCCTGACTCGAGCATCCAACCTGGAGGCGCTGGCCTCGGGTACGGATTTCGACCACATGCACGGCGGTCGGTCATGAATCGAACGCGGCACTGCAGATATACTCAAGGCTAGTGGCGTGCCCGTTCCCGATTCGGAATCGAGTAGTCGCCCGCATACCGAGTGAATGTCATTACCTGGCCGCGGCGAGTATCGGGGTCCTGGCGCGCTGCTTGCCCGCTCTGTGTTAACGGTGCGATGTCGTCGATGATCTCCACCCGCCCCCCGGGCCCATCCGGTGTGGTTGACCGATGGCGCGCGATCATCGCGCACCGTCCGCGTGCGATTTTCCGGCGCGTCGCGGATCCGCGCAGACGCGCCCTGCGCGCCCTCGCACGAATGCTCCACCTGATGCTGCTCTTGGCCATGCCGCCGTCCGCGCTCGCGCAACCGTCGTTCGAGCTTCAGCAGCAAGCGCTGGCGTGCGGTAGCGACATCGCCTGTATTCAAAGCGTTGTTGAAGCCATGCAGGCGCAGTTCGGCGCTGCAGGCCAGGCGCAGCCGGCTGAGCCGCATGGCGATGGACCGTGCCGCGCATGCCGTGCGCGGGTCACCCAGCTGAAGCAGTACGGCAGTGTCGCGGGTTACGCGTGCCGTCCGCTCGACGTCGATCTGACCTGGGAATTCCATCAGCAGGAGGAGCGCACGCCGGCGAGTCGCATTGGCCCGCCCACCTCGGTGCGGATGACCATGAGCGAGCGCTACCCGGCGTGCGCCATGATCATCTCGCAGCCTGGCGGCAGCGGAGACTGGTCGCGCATCGAAGTCACGGGTCCCGAGTCGGCAGATGCGGCATCGGCCGACATCGTTGCCGCGCAAGCGACTTACGGCCTCGTTCGCCCGAGCCAGGGCTTGTTGCCGAGCGGGGATACGTTCGGATCGATATCTTCCGATGCGACGTCGGCATACGCCGTTGACCTGGAACGCAGGGAATTCGGCTGGGATCACGTTTGCAGCAGCGACACGCAAGGCACCGGACAACTCCAGATGCCGTCGATCAGGGTGGCCGTGGAGCGAATCGTGCCGCCCGGTAACTGGGACATCCTCGTCGGTGCCCTCCTCGGCAAGGATCAGCGGGTTGATCTGGGCGCTGCGTTGACCTGCGATGAACTCCTTGCCGCAGCTACGCAAGGCCGGGTCATCGAGCATACGGTTCCATTCCAACAGGAGTCCGCATCCGTCACGCCGCCGGGCACGGGCGCGAAACTGAGTACGTTCGAACGAATCGATGGCACGGTAAAGGTCACCATCACCGGCGTGTCAGCCGGGGCGCCCGCAGGCTCGGGGCCGGAGCTGGCAGTCACACCCAGCGCTCCGTTCACCGCCAAGCGATCAACGAGGAAGACACCGTTCCAACCACGCACCAGGACTTACACGCTAACCAACGTCGGAGAAGCACCTTTATCGTTCAGAATAGACACGGATGTCGCCTGGGCTTCCGTCCAGGCCGCATCGGGCATGCTCGATCCGAAAGAGACCAGGACGGTAACCGCGTCGCTCAACAAGCAGGCAGACCTGCTGGACGAGACAGACCATGGCGGCCAAATGAGGTTTCTGAACCTCACCGGCGGCAAGGGATCCACCGCCAGGAGCATCAAGCTATCGACAGGCCAGAATTGGCGATACTCCTACTACGGCTACGCCTATCACGGCATCGAAGGCGGGACGATCGACGGCGGGATGATCGTGTTCTGGCGCACCGATGTGGACTTCACCATTCGCTCCGGGAAGTACCAGGGCGGCAGCGGGCGCTCCTACCTGGTCAAGACTCAGCCGTTCTCCCAACCGCAGGGGCTCTTCGACTGCGAACTGGCCAACGGCAGCTACATCGACAAAGGCGGCAAGAACCACGCCACGCCACATATCACGCAAACGCACTTTTCCGTCAGCGGCCACGCTTCCAAGGATCACGTCACCCTGCATTTTCCCAAAGAGCCGAATGAGTACCACATCCACGCACGATGCCTGCTGGACCCTGATGAACTCAAAGCACTGGGTTTCAATCCCTGGAAGAGCACGCCGGGCAAAGCGCATCCGTTCTTCGGCACGATGCGACTCACCGGCAGCAGGACCTATCCGCTGGAAGAGCGCGTCCTGTATGAGTCGGGCGTCAAGGGGAAAGCGAAATCCTACGAAGCCGTCGAAATGAAGCGCCTGAACTGAGCCGCGCGAAAACCGGCTCCCGGACTGCCCGGGGAGCGAGCTCGTGCGATTCTCGCCCGGTTGGCGCAGCGACAACGCGGCGAACTCGTCCGTGTAGGCGGTTCGCGTGGCTTGGTGAACGGTCTCGCCCAGATGCACACCGTGCCACCCTCGTTCAGCGTGCAGTGTATCGCGCCGGCGGCGCCCTGCACTGCACACGGGGCGTCCGCGCTGCGAAGCGCGGCACCATCGTCGATGAACGTCATCGTGACCCGCCGCGCGATCCGGCTCAGGCCCGCCTTTAACGAGGCGGACTCGGGCCTCACGGCGCGAAACTGCACACGCCACGCCCGCATCGCACCAGATCCCACGGCGGCGCCGAGCGTGCCCTCGGCCGGTCACACTTGACCGTCGAGGGCGTTTGCCGTGGCAAGGTGATCGCTATGTCCTGGCGCGACGTAAGGCGCTACAGGCCTGATGAACGAGTTGCCCCATGCCGCGCTTCCGCGCTTGCCAATCGACCACCCTGCTCACGCTGCTCTGCCTGCTCGCCGGTCTTGCCGGGGCAGCCGACACTCCTGCCACGGAGCGCCGGCCCGGCGGACCGGCCGGGTGGCGCGTGGGCCTGGGGCTCGCGCCGGTCGTGAGTCCCGTGTACGAGGGCGCCGACGACTACGGCTTTTCCATCTTCCCGGACATCCGCTTCCAGTACCGCGACCGTTTCTTCGCCTCGGTACCCGAAGGCGTGCGCTACCGGCTGGTCAACGGCAGCCACTTCAAGGCGGGCCCGATCGCGCGTATCCGCTTCGGGCGCGACGAGCGCGACGGCGGCTCACCGTTCCTCGTCAGCGGCTCGGCCGGCGACCTCGACGGCCTGGGCGATGTCGATGCCGCGGCGGAACTCGGCGCGTTCGCGAGCTACCAGCGCGACGCGTGGCGTGCGCGCGTGGAGCTGCGGCGCGGACTCGGTGGGCACGACGGCGTGGTCGGCGACGTATCCCTCGACTACACCGGCGGCGACCGCCGCTGGCGCTACGCGATCGGACCGCGCATGCGTTTCGGCTCGGCCGATTTCGTGTCCGCTTACTTCGGCGTCGACGCGGTCCAGTCGGCGCGCTCCGGCCTGCCGACCTTCGATGCCGACGGCGGCGCGAACAGCGTCGGCATCGGCTTCAGTGCCATCATCCCGCAGCAGAGAAACCTCACCCTGGTATTGTTCGGCGGCTACGACCGCCTGCTCGGGGACATCGCCGACGCGCCGCTGGTCGACCTGCGCGGCAGCCCCGACCAGTTCACGGTAGGCGCATCGCTGAGCTGGCAGTTCGACTTCGGCGGCACACCAGCCGGCGAGTGAACGGCCTGCCGCGGCCCCACCCCGCCTGCCAGCCTGGCGCGGGCCGGGTTCTTCCCGCAAGCTCAATCACGCGTGACGACGCGCACGCCATCGCTCACCCGGTCGCTCGGCGAAAGAACGACCTCGTCGCCTGCCGCGAGGCCTGCACGCACCTCGGCGTCGTAACCGTTGCGGTGGCCGAGTTGCACGTCGCGCAGCCGCGCGCGCCCGCCGTCGATGACGAACACGGCCCAAGCGTCGCCATGCCGAAACAGCGCGGTAAGCGGAACCGTCAGCACGCCTGTTCCCTCCCACAGGACCACGCGCGCTTCGACCTGGTAGCCGTGGCCGAGGCGCTGCCACACCGTCGCCGGGCTCGTGAAGTCGATGATGACGTTGGTACGCTGCTCTTCGATGCCGAGCGCCGAGATCTTGGTGAACCCCGCGGGCTCGACCCGCCGCACCTCGCCCGCCAACGCCGTACCGCCACCCCACTGCTCGACGATGACGCGTTGGCCGGGCTCGATTTGCACCGCGTCCACCGACAGGAAATCGACCACGATCTCGAGCTTCGACGGATCGCCGATCTCGATCAGCGGCGCACCGGCCTCGATCACGCCTTCGCTCTCGTGTGCCAGGCTGAGGATGCGGCCGTTGACGGGTGCGGTCAGCGGCACGCACTCACACGACCCGCGCTCCGCCCGGCTCTCGCGCGGTGACAGCAACTGGGCCTCGGCGCGCGCGAGTTCGAACTCACGTACCTGCTGCCGCGCGCGCGCGGTGGCAAGCGCCGCCCGCGTGGTCCTGGCGCGCCGCTCGGCATCGTCCAGCGCCTGCTGCGAGATGGTCGCGCCGGCAACGAGCTTGCGAGCGCGCGCGAGCTCGGCCTGCGCGAACTCGGACTCCGCGCGTGCCTGTTCGAGCTCCGCCGCGGCGAGCGCCTGGTTGGCACGGGCGACATTCAGGTCGGCTTCGGCCTGCACTTCCGACCTCAGGTCGAGGAACGCCGGGTCGATGGGCTCGATTTCGGCGACGACGGTGGCTCCGGCAACGACCTCGTCGCCGACCTCCGCCTCGATACGCTTGACCCAGCCGGTCACCGGGGCGGAGACGACGAACACGTCGCGAATGCGCGTTTCGCCCTCTTCATCGACCGTCACGACGAGTTCGCCGCGCCCGACCTTCGTCGCGTCCACCGGCACCGGCTGCGGGCGGAATGCATAAACGAGTGCGGCGACGAGGAGCACTGCGACGAGGCCCCACAGGATGCCGCGGCGTCGGGCTGCGCTCATACCAGGTTCACTCACGGGATTTCAGGGCCGAGACGAGATCGATAGCCGCCACGCGCCGACCGACCAGGGCGGCCGACACTGCCGCGGCGACGAGGGCGAGCGCCGCCGCCGTGCCGTAGGTCGCGTCATCGACCACCAGCGGCACGCGGTAGAGCTCCGTCTCGAACCCGGCGGTCATGATCCAGGCCAGCCCGCGCCCCATCAGGCAGCCGATCGGCAAGGCGAGGACCGTCAGCAGAGCCACCTCGCCGAGCAGTATGTAGGCGATCTCGCCGCGACTGAAGCCGAGCACACGCAGGGTCGCGAGCTCGTGCGCGCGCTCCGAGAGCGCCACCCGCGCGCTGTTGTACACGACCCCGAAACCGAGCGCGGCAGCGAAGCCCGTGAAAAAGGCCACGTAGACCAGCAGCGTGTCCCCGAGCGTGTCGTGAAAAGTCTCGACCGCGGCACGCCGCTTCATGACCGCGCTGACCTCGGGTGAGGCCTTGAGGCGCGCGAACAGCGCGTGTTCGTGCAGCGGATCGACGAGCAGGTTGACGTACTCCAGGCTGGGCCGTTCGAGCAACAGCTTGTCGAGCGCGCGCGCATCCATGTACGCGGACATGCCTATCATCGTCTCGAACAAGCGCACGACACGCACCGCGCGTACCGGGCGGCGCCCCTCGCGCAGCTCGAGCCAGACCTGGTCGCCCACGCCGACGCCGAGCTTCTTCGCCAGCACCGTGGACATCACGAGACCGTCCGGAGGAACGGAGACGATCGCGCCGCCGGCATCGAACAGGCGATGCAGCCTGGCATCGGCACGGACGCCTTCGACCGCGCCGCGGTGGCGCCGGTTGTCGACGCGAAAATCGGCACTGACGATGCGCAAGGGTTCGGCGGCGAGCACGCCGGGCATACGCCGAAACTCGTACAGTGCAGCGGTTGATTGTGGTTCGACGAGCCCGACCATCACGTCCTGGTGCTGCGATCTGAAGAAGAACTCCTCGGCAATGGCATCGATCGAATCAATCCATTGGTTGGCCATCACCAGGACGCCAACCGACAGTCCCACGCCCACGCTGGTCAGCGCCGAACGCAGCGGCCACCGCTCGATCTGGCGCAGGATGATTCGTGTCGGGTGGTCGAGATGACGCGACCATCGCATTCCGCTCAGTCCGCGGCGCCGGTAGGCGGGCGGCGCGGGGGGTTGCATGGCGACGGCCGGCGGCAGCATGGCGGCACGACGCACGGAGAACGCGGTCCCGCTCAGCGCGACGGCAAGGCTGATCAACGCGCCCAGGGCATAGACGTCGGCCGTGGGGCGAAAGTACAGGAACGGAAAGCGATAGAACTCCGAATAGGTTTCAGTGTTGATGCGTCCCAACCAGGTGCCGACGATGGCCCCCAGGACAATACCGACCGCCGTCATCGCGATCACCATCTGCACGTAGTGCCAGGCGACTTGCCGGTTCGAGTAACCAAAGGCTTTCATCAGTCCGATCTCGGCGCGTTCGGTGGCGACGATGCGCGCCAGGACCATGTTCGTGAGAAAGCCGGCGACAGCGAGAAAGATCGCCGGCAGCAGCGTCGACACCGTCCTCAGCTGGTCGAGCTCGTTCATCAGGAACCAGTTCGAGATCTGGTCGGCGCGCGCGATCGCGGGCGTTCCGCCGTAGCGCTCGAGAATCGCGTCGACGCGGGCCAGCACCGCGGCCGGGTCGACCCCGCGCAGGAGCGTGAGAGAGACGTCGTTGAACGCCCCGTCAAGATCGAAGGCCGCGGCGAGCGCCCGCCGCCCCATCCAGCCGATGCCGAAGCGCCGGTCATCGGGCATCAACGACCCGGGCCCGATCGCGTAGACGAACTCCGGAGACAAGGCGATGCCGACGACCTCGAGACGCCGCCGGTGGCCGTTGATGATCGCCTCGAAGCGGCTGCCAAGCGTGAGATCGTGGGCGAGGGCGAACGGTTCGCTGAGTACGATCTCGTCCGGCCGCCCCGGCGCAACCCAGCGTCCGGCGCGCATCGCGAGACGGTTCAGGCGCGGCGCACCGCGTTCCGGAACGGATATCAGGCGCGCCATGACCGGCTCGGGAAAATCCGGCAGGTCGAGCGTCGCCAGCCGTGAGATGCGTGTTTCCACGGCCTGTACGCCGGGGATCGCCGCCATCTCGCGCGCAAGGCGTTCAGGCGCGCGCTTGGCCCCGGCGAAAACGTGGGCGAATCGATAGCGCTCGTAGTACGCGGCCGCCGTGGCCTGCAGCGACTCCAGCGCGGTCAGCGACATCACCAGCACGCCGACCCCCGACGCCACGACCAGCGATACCGCGAGAACCTGGCCCTTGAGCCGCCAGAGGTCGCGCAGCAGCTTGCGGTCGAGCGCGCTGAACATCGTCCTACCAGCTGAGTTGCGCGGCCCGGCGGCGCTGCGCGTTGCGGGTGATCTCGCTGATGCGGCCATCGGCAAGTCGAATCACGCGGTCGGCCATGCCGCCGATGGTGACATTGTGCGTGATCACCACGGTGGTCGTACCGAGCTCACGGTTGACGCCCTCCAGCGCCTCGAGCACCAGTATCCCGGTGACGCTGTCGAGCGCGCCGGTCGGCTCGTCGCACAGCAGCACGTCCGGCCGCTTGGCAATCGCGCGGGCTATCGCCACGCGCTGCTGCTCGCCGCCGGACAGCTCCGCCGGGAAATGGTCCAGGCGGCCGGCGAGCCCGACGACCTCGAGGGCCGCCTCGGGCGTCATCGGGTCGCGGGCAATCTCGGTAACCAGGGCCACGTTCTCGCGCGCCGTCAGGCTCGGCACGAGATTGTAGAACTGGAACACGAAACCGACATGATCGCGGCGAAACCGCGTCAATGCCGCTTCGTCGCGCGCCGTGATCTCTGCGCCGTCGAAGTAGACCTGTCCGCTGCTCGGGACGTCGAGTCCGCCGAGAATGTTCAGCAAGGTCGACTTGCCACTGCCCGACGGTCCCAGCAGCACGACGAACTCGCCCCGGTAGAGTTCGATGTCGACGTCCCGCAGCGCGTGCACGGCGACATCACCTGCGCGATAGACCTTGCTCAGAGCGGCTCCACGCAGGGCGATCTTCCTGGCGGTTGATGATGCCGAACTCGCCATCGTCGTGGTTCGGGGCATGACGGCTCCATGCGTAGGCGGTTCAGCCTAGGGGAGATGCCCGGCGCGCGGCATGATCGGGATCACATTCGTCTGCGCGCGCCGCGGGACCCGGAGACCGCGTCCTCCGGCACGGGCCGGGCTTACCGGGCGCCGGGCGGCGCGGTACCGTCCACGCGCGATCGCGGGACCGGCGCGCGATTGCCAGTGCGGACCGGCCCTGATTACCATGCGGTTTCACCCACGATTCGCGTGACGACCACGATGACAGGAGCGAATTCGATGCTTGACTGGACCGCCGTCCTGCGCTTCGCCGCCGAGGGCAACCCGCAACCCGCGCGGCGCGTGGAGAAGAGCGCCGACGAGTGGCGGCAACTCCTCACGCCCGAGCAGTTCGCCATCGCGCGCGAGGCCGGCACCGAGATGCCGTTCAGCTCGGACAGCTGCAACCGCTTCGAACCGGGCCGCTACGCCTGCGTGTGCTGCGGCTCCCTGCTGTTCGACGCGGCGACGAAGTTCGACTCCGGCACCGGCTGGCCGTCGTTCGACCAGCCGATCGCCGAGAATGCAGTCGCCTACCGCGCCGACGATTCTCACGGCATGCGCCGCATCGAGGCGGTCTGCAATACCTGCGACGCCCATCTCGGCCACGTCTTCCCTGACGGACCGCCACCGAGCGGTCTGCGCTATTGCATGAACGCGCTGTCGCTTCGCAAGGTCGAACAAGACGCAACCGCCTGAGGCCGCGCCGCGGGCACGGCACCGGGAGAAGCCGTATGCACATCACCAGGCACAGGCTGTTCGATGCCGACGGCAATGCCGTGCCGTTCGAGGCCACCGCGAACCAGGGCGGCAAGCTCGTCGGCAACAAGCCGCGATTCGTCGTCATCCACTACACCGCGAACGGCAGCGCGCGCGGCACGGTCGAGTTCTTCAGGAACCCGGCCAACAAGGTCTCGGCACACCTGGTCGTCGGCCACGATGGCGAGGTCACGCAGATGGTGCCGTTCAACGAGCGGGCCTGGCACGCCGGCCGCAGCAGCTGGATGGGGCGCGACGGCCTCAACGCCTGCTCGGTCGGCATCGAGATCGTCAACTGGGGCAAGCTGCAGGGCGCCGCCGGACGCTGGAAGACGTGGACCGGAACGCCGCTCACCGACGATCGCGTCGTCGAGGCGGCGCACCGCCATCACCCGGGGCAGGTCACGGGCTGGGAAATCTTCGACGCCGCGCAGGTACGGGTGGTTGCCGAGATCGTCCGCGCGCTCGGCGAAACCTATGGCATCACGCCGGACGCCGTGCTCGGCCACGACGATATCTCCCCCCAGCGCAAGTCCGATCCGGGCCCTGCCTGGGACATGCAACGCTTTCGCGCGATGCTCGGCGGCCGTGCCGAGGAAGCCGCGGCCATGGCGGTGTTCGAGGTTCATGCCCGCCGCGGGCTCAACATGCGCAGCGGGCCCGGTATCGAGCACGAACGCATCAAGCTGCTCGGCCACGGCACGCTGGTCTCGGCTATCGAGACCGACGGCCTGTGGTGGCTGGTGGCCGAGATCAGCGACGGCGCCGAAGATGATACCGGCTGGGTCCACAGCCACTGGCTCGCCCCGCGATGAGCGTCCGGTTACGTGTGCGCGCCTGAGTGCAGGTCCCGCGCCCTCGCCGGCCTCGCTGCGCTGGCCCTCGCGAGCACCGTCACGCTCGCCGAACCCCCGGCCGCACCGCGAACCTACCGGGTAAGCGGTATCGGTGACGGCTCGGTGCTCAACGTGCGTGCCGCGCCGTCGGGCAGCGCCGCCGACCTCGGCGATCTGGGTGCCGGCGCTGCGCCGCTCGAGATCCTCGAAGTCGATGGCAGCGGCGCGTGGGGCCGGATCCTGTGGCGCGAGGGCAATGCCTGGGTCGCGCTGCGCTACCTCGCCCCGGTCGACCTGCCACGCGTCGCGGGTACGTCCCTGCCGGCCGGGCTGCGTTGCGCCGGTACCGAACCGTTCTGGAGTGCCGCGCTGACGGTCGCAGGCGAACTGCACCTCGACCTGCTCGGGGCCGGGTCGCCACGCGACGCCGACGTGGTCGACCACGCCGAATCGCGCAACGGCCTCCATTTCCCGGTCGCGCTCGAAGCCCGCGACGCGTCCGCACACTACACGCTCCTGGTGCGGCCCGCGCAGTGTTCCGACGGCATGAGCGAACGGCTCTACGGCTGGGCGGCGGACCTGCTGTGGCGCCGCGCGGATGGCGTATCACTGCTGTCGGGCTGCTGCGGTTTGCCGCTGCGCGACTAGCACCGCTGCGCTCAGAACTCCTGGCTCGTCGGACGAAACAGGATCTCGTTGACGTCGACGTCCGGCGGCTGGCTCATCGCGAACGCGAGCATGTTGGCGAAGGACTCGGCCGGAATCGCGAATTTTTCGTAGAACTCGTGCACCGCCTTGGCGAAATCGGGCTCGGTGAGGCTGTCCGGCAGCTCACTTTCGACCGCTCCCGGCGAGATCACGGTCGTACGGATGTTGTACGGCTTGACCTCCTGGCGCAGCCCTTCGGAGATCATGCGGACCGCCGCCTTGGTTGCGGCATACACCGCGCTGCCCGGGCGCACCTTGTGACCGGCGACGGACGAGACGTTGATGATGTGCCCGCTGCCGCGCGCCTTCATGTGCGGCAAGGCGGCCGCGATACCGTAGAGCACGCCCTTGATGTTGACGTCGATCATGCGATCCCAGTCCGCGATCTTGCCGCGCTCGAGCGGCGAGTGCGGCATGAGCCCGGCATTGTTGACGATGACATCGAGCGCGCCATGCGCCTCGACGGCGTGATCGACGAGACGCTGGACCTGCGCCGCGTCGGTGACATCGGTCTGCACGACGCTGACCGCGGCCGGTGACAAGGCATCTGCCAGCGCCTGCAGCCGCTCGAGGCGCCGCGCGCCCAGCACGAGCTTGGCCCCCTCCGCGGCCAGGCGGCGTGCGGCGGCCTCGCCGAGACCGCTGCTCGCGCCCGTGATGACGACCACCTTGCCCGCGTTCTGCTGCTTCATCGAACACCCTCCTTACGGCTAGTCCGGCTTGATCCGTACGACAGGATAGGGCCAGGTGCGGGATTAATCACGGCGCACCGCCGTTCGCTACGAACCGATCGCCTGACCCGGGAGGCGCGTGGTAGCGTGTCGCTGCCGTGAGAATCGTCATCGCCCCGGATTCGTTCAAGGAGAGCCTGCCGGCGGCAGCCGTCGCGCACGCCATCGCCGACGGGGTGCGCATCGTGCTGCCCGGCGCCGTACTCGACGAGCTGCCCCTGGCGGACGGCGGCGAAGGCACCGCCGACGCGTTGATCGCGGCGAGCGGTGGGCGTTTTGTCACCAGCGAGGTCACCGGTCCGCGCGGCGAACGGCTGCGCGCCAGCTACGGCGTGCTCGGCGCCGGCCGCGCCGCGGTCGTCGAGATGGCCAGTGCCTCCGGGCTCGCGCTCGTACCGCCGCCGGCGCGCAACCCGCTCGCGACGACGAGCTACGGCACGGGCGAACTGATCCGCGCAGCGCTCGACGCGGGGCTCGAATCGATCGTGATCGCGATCGGCGGCTCGGCCACGATCGATGGGGGTGCCGGCCTCGTGCAAGCGCTCGGCGCGGTGTTCCGGCGCGCCGACGGCAGCGTGATCACCGAACCGATGACCGGCGCGCTGCTCACCGAGGTTGCCGGCGTGGACGTCACCGATCTGCATCCCCGCGTGCGCCGTGCGGGCCTGCGCGTCGCCTGCGACGTCGACAATCCCCTGCTCGGCGCGCAGGGCGCTGCGGCCGTGTTCGGGCCGCAGAAAGGCGCAACCGCGGCGCAGGTACTGCAGTTAGACGCCGCGCTGGCACACTTCTACGACATCGTCGAGACAAGCCTGGGCTGCGCCGTGCGCGCACGGCCCGGCGCGGGCGCCGCCGGTGGTGCCGGCGCCGCCCTGCTGGCCTTCCTGGGCGCAACGCTGCAACCCGGAGCGACGCTGGTGATGGACGCGCTGGATCTCGAGACACGCCTGCGCGGCGCCACGCTCGTGATCACCGGCGAGGGGCGACTCGACGCGCAGACCCTGCATGGCAAAGCGCCCAGCGGGGTCGCGCTTACCGCCCGTGCCCTGGGCATCCCGGTCGTCGCCATCGGCGGTGCCATCGCCGCCGATGCAGAGTCCGCCCTCGCGGCGCGCTTCGATGCCATCGAGGCCTGCGTCACGCACCCGCTGTCACTCGGGGAAGCCCTGCACGACGCGCCGGCCGCGCTGCGCCGGGCCGGCGCACGCGTCGCGCGATGGTTGCAGCTCGCGTCACGGCTGCGCGACTGAAGCGGCGGCGCGCCGCGGCCCCGCCGCGCGGGTAGCGGTCCAGCCCTGCGGGTGCGAAGATGGCCCGGTCCGGTCCGTGCACTCAGCAAGGAGGTTTCCGATGAACATCGACATCAACTGCGACATGGGCGAGGCGTACAGCATCTACACCTGTGGTGACGACGAGGCGATCATGCCCTACATCACCTCGGCCAACGTGGCATGCGGTTTCCACGCCTCCGACCCGGTCGTCATGCATCGCACGGTCAGGCTCGCCAAGCAGCACGGCGTGAAGGTGGGCGCACACCCTTCCTACCCGGACCGTGACGGCTTCGGGCGGCGCGTGATGAAGATGGACCGCGAAGAGCTGCGCGACAGCATCATCTACCAGGTCGCCGCGCTGAAAGGCTTTCTCGATATCGAAGGCATGACGCTCAACCACGTCAAGCCCCACGGCGCGCTGTACGGCGCGGCGTGGACGGACGAAGACGTCGCCATCGCGTGTGCCGAGGCCGCGCAGGCTTTCGGCGTGCCCATGTACGGCACCACCGGCACGCTGCACGAAACCGTGTGGCCGAAATACACGGACGTGAAGTGGGAGATCTTCGCCGATCTCGACTACGACGACGAGGGTCGCTGCATCATCACCCGGCAGCACACTCCCGTCGCCCCGGAGAAAGCCGTCGAGCAGATCATGCGCGTGGTCTCCGAGGGGCGCATCCGGTCGGTCAACGGCAAGGACGTAGCGACCCGCGTCGACACCATCTGCGTACATTCCGACACGCCCGACTCGGTCGCGGTGGCCAAGGCCGTGCGCGAGGCGGTAGCCCCCTACATCGCCTGAGCCCGCGCGGCCCTCCGGGATGCCGGAGGACGCGGGACGCGGGACGCGGCCAAAAAAATACCCGCACGGTGTCTGCGCCCGGGCGCGGACACCGTGCGGGATGTCTTCAAGCGCTGCGCAGCCAGCGGGCTACGCGCGCCCGGCTCAGCCGGCGCGGTACATCGCGCAGAGCTTGTTGCCGTCCGGATCGCGCACGTAGGCGAGATACAGCGGACCGAAACCGCTCTCGCGAATGCCCGGCGGATCCTCGATGCTCTTGCCACCGTTGGCGCAGCCCGCGGCATGCCACGCATCGACCTGTTCCTGCGACTCGCAGGCGAAACCGATGGTACCGCCGTTGGCGGCAGTCGCCGGCTTGCCGTCGATCGGCTGGCTGACGAGGAACAGCCCGTTGTTGTGCATGTAGATCAGGCGGTTCTTGTCATCGACCATCGCCTCCTTCGCGCCCAGCGCGCCCAGCAGGGCGTCGTAGAATTTCTTCGAACGGTCGATGTCGTTGCTGCCAACCATGATGTGCGAAAACATGAATACCTCCTCGCGTGTTGTTACCGGGGCCGTATCCTGACGCACGCACCCGAGAAACGCCAGTACCCGTGCAAGGCCGCTTGGCGGACACGGACCCTGCCGCGCGGACGGCCAACGTCGCTACCGGGCCCCGGCCTCACTCGAAGCCGTAACGCGGGTAAGGACCGCTCAAGGTGTGCTCGAAATGCGCCATGCCGACGGCGCCGCCCGGTCCGGTCATCGCCATCGGGTATTCCGTCGGACCGAGCCGTTGCGCGGCCGGCACGTGCGGCGGACCGCCGGGCAGTCCGCCGGCCGCAACCTCGTAGCTGTCATGTTCGACGTGCTCGGCGCCGCGGTAGATGCCGGGGCCGAGGTTGTCGCGCCAGCCGCGGTAGTAGCCGCCACCCTGCACGTCGGCGGGCGTGCCGGCGAGGCACAGGGTGTAGCGGCGCGTCACGCCGTCCTCGCCGTCGAGCTCGAGCGTGCCGCCGCGCGGCTGCCGCGTGCCGGTGAGGTACTCGAGTTCATGGCGCACCGCACGCAGGCGCACCGTGCGGCCGTCGGCGTAATCGAGCCGTCCTTCGAAATCGAGCGGCTGTCCGTCGGAGCTCTCGTGCGTGTTGAAGAACCCGCAATGGTCCTCGACCTGGAACGGCACCCACAGGCGCAGCGCACGGCGCGCCGCGGCGGCGGATTCGGGTGCGGCGCCCGCGATACCGGTCGGCATCGCCATCGAGGAACGCACGCCCCAGGAGTGATCGCGCATCGCGTGCCAGCCGTCGATCGGCACGCGCCGGCCGGCGATGAGGGCGCTGCCCGTGGCGCGGCAGACCTGGGTGTAGCGCACCAGGTCGTTGACCACTGCACCGTACTTGAAATGCTGGTAGCGCTCCTCGACGAACGGCGGCGATTGCGCTTCGAGAACGACGTCGAACGCGATCCCGGCCGCGTTGTCGCTCGCGCTCACGCGCATGCGCCTCATGGGTTCGAGGATCTCGTAGCGCAGCGGGCCCGCATCGAGATCGCCATAGCGAGGATGCAGCGCGCGCGAGGCGCGCAGCGAGGTCTGCCGCCCGCCGTGCGCGATGGTTGCCCAGCCATCGACCACGTTGACGTTGGGATGCAGGCGCAGGCCGGTGCAGCAATACCAGTCCGTGGCATAGAAGGCACAGAAATAGCCGTCGTTGTAGTGAGCATCCGAGGTCGCCACGGTCGCGAACGGCGTCGGCGCCTGGTGGAACGGGTAGTCGTCGAACGGGCTCAGTCTCATCACGCGGCTCCGTGGTCTCCTGGCGAGGTGAATGACACGTGCTGTGCGGCCGAAATCGCTACCTCGGCTGACGCGGCACCGTGGTGGGGATGCCCGCGCAGCCCGCGAGCAGCGCGCCGACCAGCGCGCCCAGCGTAG